>CAIVLG010000064.1 GCA_903906695.1 uncultured beta proteobacterium | reverse complement strand
ATGGCATTGAGCGTCGTGTTCTCGTGCGGCGACCAGATGAAGACGGTGCCTTTGTCCCCGATGGCCTGCTTCAACTTTCGCACGAATTCGTAGTTTGGCCGGACCCCTGGCGTGGTGCTCAGGAACTGGCTCTTGTGTGCAACGCTGCCATCCGCCTCAATGACATGGTGGGAAAACTGAAACGCGATATTGGCGTAGGGGCGCTGCCCCGCAAAGAACGGAATCGCCACCCGCGCAGTCTCAAAGTCGATGAAGTGCAAGGGAAACGTCCAACTGGACATTTCGCGCTTGATCAGTGTCCGGTCCAGAAAGAAATTTTCTCCTCCGGGCCACTCACCAGACACCTGCATCCACTGGCGCTGGGTCGGGCTCAGGCCGTCTTCCCCTTCAGAATATTTCAGATCCTCCTGGGTGACATCCTGCAACTTGAGCACCCGGCGATCCATCAACTCCTGCTTGCGCCGGAAATTCCAGATGTCCAGCACAGTGCCTTGCTCGATTTGCTGGTCAGTCCAACCGAGTGCTTCGCGCCAGCACTCATGAAAGCCACTTTTCAATTCAGATACGCCGGGGGTTGTTCGGAACTCGCATTTCGCGCAATGAGCTCCGACAACAGGCTTTATCTTTTTGTCCGCCTGGTAGCTCACAGCCCATATCTGGGCGAGCTGCGCCAGCGTTCCAGTGGAGCCAGGAGCGACAAGGGGTTGGTTCAGGATTTCATCAGCGAGAGCGTCAACATTGGCAGAAGTCAGAATCGGCTCGCCGATGCTGCTTACGGTTGTGCCTGGCATCACCTTGATGATCGATCGACCGTTCTTGTCACGGCTGATCTTGAATTTCTGATTTAGACCGTCCACTGTGCAGACCTTGGACTTGTCGGCGAGCATCAGAAAGCTCCTGATTCTCAGGTGTGGAAATGCCAGGCTCATGACATGGCGCTGGAAGGCCACATCCTGCAGGTAAGGCAGCATGCCCTTGTCGATGCCACCCTTCTTTTGCCGGAAGGAGTTCGAGTCCGTCGAATCAAACGACTTGGCCTTGACCTCGATCAGCTCAATCTGGTCCCCGGATTTGCGCAGGACGTCCACGCGCGCAAACAGGCCACGATGACAGATCGCCGCCTCAAACAGGGTTACTTGGTCTTGAGCCAGCAGTTGCCGCGTTTGCTTGACGGCTTCCTCATGGACTTTGGATTCGATCTCGACCCCACCTGGGTACATCAGCTTGGCCAACTCACCGACCTGGAATCCGCCTTCAGCCAGCGCATTCAGGAAGTCATCTTCCTGCCTGGTGTCGGTGTAGACGGTGGTTTTGCCGGTGTAAAAGAGTTTGGTAGGGCAACCTACCGCAGTCCTGAAGCGGGATTTGGTCAAGTACCGTGGTTTTGCTGGTGAGTCCATTCAACGACTCCTCGACCTGTCTGCAATAGGCTTTTTCATGGTGCTCCTTTGCCAATGGAGTCCGAGAGTACTGCAGGGTTACGTCAAAAGCTATCGTGGATCGAGTACATCTTTAGCGTAGTGTCCGGCAATATGGCGGGCGCGCTTTGCCATCTCGGCGCGCACCTTGGGTGGGCCCAGAACTTCGATCCAGCCGCCCATGCTGAGGAGGAAGGGAACCAGAAGGATCATGTCTGGGAGGGTTATCACCACGCGGTACCACCCGTCCGCTTCGGGCTCGTCTGGAACATCTTGCTTTTTCGACAATTTTCGTTCACGAAAATGATAGATCGCATCGGGCGCGACTCTAAGTTTCAGTTCGATCGGCGGTTGATGGATGTCAAATTTGTGACTCAGTTTGTGACTTCCTTCAATGTACCCATCGAGATCAAAGTCCGGTCTTGGCATCGCCGGTAAGTCTGTGCATTCGGCAAATTCGAAGCGATGCAAGGGCAAACCTCTGTCGGGTATGTCTTTGAAGCCATCCGTTCCGAGAAGGTAGAGCGAACCGTCCTTGGCAACGAGTCCCTGGACACTCACAGTCTTGGTGACCACTTCGCCAGTACTGTGCTTGTAACGAAACTTCAGTTGCCTGTCGTTGGCAACGGCATCAAACGTTTCCTTGAGAATCACTGCTTTGATAACTGCAGCTTCCCGGCCTATCCAGTCTGGAACAACACGAATCCGCTGACGGATTCTTTTGATCTGTGGGCTGGCGTCCGCTACCTTGTCAGCGATAACGCTGATTTCTTTGATGCTCATCCCTTCAATAGAGTCAAAGGTACTACCGAGGATCTGCCTAGTGAGCAGGACATTGAGCGCTGTTTCTTCTGTCATCAGCCAATGGGTCACTGCGGATGCGTTGTGGTAGAACCGAAGCACGTCACCGCTCTTGGCCTTTTTCACTTTTTCTATCAGGGCTGGTCCGTCTTTGGTTTCTTGCGACAGTGCCTCGGTATAGCGCTGAATATTGCGTAGATCGTTAGGCGGGAGATCGCGTTCCTTGGCATCCCAATTGCTTCCTGGCTTCCCGATAAACTTTCTGCACAGTTCTTCGTTGGAAAGTGCTTGTCCTCTGGGTACTGCCAGGATTTGAAGCAGCCGTGCGACTGTCTTGATGGTCTTGGCCTGCACAAGTGCCTTCTGTTCCGCCGCCTTGGAAGGCGTTTTGTCGACTATCGAGGAACTTGTTTTCGGGCTCTTTGGGAATTTTTCCACGTTTAAGCGCCTTCCTTTAACTGATTTATCGTCGGATCGGCTTGAGTTTTTTCAGCCACCGCAAAGAAGCAGACTCCGCCTGGAGCGTGACTCTTGCTCAATGTAACCGCGCAACCTAGTCGAGTCATGGTGTCCGCTAGCCAGGCGCGATCTGCGTAGCCCCAGACGAATGGGCCTTCATGATGCTCTTGATAGTCAATCGTAAACGCCCGCGACGAGTACCCTTGCCCAAACGGATTGCCAGCTTCAATAACCATTCGGCCACCCGGGCGAAGTGCCCTGACCAGTTGATCGAGGCTAGCCATAGCATGTGGCTCATCACCCAGAACACCAAGTCCGTTCCCCATAAGCATGATGAGATCGCACTGAAGACCCGGCAACTCAGCCAACGAGTTTGCGAATGTCGCTGGCGCGGCAAACGTTTGCCGACAGTGATCGAGCATCAGATCACAAATGTCGATGCCAATGCAGTGCACTGCGGCACTCTTTAGCCGAATGTGCGACAAATGGCGCCCGATCCCACATCCGAAATCGAGTACATCAGCCGATTGCGGCAATGCAATAGAGTCCAGCAACTGTTTCTCGTCCTGACGCAGGTACATGAAGTCACTGCAAGTCATTTCCAACGCAGGATACCCGCGCGTTTCCATGCTGAACGTCCGCGGCTGCCCCGCAAGTGAATCTAGCATCGCTCGTCCGAATGCGGAGGCAGTAGGCATCGTTATATCCTCCTATTCATCCTAACATTCCCTCGTTGGCTCTAAGACAAATATTTGTCATTCTTGCAATGGAAATCAGGGCCCGTTGTTATTCATAGTCATATTACGGTCCATTAACCGCGCCTCTTTTGCCACGGATTCGCGACCCAAACTGCTGTACCACTCTACCTGTAGAACTTCCCTCACCGACACACGCGCAAGCTGTTGAATTCAAACGCATTCTGCCTGTGCCAAATAGACACGGTTCTTCAATATTTTTTGAGAACAGAGAGCAGAAAAGAATCGAACCGCCCCGAAAACCACAGTTAATTCAGATGACCAGGGGTCGCGTGGCACAAGCAGAATTGGCCGGAAGCCCGCATGGCTTGGGGATCAGCCAGACATGAAAAAGCCAACTGAGAACAGTTGGCTTTTTTAACTGGTGGCCTGGGGCGGAATCGAACCACCGACACAAGGATTTTCAGTCCTCTGCTCTACCAACTGAGCTACCGGGCCAGAGCGGCGCAGTATACCAGCATCCTGGTATCGCCCAAGCTCGAAAATCAGTTCCCGTTTCGCTTGCTGCGTGTCAAGTCAACCCCCAATTGCTTCAGCTTGCGATACAGGTGTGTTCGCTCAAGTCCGGTCTTTTCGGCAACCCTCGTCATGGACCCGTTTTCCTTGGCCAGGTGGTATTCGAAGTAGGCCTTCTCGAACTCATCGCGGGTCTCACGCAAGGGCTTGTCGAGCATGAAGCTCTGCTGCGACAACGGCCCAACTTCTGCAGCCATGGCCGCCAATGGTCCGGCAATCGATTCTTCCGTCGCCTGCAACGGCGACTGGTGCCCCAGAGTCGCTGCAGGTTTGCGAATGACACCCCGGGCCAGACCCTGTTCGACTGCTTTGAGCAGCTTTTGCAGCGTGATCGGTTTTTCCAGAAAGGCCAAGGCGCCGATCCTGGTAGCCTCCACGGCCGTATCGATGGTAGCGTGTCCGCTCATCATGATCACTGGCATGGTGAGTACTCCGGTGGCGGACCATTCCTTGAGCAGTGTCACGCCGTCTGTATCGGGCATCCAGATGTCCAGCAGCACCAGATCAGGACGGTCGCGTAATCGAGCGGCGCGGGCCTGAGCGGCATTTTCAGCCACCTCAACGTTATGCCCCTCGTCATTCAATATTTCCCACAACAGATCGCGGATGCCGAGCTCGTCGTCAACCACCAGTATGTTTGCCATGATTCAGCGCGTTCCTTGAAGTGCCTGTGTCGCAAGCCTAGCCGGCCGCGACGCTCTCAGGACCGAATGATAACGATACTTGGGCGCCAAGCACCTGACCATCGATAACACGATTGGAGATGTCCACCCGCGTGCCGTGCTCATCGGCAATTTTTTTGACGACCGCCAGTCCCAGGCCAGTCCCCTGTGCTTTGGTGGTCACATAAGGCTCGAACGCGCGTTTGAGGATGCGCTCAGGAAATCCAGTGCCGTGATCAAGTACGCTTAAGCGAACTCGCCCGCTGGTTTCAAGCCACTGCGTTTTCACAATGACGCTCGTGGCCCCGGAGGCCTTGCCAGCTGATTCTGTGGCATCCTGGGCGTTTTGCAGCAGGTTGTGCAGCACTTGGCGCAGTTGCTGTGCATCACCCATCACCCGCGGGCAACGGGGGTCCAGTTGCGCCTCCACTGGCACCTGAGAAGTCTCGCTCGCGTAGAGTTGCAACACTTCCGTCACCAACAGGTTCAGATCGAGTGCTCGCAGGTCTGCCGCCGGCAGACGTGCATAGTCCCGAAATTCGTTCACCAGACGCTTCATGGCATCGACCTGGTCAACGATGGTCTTGACAGACTTCGCAAGCAAGGTCTGCTCGGGCGCAGCGACCTTGCCTGACAGCTTCATCAATAGTCGTTCAGCCGAGAGCTGGATGGGGGTCAGCGGATTCTTGATCTCGTGCGCCAGGCGCCGGGCCACCTCACCCCAGGCCTGAGCCCGCTGTGCTGACACGATCTCGGAAATATCATCAAACACCAATAATCGGGTAGCCCCAGGCAGTTCGGCACCGCGCGCCACCAGAATGAGGGCGTCTTCCGCCTGCCGGCCCACCAGTCTGCCATTCGCATTTCCGAGCTCAAAGGATTGCTGCCAATGATCAAGTCCATGCTCGGTGCGAGCACCCAGCAGTGAATCAAACTGCAGCTGAACTTCTTCTCCAAACTTTTCCAGGCCCTCGATTTCAGCCATCCGACGGCCCACGAAGGCAGCCAGAGGCACGCGAAGAATACGTTGCGCACCCGGATTCGACGACAGAATCCCACCCTGTGGGTCAAGCACGATGACGCCGGCGGTTAGATTGTCCAGTATCGTCTGGAGATTGGCACGCGCGGCATCCACCTCCTGCATGCTGATCTGAACGGCCTGTCTGGCGTCTGCAAGTTGCTGTGTCATGTCGGCAAAGGACCGCGTCAAACCGTCCAGTTCGTCCCTGCCATGCAGCGAAGCTTTTGGAGTTAAATCACCCGCTGCCACCTGCCTGACCCCATCGGCCAGCAACAAGAGAGGGCGCGCAATCTGGTTGCCAAGAAGCACGGCCAGCAGCACTGCGCCAAAGACTGCCAAGAACAGACTAAGCGTGAGGGTGCCAATGTACATTCGGCGCAGCCCCTGCCGTGCCAACGCCCGCTCCTGGTATTCGCGATTGGCTTCTGTAACGGCCAGCGCGTTGGCCACCAACGTCGTTGGCAAGGTCTGCGTCACCCCGAGAAAACGCGGTTCACCCAGCAGACCCAAATTGTTGCTGGACACCAGAACCAGCGCCTTGATTCGCGCGTTGCCAGCGGAGCCTGGCGAGGAATCTTCAAGTCCCTCAATCCAGGTCACTGAGCGCTGAACTCGAGCATTGCGGAACTGCTGCTGACTCGGTCGCTCGGGATTGAGCTGATAGCGGACATTGCCAGCGGCAGCGATCAATTTTCCCGAAGCACTCCACAAAGTCAAATCGGTCGCCCCCAGTTGATCCCGGGCTCGCTCCAGTGCCAGCACGACGCTGACATCGGGCTGGTCTGCCAGTTGCGAAGCCGAAGCGCGACTCTTGTTGACCAGTTCGGTGGAGAGTGCCTCCAGCGTGGCGCGACCGAGGCTGAGGCCGGCATCCAACGCTCCTTCAACCTTTACGTCGAACCAACTTTCGATGGAACGTGACACGAACTGGTATGAAACAACATAGATCAGAACACCCGGCGCAAATCCAGCCAGCGCGAAGATGGCGGCGAGCTTGACCAACAGTCGACTGCCAAATTTTCCTTGCCGAAGACGCGTCAGCAGTCGATAGGCAATCCAGACAATAACGGCCAGCAGTAGTCCCGCCACCACCACGTTCAGGACAAAAAGCCGGGCGTAATTGCGCTCATACATTTCGCGGTTGGTGGTCGCCTGCGTCAACAGAAACAACAGCACCAAGCCGAGTGCCACCATCACCGCCAAGCCAAGTCCGACGGTCCAGCGCGAGGCACGTGAGCTGCCCAGAGAAAAACGCATGGGCGCTGGCGCTGACGTTGCCTGTGCTGCGTCACTCATTTCGCGCTGTCCAGGGTCAAAGGCTGACTGGAAGTGACGGCGATATTCCAGTCGGCTTGCCCCAGGGTACCAATCTGAAACGGCCGCGGCAGCTGCGACACATCCATGCGGAAACGAAACTCCACAACATGGCGTTGTTCCAGATCGAGGTCCGTTGCATCGGCAATCCTCCAGCGGGACAACCTTTGCACCGCCCCCAACGCGTCGGACAGTACGTCAAAGTTCTGATTCAAGGCAACCCCCAGGCCTGCCTGTGTGATGAGGCCGGAGGCGACGTTCAGGCGCCAGCGTCGGGTCAGTGGTTGATAGGCCAGCCGCATATGGCGCTGGGCGTTGACCACTTTCTTGTTGGTCCAGTACCAACGCTCGCGAAAGATGTCGGCTTCAGCCACGAACACAATCGGAACGCCTTTGAACAGCGCTTCCTGAACAGCCGTCGTCAACTCAAAATTGACATGGGCAGTAAGCACAATGGCGTCCCCATCGCGCTCCAAATGGAAAACAGATATCTCGGTGACAGCTGTTTCTGCGCGCGTCACTCCTGCGTAGCCACACAGCAGACAGGCGCCAAAGAACAGCCTGATCAGGTCAGGCCGCAGCTTTTTCAAGCAACGCGAAATAAAAGCCATCATGGTCACAAGCAGGATTGTCCGGGACGGATCCGCCATTTGCCCCATCCTGAGGCATTAAATGCCCTGGCGAGGGGAGCAAGGTCGCCCCGGTGTTGTGCGCAAGAAACGTTTGTATCTGATCCTCGCCTTCTGACCTAAAGACCGAGCAGGTGCAATACAACAGTCGCCCGTGCGGCTTCAGGAGCGGCCACAGAGTGTTAAGCAGTTTGGCCTGAATCAGCGCCAACTGGGCGATATCGGACTCGCGCCGCAGCCAGCGGATGTCCGGATGGCGTCGCACAATACCCGAAGCGGAACACGGTGCGTCCAGCAAAATGGCGTCAAACTGCTGGCCATCCCACCACGCCGCTGGATAAGCAGCATCGCCTGTAAGCACTTTTGCCCGCAACCCCAAACGACGCAGGGTTTCGTGAATTCGATCGCAACGCACCGGGTCAATATCGATCGCGATCACCTGGCAATCGGCGATCTCCAGCAAATGCGCAGTTTTACCGCCGGGGGCCGCGCAGGCATCGAGCACATGAATCGGACCCACCAACTCCAAACCCGATAACAATAGCGGAGCTGCAAGCTGCGCAGCACCATCCTGCACCGATACCATGCCTTGTGCAAAGCCGGACAGTTCCAGCACCGGCTTGGCCTGGTCCAGTATCACGCCGTAGGGACCCGCTGCAAGTGCATTCAGGCCTGCCGTCTTCAGTGTCGCCAGATAGCGCGAAGTCGTGGTCCGCCTGACGTTGACGCGCAAGCTCATTGGCGCCTTCCGGTTATTAGCTTTCAAAATATCCTGCCAGCGGTTTGGCCATTCCTTTTGAACTCTATCAATCCACCATTTTGGATGGTTCCACGAAGCAACGGGATCGTTGTCGGTGCTGCCAACCATGGCAGAGCGCTCGCGTAGAAACCTGCGTAAACATGCGTTGACGAAGCCGGCCTGGGCACTGACTGCGGCGTTCTTCTTGGTCGCCTCCACCGCCTGATTGACAAGCGTAAACGCCTCATAAGGCGCATCCTGCTCACGCCATGTCAGCGCCAGTGCGGTGCACAACAAGGCGTCAACCCAGGCCGGCGGCACGCGTTTCACCAGCAAAGTCCGCAAGGCCTCCGCACGGCCCAATGAACGCAACACCTGAAATGTCAGCGCTTGCACACCCGGCCGCGACGGGGCACTAATATCGGTGAGTGCCGCGGTGCCAGACACACCATTGCGGACGGCCTGCAGCACGGTCGCCACCGACTGCAACTGCTGCCACAGAGGGATTTGTTGACCTTTTGCGTTCATCTTCAAAACGACTGCAGCAAACCGAATCAGATGCAGCGTTACCAGAGAATGAGAAACGCCTCGGGCCTTTCTGGAGAAGGCCTGAGGCGTTAAATTGTCATTGCTCCAGCGCCTTACTCTGAAACAGCTCCTTCATCGGCTTGAGTCACATCGGCTACCCCTGCCAATTCGGCAGCCTCAGCTTCAGCGATGGCACGACGTTCGACGTCGTCCATGTTTTCACGAACTTTGCGCGCTTCGTGATAGGCCAGACCGGTACCGGCTGGTATCAGTCGGCCGACGATAACGTTTTCCTTCAGGCCACGCAATTCGTCGCGCTTGCCCATAATCGCGGCCTCGGTCAGGACACGCGTCGTTTCCTGGAACGAAGCGGCACTGATAAAGCTGTCGGTCGACAAAGAGGCTTTGGTAATCCCCAGCAACAAATTGGTGTAAGTGGCTGGAATCTTGCCCTCTGCGCGCAAGGCGTCGTTGGTGTTGAGCATCTCGGAGCGCTCGACCTGCTCACCCGCGATGTAGCTGGAGTCGCCGGCATTTTCGACCACCACGCGGCGCAGCATCTGGCGCACAATCACCTCGATGTGCTTGTCATTGATCTTCACACCCTGCAAGCGGTACACGTCCTGCACCTCATCAACAATGTAACGGGCCAACTCTTCGGAGCCGAGCAGGCGCAGGATGTCCTGTGGATCGGCCGGGCCGTCAACCACGCTTTCACCCTTGTTCACCACCTGGCCTTCGTGCACGATGATGCTCTTCTCCTTAGGCACCAGTTCTTCCCAGACCAGACCATCCGGGTCGGTAATCTGAAGGCGAATCTTGCCCTTGGTCTCCTTGCCGAAGGACACGGTGCCGGTCATTTCGGCCAGCACACCCTTATCCTTCGGTGAACGCGCCTCGAACAGTTCGGCCACACGCGGCAGGCCACCGGTAATGTCACGCGTCTTCTGCCCTTCAATCGGTATCCGGGCCAGCACTTCACCAGGTCCGACATCCTGTCCGTCACGCACCTGCACCAGCGCTCCCACGGGGAAGCCGATGGTCACCGAGTGATCGGTACCCGGAATCTTGACCTCATTGCCGGACGCGTCGATCAATTTGACCTGTGGCCGCACCACTTTGGCCGCGCCACGGCGTTTCGGATCGATCACGACCATGGTCGACAGACCGGTCACCTCATCGACCTGTCTGGCCACTGTCAGGCCCTCTTCAACATTTTCAAACCGAGCCTTGCCCGCGAACTCCGTGATGATGGGTCGCGTCAGCGGATCCCAGTTGGCGAGGATGGCACCGGACTTGATACTCTGGTCGGCCTTGACCGCGAGCACCGCTCCGTAGGGCACCTTGTGACGCTCGCGCTCGCGACCATGCTCGTCATGAATGACGATCTCACCGGAGCGGGAAATCACCACCAGTTCATTCTTGCCGTTCGTGACATAGCGCATCGTGGCATTGAAACCGATGATGCCGTTGGACTTGGCTTCCACGCTGGAGGCGATGGCGGCACGCGATGCAGCGCCGCCGATGTGGAAGGTACGCATGGTCAGTTGGGTACCGGGTTCACCGATGGATTGCGCTGCAATCACACCCACCGCCTCACCGCCATTGACCAGACCGCCCCGGCCGAGGTCGCGGCCATAGCACTTGGCGCAAATCCCAAAACGGGTTTCGCAGGTCAAGGCGGTACGCACCTTGACCTCGTCGACACCCGCCGCTTCCAGTTCTTCAATCAGGTCTTCATCGAGCAGGTCACCGGCTTTGAGTAGCACCGACCGATTTTCCGGATGGATCACGTCGTCGGCCGCGGTACGGCCCAGAATACGATCGCGCAGGGACTCGATAACCTCACCGCCTTCGACAATGGCGCGCATCAGATAGCCGCCGTGAGTGCCGCAGTCGTGCTCGGTGACGACCAGATCCTGCGTCACATCTACCAGACGCCGTGTCAGGTAACCCGAATTGGCTGTCTTCAAAGCCGTGTCAGCCAGACCCTTACGAGCGCCGTGAGTGGAAATGAAGTACTCCAGAACATTCAGGCCCTCGCGGAAGTTGGCAGTGATGGGCGTCTCGATGATCGAGCCGTCCGGCTTCGCCATCAAACCACGCATACCCGCCACCTGGCGAATCTGTGCCGCTGAACCCCGGGCGCCGGAATCGGCCATCATGTAGATCGAGTTGAAGGACTCCTGCTGCACCTGCTTGCCATGACGGTCTGTCACCATTTCTTTGGACAGCTGCGCCATCATGACCTTGGAGACTTCATCGCCGGCCTTGCCCCAGATATCGACGACCTTGTTGTAGCGTTCGCCTGAGGTCACCAAACCCGAGGTGTACTGTTGCGCGATTTCCTTGACCTCTTCTTCGGCGCGCTCGATGATGCCCTGTTTTTCAGAGGGCACCAGCATGTCGTCAATGCAGATGGAGATGCCAGCTTTGGTGGCCAGCCTGAAACCGTACTGCAACAATTTGTCCGCAAAAACCACAGTCTCTTTGAGACCGCATTTGCGAAACGAGACATTGATCAGCTTCGAGATTTCCTTCTTCTTCAACGCTTTGTTGATGTTCGAATACGGCAGCCCCTTGGGCAATATCTCCGACAGCAAAGCACGTCCGGCGGTTGTTTCCCACAACTTGGTTTCGGGCACCAGTTCACCAGTTTGCTTGTCTTTGGTGTATTCGGTCAGTCGCACGTTGATGCGGGCAGTCAATTCAACTTCACCCGCATCAAAAGCCCGCTGCACCTCGCCGGTATCGGAAAAAATCAGGCCTTCACCCTTGCCATTGATACGGTCACGGGTCGTGTAGTACAGGCCCAACACCACGTCCTGCGAGGGCACAATCGACGGCTCGCCGTTGGACGGGAACAGCACGTTGTTGGAGGCCAGCATCAAAGTGCGGCACTCCATCTGTGCCTCGACCGACAGTGGCACGTGAACAGCCATCTGGTCACCGTCAAAGTCGGCATTGAAGGCGGCGCAAACCAGCGGATGCAGTTGAATCGCCTTGCCTTCGATCAGTATCGGCTCGAACGCCTGGATGCCCAGACGATGCAGCGTCGGCGCACGGTTGAGCATCACCGGGTGCTCTTTGATCACCTCTTCCAACAAGTCCCAGACCACCGGTGTGCCGGATTCGACTTCCTTCTTGGCCGCCTTGATGGTGGTGGCAATGCCCATCGCTTCGAGGCGGGCAAAGATGAAGGGCTTGAACAGTTCGAGCGCCATCAACTTGGGCAGACCACATTGATGGAGCTTGAGTGTCGGGCCGACCACGATCACCGAGCGGCCGGAGTAATCGACCCGCTTGCCCAGCAGGTTCTGGCGGAAACGACCGCTCTTGCCTTTGATCATGTCGGCCAGTGACTTCAGAGCGCGCTTGTTGGCGCCAGTCATGGCCTTGCCGCGACGGCCGTTGTCCAGCAGCGAGTCGACTGCCTCCTGCAGCATGCGCTTTTCATTGCGGGCAATGATCTCGGGCGCTTTCAACTCAAGCAGGCGGCGCAGGCGGCTGTTTCGGTTGATGACACGGCGATACAGGTCATTCAAATCAGAAGTGGCAAAGCGACCTCCATCGAGTGGCACCAGAGGACGCAGGTCCGGTGGCAACACCGGCAGCACTTCGAGCACCATCCACTCGGGCTTGATGCCGGATTTCTTGAACGCCTCCAGTAGCTTGAGGCGTTTCGTGTTCTTCTTGATCTTGAGCTCGGAGCCAGTCGGGTCGTTACGCAGCTTTTCGATCGATCCCTCGATGTCAATGCTTTGCAGCAACTCCTTGATGCCTTCCGCACCCATCTTGGCCTGGAACTCGTCGCCGTATTCCTTGAACTTGGCATCGAAGTCGTCTTCCGACATGATGCTGAATTTCTTCAGCGGCGTCATGCCGGGATCCGTCACGACATAGGCTTCAAAGTACAACACCCGCTCAATGTCACGCAGCGTCATGTCCAGCACCAGGCCCAGACGTGACGGCAGCGACTTGAGGAACCAGATATGGGCGCAAGGTGCCGCCAGGTCAATGTGACCCATGCGTTCGCGTCTCACTTTCGTCTGTGTGACTTCAACGCCGCACTTCTCGCAGATCACGCCACGATGCTTGAGCCGCTTGTACTTGCCGCACAGGCATTCATAGTCCTTGATGGGGCCAAAAATCTTGGCGCAAAACAGGCCGTCGCGTTCTGGCTTGAAGGTGCGGTAATTGATGGTCTCGGGTTTCTTGACTTCCCCGAAAGACCAGGAACGGATCTTCTCAGGTGAAGCCATGCCGATCTTGATGGCACTGAAATGCTCATCCGGAGTGAACTGCTTGAACAGGTCGAGTAATGATTTCATGTCTAATCCTTTGTGCTTAACCGCGCTCAAGTTCGATATCGATGCCCAAGGAACGAATTTCCTTGACCAGCACGTTGAACGATTCCGGCATGCCGGCATCGATCGAGTGCTCACCCTTGACGATGCTCTCGTACACCTTGGTACGTCCCTGCACGTCGTCTGACTTGACCGTCAGCATTTCCTGGAGGGTGTAAGCGGCGCCGTAAGCTTCCAGCGCCCAGACTTCCATTTCGCCGAAGCGCTGGCCGCCGAACTGGGCCTTGCCGCCCAGTGGTTGCTGCGTGACCAGGCTATAGGGACCGGTGGAGCGGGCATGCATCTTGTCGTCAACCAGATGGTGCAGCTTGAGCACATGCATGTAACCGATCGTCGTGGGACGCTCGAATGGATCACCGCTGCGTCCGTCAAAGAGATTGGCCTGCGTGCGCGCAGCGGTCAGACCCTTGGCCTTGACGATGTCCTCGGGGTAGGCCAGCTTCAGCATGGCGCGGATTTCTTCTTCGGTTGCACCGTCAAAGACAGGCGTCGCAAAAGTGGCACCAGTGCTCAGGTTGCCGGCCATCTCGATGACCTCTGCGTCACTGAGCCTGGACAGGTCTTCCTTGCGACCCGAGCCGTTGTAAAGAGTCTCCAGGAATTTGCGCAGGTCGGCCAATTTGGCCTCGGCCTGCAGCATGTCTCCGATCCGCTGACCAATACCCTTTGCCGCCCAGCCCAGATGCACTTCAAGCACCTGACCGACATTCATCCGCGACGGCACACCCAATGGATTAAGAACAATGTCGCAGGGTGTTCCATCGGCCATGAAAGGCATGTCTTCGACCGGAACGATCTTGGACACCACACCCTTGTTGCCATGCCGGCCGGCCATCTTGTCACCCGGTTGCAGCCGACGCTTCACAGCAAGATAAACCTTGACCATCTTCAAGACACCGGCTGGCAATTCGTCGCCCTGGGTCAGCTTCTTGCGCTTTTCTTCAAAGGCGAGATCAAAGCTGTGACGCGTCTGCTCCAGAGAATTCTTGATGCTTTCGAGCTGGGCCGCGACATCGTCATCGGCCGGGCGAATATCAAACCAGTGGAACTTCTCGACCGCCGTTAGATACGCCTTGTCGACCTTGCTGCCCTTTGCCAATTTCTGGGGACCGCCGTTGGCTGTCTTGCCCACCAGCAATTTCTCGATCCGGTCGAACGCGTCGGCCTCCACAATGCGCAACTGGTCGTTTAGATCGAGTCGGAAACGCTTTAGCTCGTCATCGATGATCTGCTGGGCACGACGGTCGCGAACAATGCCTTCGCGGGTGAAGACCTGCACATCGATCACGGTGCCTTGCGAGCCCTGATCGACACGCAGTGAGGTATCTTTGACGTCACTGGCCTTTTCACCAAAGATGGCACGCAGCAGTTTTTCTTCAGGTGTCAGCGTGGTCTCGCCTTTCGGCGTCACCTTGCCAACCAGCGTGTCGCCGGGTTGCACCTCGGCGCCGACATAGATGATGCCAGACTCGTCCAAACGGTTGAGCTGCTGCTCGCTCAAATTCGGAATGTCGCGCGTGATTTCTTCCGATCCGAGCTTGGTATCGCGCGCCATCACCACCAGCTCTTCAATGTGAATCGAGGTGTAACGATCTTCAGCGACGACGCGCTCGCTGATCAGAATCGAGTCTTCAAAGTTGTAGCCGTTCCAGGGCATGAACGCGACCAACATGTTCTGACCCAGGGCCAGTTCGCCCAGATCGGTGGACGCACCGTCGGCGATCACGTCGCCTTTGGCCAGCTTGTCACCCTTCTTGACAATCGGACGTTGATGAATGTTGGTGTTCTGGTTGGACCGCTGGTATTTGATGAGGTTGTAGATATCGACACCAACTTCGCCAGCCTGCGCCTCGGAGTCGTTGACGCGGATCACGACACGAGTCGCATCGACATAGTCAACCACGCCGCCGCGGGTGGCAGTCACCACTGTGCCGGAATCGACTGCCGAGACGCGTTCAATACCGGTACCGACAAAGGCCTTTTCAGGGCGCAGGATGGGCACCGCCTGACGCTGCATGTTGGCGCCCATCAGGGCTCGGTTGGCATCGTCATGCTCCAGGAAGGGCACCAGCGAAGCGGCCACCGAAACAATCTGGGCCGGAGACACATCCATGTACTGGACCCGGTCTGCCGCCACCATGATGGATTCACCCGCTTCGCGGGCGGATATCAGTTCGCCGGTGAGCCTGCCGTCTTTGTCGAGCGTAGCATTGGCCTGTGCGATCACGTACTTACCTTCTTCAATCGCCGACAAATAGTCGATCTCCATCGTCACCTTGCTATCGGCGACGCGTCGATAGGGCGTTTCAATAAAGCCATAGTCGTTAAGCCTTGCGTACAGCGCCAATGAGTTGATTAGTCCGATGTTCGGACCTTCGGGCGTTTCAATCGGGCAAACCCGACCATAGTGCGTGACGTGCACGTCACGCACCTCAAAACCGGCGCGCTCGCGCGTCAGACCGCCCGGGCCGAGCGCCGAAACACGGCGTTTGTGAGTGATCTCCGACAGAGGATTGGTCTGGTCCATGAACTGCGACAGCTGCGACGCGCCGAAAAATTCTTTCAGAGCTGCCGAAATCGGCTTGCTGTTGATCAGGTCATGCGGCATTAGCGGTTCCTGCTCGGCCTGACCGAGGCGTTCCTTGACCGCCTTTTCAATCCGTGCCAGACCCGTACGGTACTGGTTCTCGGCCAACTCGCCGACGCAACGCACGCGCCGGTTGCCCAAGTGATCAATGTCGTCGACTTCACCTCGTCCATTGCGCAAATCGACAAGAATCTTGACCACCGCCAGGATGTCTTCGTTGGTCAACACCATCGGACCGGTCGACTCGGGACGCCCCATCTTGGCGTTGAACTTCATGCGGCCAACGCGCGACAGATCGTAGGTGTCGGGGTTGTAAAACAAGCGCTGGAACAAGGCCTGTACCGCATCTTCAGTTGGCGGCTCGCCCGGGCGCATCATGCGGTAGATGGCCACGCGCGCGGCAAACTCGTCGGTCGTCTCGTCACTGCGCAGGGTCTGGGAAATATAGGCACCCTGATCGAGTTCATTGGTATAAATGCACGGCAGGTCCAGAACGCCCGCGCTACGCAGCTTTTTCAGCAGTGCTTCAGACAGTTCCTCATTGGCTTTGGCCAGAATTTCACCGCTGTCGCCATCGACAATGTTGCGCGCCACCACGCGACCAATCAGGAAGTCTTCCGGCACGCTGATATGCGTGGTGCCGGACTGTTCCAGTTCACGGGTATGGCGTGCAGTGACCCGCTTGTCCTTGACCACCACCACCTTGCCGCTCTTGTCGGTGATATCGAAACGCGCCACCTCACCACGCAAACGCTCTGCCACAAACTCCATCTGGGCACCACTGTCCATCAAACGGAAGTTGTCGTTGACGAAGAAATTAGCCAGGATCGACTCGTGATTCAGACCGATCGCCTTGAGCAGAATCGTGACCGGCATCTTGCGGCGACGATCGACCCGAAAGTACAAGAGATCCTTTGGGTCAAACTCGAAATCAAGCCAGGAACCACGGTAGGGAATGATGCGCGCCGAAAACAGCAATTTTCCGGAGCTATGCGTCTTGCCCTTGTCGTGCTCAAAAAAGACACCCGGCGAGCGGTGCAACTGGGAGACGATGACGCGCTCGGTGCCGTTGATGATGAAGGAGCCCTTGCTCGTCATCAGGGGCACTTCACCCATGTAAACTTCCTGCTCCTTGACTTCCTTGATGACCTTGTTTTGCGAGGTCGAAGACTCGCGGTCGTAAATGAAAAGTTGCACCTTGGCGCGCACCGCCGAAGCAAAGGTCAAACCGCGCGTCTGGCATTCACGCACATCAAAGGCGGGTTTCGCCAGGTTGTATTCGAGATATTTCATCTCGACAAAACCATTGTGGGAAATGATCGGGAAGGCAGCCTCGAAAGCGGCCTGCAAGCCTTCGACGGTACGCTTCTTGGGCGCAACGTCGGCCTGCAAGAAGGCAGTGTAGGCGTCCTTTTGCATCTGCAGCAGGTAGGGAATTTCGAGCACGCTGTCGCGACTGCCAAAATTTTTGCGAATGCGCTTGCGTTCGGTGTATGTGTAAGCCATGAGATCTCCGGGCAAAGACTAAGGATTCCTGGGTACTTCTTGGTGATTGGCCACTACCAATCATTGGCGGACAGTCGCACATTGCGTGCGACCCGAACCAAGGTATCTTCTAGGGTCTGGGGTAGAAGACACTGCAAAACAGACAAAAGTTCTGCTTTGCGGTGCACTCTTACAAGCGCCAAAGGCTGGGGCCCTTTCGAAGCACCCAGCCCTTGCAGAAAGGTCGTTTACTTGAGTTCGGCCTTGGCGCCAGCTTCCACCAGCTTTTTCAGGGCAGCGTCGGCGTCAGCCTTGGCCATGCCCTCTTTCACATTCTTCGGGGCGCCGTCCACCAGATCCTTGGCTTCCTTGAGGCCCAGACCGGTGATTTCGCGTACCGCTTTGATGACCGAGACCTTGGCCGCACCGGCTTCGAGCAGAACGACGTTGAATTCGGTCTTCTCTTCAGCCACTGCCACCGCGGCGCCACCGCCTGCAGCCGGGGCCGACATAGCAGCTGCGCTCACGCCAAATTTCTCTTCGATGGCTTTCACCAGTTCGTTGAGTTCCATGACCGTCATGCTATCCAGCGCGGTCAAAAATGCGTCTTTATCGAATGCCATTTTGATTTCCTAATTTAGTTTGATTAGCACATGCAGCGGGCCATCAAGCCGCAACTGCCTCAGCGGGTGCATCCTGCGCGGCACCACCATTTTTTTCCGCGATCGCCGCCAGCACACGTGCTATGCGTGAAATCGGGGATTGCATCAAGCCCAGCAGCTGTGCCAACAAAACCTCCTTGGAGGGAATGCTTGCCAACTGCTTAACGCCGTTCAAGTCCAATGCTTTTCCGCCATAAGCACCACCGCGAATCACCAACTTGTCGTTGGTTTTCGCGAAGTCAGCCACCACCCGCGCGGCGGCCACTGCATCTTCGGAAAAGCCATAGATCAGCGGTCCGGTCATCAGGTCGGACACAACCTCAAAGCCGCTACCAGCAACAGCACGGCGTGCCAGGGTGTTTTTCAACACACTCAGGCTCACACCGTTGCTGCGCGCGCTGGCGCGCAATTTGGTCAAGTCAGCGACGGTGATACCACGGTACTCCGCCAGAACTAGCGTTTGAGCTTTTGCGGCGAGGCCAGTCACATCGTTTATGACCGCTTCTTTCTCACTGCGATTAAGACTCAAGGTCTACTCCTTATAAATGTGCCCGTCGGCTCGTGCCTTCAAACACGCTACATTGCAGCGACCAACTGTTTCGGAAAACCAATTCCATCTGCAGCGGGATCGCCATCTGCGTTGGCTTCAAGCCAGGGTTAAACCCCTGGCTCGGCGATTGAGTGCTATCCCGTCACGCTACGGCTTGCACACCAACGGTCTTGGATGACCCGCCCCGATCTGGCGACCGAGACGACCCACCACACCAGTCGGCTCTTTCGAGCCACCTGATTTCCTGCAATTACGCCGCGAGGGTTTGCATGTCCACCCGGACACCGACACCCATGGTCGACGAAACTGCCACTTTCTTCAAGTACACACCTTTGCTGGTGGCCGGTTTGGCCTTAGTCAAGGCTTCCATCAGAGCGACCAGGTTACCCTGCAACTTGTCGTTGCCAAAAGACCGACGGCCAATCGTGGAATGCACAATTCCGGCCTTGTCGACACGGAACTGCACCTGACCCGCCTTGGCATTCTTCACGGCCGTCGCCACATCAGGTGTCACGGTGCCCACCTTGGGATTCGGCATCAAGCCACGCGGGCCCAGAATTTGACCCAACGTGCCGACGACCCGCATGGCATCGGGCGCAGCGATCACGACGTCAAACGGCATGTCGCCCGCTTTGATCCGGGCAGCCAGGTCGTCCATGCCGACGATGTCAGCACCGGCGGCCTTGGCTTCTTCAGCCTTGGCGCCTTGTGCAAATACGGCCACACGCTTGGTCTTGCCGGTTCCATTGGGTAGCACGACGGCGCCGCGCACAACCTGATCAGATTTCTTGGCATCAATGCCGAGTTGAACCGCCACGTCGATGGATTCATCGAATTTGGCCTTGGCGCACTCTTTGACAATACCCAGGGCTTCGGCCAAAGGGTAGAGCTTGTTCGAGTCAGTCTTGCCCTGAAACGTTTTCTGTTTCTTTGTGAGTTGAGTCATTTAAATACCCTCCACAGTCACACCCATCGAACGGGCCGAGCCGGCGATGGTACGAACCGCCGCATCCATGTCGGCTGCGGTCAGGTCTTTCATCTTGGTCTTGGCAATCTCTTCCAACTGGGCACGTGTTACCTTGCCAACCTTGGTGGTATGCGGCGTGGCAGAACCCTTGTCGATCTTTGCGGCCTTCTTGATCAGAATCGACGACGGCGGTGATTTGATGATGAAGGTGAAACTCTTGTCCGCGAAGGCGGTGATCACCACAGGCAGCGGCAGACCCGGCTCGACGCCCTGAGTCTGTGCGTTAAACGCCTTGCAGAACTCCATGATGTTCAAACCGCGCTGGCCCAATGCCGGACCGATCGGGGGAGATGGATTGGCTTTGCCTGCAGGTACTTGCAGTTTCACAAAACCGACGATTTTTTTTGCCATACTTTGCTCCTTGCGGGTATTAACGCCCTGACCACGCTTTCAATTTGCAGGCCCAGGCTCCCCGGGGTTAACGACTCACTTCTTACATTCGCATCGAGTCGGGAAATGCGAATCAGGTTTTCTCAATCTGAGAAAACTCAAGCTCCACCGGCGTGGCGCGGCCGAAGATCGTTACTGCCACGCGTACCTTGCTCTTTTCGTAATTCACATCTTCCACCGAGCCATTGAAATCGGTGAAAGGGCCATCCTTGACCCGGACATACTCGCCGACGACAAACTCAACCTTGTGTCGCGGTTTCTCGGTACCTTCCTGCATCTGCGACACGATTTTCTTGACCTCGGCTTCCGAGATCGGGGACGGCCGGTTCTTGGCGCCACCGACGAAGCCAGTCACCTTGTTGGTGTGCTTGATCAGATGCCAGGTGTCATCGTCCATCACCATCTCGACCAGCACATAGCCGGGAAAGAACTTGCGCTCAGTGGTCTTCTTCTGCCCGTTCTTGATCTCGACAACTTCCTCCATGGGCACCAGAATGCGACCGAATTTATCCTGCATACCAGAGCGGGCGATGCGCTCGATGATATTGCGCTCCACCGCCTTTTCCATTCCGGAATAAGCGTGCACTACGTACCAGCGCAAATCCGGGTTGTTTGGTGCCGTCGATAGCACCTGGGCCGCCGCAACGGGCTCGACGGATGGCGTTTCTACAACATCATTCATTACTTTTTCCACCCCAGAATCAAGTCATAAAAAAGCCATTCAAGCGTCTTGTCTGTAATCCAGAGAAACAGGGCCATCACCAAGACAAATGCAAACACATAGGCCGTCATCTGGATCGCCTCTTTGCGCGCCGGCCAGACGACTTTCTTGACTTCACGCCAGGCGTCATGGCCAAAGGCGTACAAGGCCTTGCCTGACTCGGAAGTGAAAAAAACCACCACCGCCACCGCAAGACCTGCCAGCAAAGCACCCCACTGGGCCAGTTGCCCCTGTTTGCTCAACAGATAAAAGGCCGCCAGCGCCGCTGCAACCAATGCCGCGGCGGCAACCAGTTTGGCCTTATCGACTCCGGTACTGACAGTTTGAATTTGTGGGGTGGCCATTATTTTCTAATCTCACGCATCTACTGCAAATCAACTCTCGGCAGTCCCTAGGACCGCAAAGGCCTGCCATTCACATGACAGGCCTGGAACCCACCTACTTTGCCCGGTCAGGTGGCAGGGGCGGAAGGAATCGAACCATCAACCTTCGGTTTTGGAGACCGACGCTCTGCCAATTGAGCTACGCCCCTACAAAATTAAGCAAAAATCTTAGCCACGACACCGGCACCAACGGTCTTGCCGCCCTCACGGATGGCAAAGCGCAGGCCTTCTTCCATCGCGATCGGGTTGATCAGCTTCACAGTGATCGAGACGTTGTCGCCTGGCATCACCATTTCTT
>CAIVLG010000063.1 GCA_903906695.1 uncultured beta proteobacterium | reverse complement strand
GACGGTGCGCAGCATGCAGCTGACAGCCAGTTCTTCCTTTTTGCGGTAATAGTAGGTGATGCTGGTCGTCTCCAAACCGACGCTGGCGGCAATCTGATTGAGCGTGACGCCCTTCAGGCCTCTTTCATTAAAAAGCCTGGCTGCGGTAGCAAGAATTGCTTCGCGCTTCTGATCGAAACGTTTGCTCGTGACTTGCTTTGGTTTTGGCACAGATGCGGACATGGTGAAAGTGAATCTGCGTCCTCGGCAACGCAAACGTCTGCGCCGAGAATAGCGCCTAAAAGAATAATGGGTATATTATCGTTTACCCTATATAACAATAGAAACATTGAAACTAGAATTATTTTAGAACGATGGGTATGTACACGACCGAGGAAATGTAATCCATGAACGACACCGCAGAAATCTCGGAATTCCGCAACAGCGCGCGCGTCTGGTTGGAGGCCAACTGCCCCGCCGAAATGCGCAAAGCGATGACCAGCGCCGACGATGCCTGCTGGGGCGGTCGTCAATGGAAGTTCGCCTCGGACGCACAGAAGCAGTGGCTTCAGCGCATGGGTGAGCGCGGCTGGACGGTACCGACCTGGCCGAAAGAATACGGCGGCGGAGGTTTGTCAGGTGCCGAGGCCAAGGTGCTTGCGCAAGAGATGGCGACCCTGGGCTGTCGCCCAGCGCTCGTGAGTTTCGGCATTTGGATGTTGGGTCCGGCACTGCTCAAATTCGGCACGCACGAACAAAAGCTTGAACACCTGCCCAAAATAGCCCGTGGCGAAATCCGCTGGTGTCAGGGCTACTCCGAACCCAACGCAGGGTCCGATCTCGCCTCGCTTGCCACCCGCGCCGAAGACCAGGGTGACCACTTCATCGTCGATGGTCAAAAAATCTGGACCTCGTATGCCGACGAGTCCGACTGGATCTTCTGCTTGGTGCGCACCGATACCGCCAAGAAGCACACCGGAATCAGCTTTGTGCTGTTCGACATGGCAACGCCGGGCGTCAGTACCCGACCCATCCGCCTGATCTCCGGCAAGTCACCGTTCTGCGAGACCTTCTTCGACAAGGTCCGTGTCGAAAAGCACAATCTGGTCGGTACCCTCAACGCCGGCTGGGATGTTGCCAAGTACCTGCTGACGCACGAGCGCGACATGATTGGCGCGATGGGAGAAGCGTCGACCACACCGTCTCTATCCAAGACTGCCAAAGCCACTGTCGGTCTGGACGCCCAGGGCCGCCTGGCCGATCCTCAATTACGTTCGCAAATTGCCGAATTTGACCTCGACGAAGCAGCATTCCGACTCACCTTGCAGCGCGTCCTCGACATGGCCAAGGCCAGACAGGCGCACCCGGCCATGTCGTCCATGCTCAAGTACTACGGGGCTGAGCTGAACAAGCGACGCTGGGAATTGATGGCCAGCGCCGGAGGCAGTGACGCGCTGGAGTGGGAAAGCGAACGCTCCAGCCATGGCATCGTTGCGCGCACCTGGCTGCGCACCAAGGGCAACTCGATTGAGGGCGGCACCAGTGAAGTGCAGCTCAACGTCATTGCCAAGCGAATCCTTGAACTGCCGGGAGCCTGAACATGTCACTCATCCTCACAGAAGAACAAACCATGCTGCGGGACAGCGCCCGCGATTTCCTGGCTGACAAGGCCCCGGTGACACAGCTGCGCCAGTTGCGCGACATGAAAGACGCGACCGGTTTCGCACTGGCTCTCTGGAAGCAATTTGCCGAAATGGGTTTCAGCGGTGTGCTGGTACCCGAGGAATTCGGCGGCATGGGCCTGGGTCAGGTCGAAGCCGGCGTTGTGATGGAGCAGATCGGCCATCAGCTCAGCTGCTCACCGTTTCTGGCTTCAAGTATTGCTGCGGTCACAGCCCTGCGCCACTGCGGGACTGATGCACAGCAGAAAACCTGGTTGCCAAGCTTGGCCAGGGCTGAGGTCATTGCCACATTGGCGATCGATGATAAATCCAAACACCAGCCAGCACAGATCGCGCTGCGTGCCACTCCCACCGCGAGTGGTTTTACCTTAAATGGTGCCAAGACCTTTGTGCTCGATGGCCATGTGGCAGACCTGCTGATCGTCGCTGCCCGGCGTGCCGGCGAGCCTGGTGACACGGATGGCATCACCCTGTTCCTGGTGGATGCCAAGGCGCCAGGGGTGGAGATCGAGCGCACCGTGATGGTTGATGCCCACAATGCCGCCCGCATTACTTTCAATGACGTGCAGGTCACTGCGGATGCCGTACTGGGTCAGGTCGATGCGGGCTGGACACCTTTGAACGCGGCGCTCGACGCCGCGCGCGCAGCCGCCGCCGCAGAGTTGCTGGGTCTGGCCGACGAAGTCTTCGAGCGCACGGTGAACTATCTGAAGGAGCGCAAACAGTTTGGCCGGGTCATTGGCGAGTTTCAGGGCTTGCAGCACCGCGCCGCAGAACTCTACTGCGAGCTGGAAATTACTCGCTCCGTCGTGATTCATGCACAGCAGCAACTCGATGCCAAGGCTGATGGCGCCGGCCGCGCCGTATCCATGGCCAAGGCACGCGCCGGTCGCACTGCCACCCTGGCCGTGCAGGAAGCGGTGCAAATGCATGGCGGCATGGGCATGACCGATGAATTCGAGATTGGCTTCTTCATGAAGCGCGCGAGGGTTCTGCAGGAACTCTTCGGCGACGCCAATTTCCATCTTGATCAACTTGCACGCCAGCAGGGCTATTAAGAGAAAGAAATTGCTAATGCACCAATTATTAGTTTTTGTCATTGCGGACTTGATCCGCAATCCAGTCTATGCGTGGCACTGGATCCCGGATCAAGTCCGGGATGACAAATTCGGGTCCAAGGTCCATGTGCAGTTCTGAACCGGAACTGACGGCTCGCAACGACCATCTTTTAGAGTTACATCACCAACCATCCAAATCATGAACAACACGCACTACGAAGCAAAAGACGGCATCGCCGTCATCCGCATGGACAACCCACCCGTCAATGGCCTGAGCCACGCCTTGCGCGCAGGCATCGTCACTGACGTCAAACGCGCCGAAGCCGATGCTGCAGTCAGTGCCATCATCCTGATCGGCTCCGACAAGGCGTTCTCGGGCGGTGCCGACATCCGCGAATTCGGCACAGCAGCAGCTGGGGCCGAGCCCACCATCCACAGCGTGATCAACCTGCTGGAGACTTCCAGCAAACCCGTGATCGCGGCAATCGGTGGCGCCTGTATGGGCGGTGGCCTGGAACTGACCCTGGGTTGCCATTTCCGCGTGGCGATAGCTGGCGCGCAGATTGCACTGCCCGAAGTCAAGATCGGTTTGCTGCCCGGCGGCGGCGGCACACAGCGCCTGCCGCGTTTGATCGGTCTGGAGCCGGCGCTCAACATGATTGTCTCTGGCAACACCGTGCCTTCCGACCTGTTGCGCTTCACGCCGCTGTTCGACCATTTCATCGAAGGTGATTTGCTGGAAGGCGCAGTTGCCTTTGCCAAGCAGGTCGTTGCCGAAAAGCGCCCCCTGAAACGCGTGCGCGATCTGAAGGTCAACCACCTCAAGCCGGCGGCCTTCTTCATGTTTGTGCGCAATGCCGTCGGCGCTGTCTCCAGGAACTACCCGGCACCGCTCAAGTGCGTGGACGCGGTCGAAGCCGCGTTGACCAAACCATTCGAGGAGGGCATGAAAGCAGAGAGAGATCTGTTTGTTGATCTCTATGTTGGAGAAGAATCACGCGCCCTGCGCCATCTGTTCCTCTCCGAGCGCAAGGCTTCCAAGGTCGAAGGCGTTTCGGCCGACGTCAAACCGCGCGCAATCGAGAGCGTCGGCATCATCGGTGCCGGCACCATGGGTGCGGGTATTGCCATCAATTTCCTGCTGGCGGGCATCCCGACCGTGATCCTGGAGACCAAGCAGGAAGCGCTGGATCGCGGCGTCAAGCACATCAACGACTTCTTTGAGAGCCGCGTCAAGAAGGGCAAGATGAGGGCCGAGAAGGCCAAGACGCTGGCAGGCCTACTGAGGCCGACCCTGAGCTACGACGACTTTGCCAATGTGGACATGGCGATTGAAGCCGTGTTCGAAACCATGGCTGTCAAGAAGACGGTGTTCGAGACACTGGACCGGGTCTGCAAGCCAGGTGCCATCCTGGCCTCGAACACCTCGACGCTGGACCTGAACAGAATAGCCGCCTTCACCCAGCGTCCGCAGGACGTGGTCGGCGCTCACTTCTTCAGCCCGGCCAATGTCATGAAACTGCTCGAAGTCATTCGAGGTGCCCAGACCGCCGATGATGTGCTGGTCACCATCATGCAGGTGGCCAAGAAGATCAAGAAGACGGCGGTGATCTCGGGCGTGTGTGACGGCTTTATCGGCAACCGCATGATTGCCGGCTACAGTGGCGAGGCCGTCAAAATGCTCGAAGAAGGCGCCACCGTGCAGCAGATCGACGGCGCGCTGGAGAAGTTCGGCATGGCGATGGGCCCGTTTCGCATGGGGGATCTGGCTGGCAACGACATCGGCTGGGCTATCCGCAAAGGCATCAGCGCCGAGCATCCAGAGTACCAGTGGCCCAGCGCCGCACGGCTGGCCGACAAACTTTGCGAGCAGGGACGCTTTGGACAGAAGACCGGCTCGGGCTGGTATCGCTACGAAAAAGGCGGCCGCGCCGCGCTGGCCGATCCGGCGGTGGACGCTTTGGTCGAGGCGCACCGCAAGGAGCACGGCATCACCGCGCGCAAGATCAGCAGCTCGGAGATCGTGCAGCGCTGCATCTTCGCATTGGTCAACGAGGGTGCGCGCATCCTGGAAGAAGGCATCGCCCAGCGGGCCTCGGACATCGACATCGTCTACATCTTTGGCTATGGCTTCCCGCCCTACCGCGGTGGCCCGATGCTGTATGCCGACGGTCTGGGCTTGCTCAGCGTACAGCGCGCCATCGAGGGCTTCGCGCACAACGACCCATCCGCCCAGAGCGTCTGGCGTGCTGCGCCGCTGCTGGCCAAGCTGGCCGCCGAAGGCAAGACATTCAACTGACCCAACGAACAGAGAGAATTGACATGACAGACGCAGTAATCGTATCCACCGCCCGCACCCCTTTAGGCAAATCCTGGCGCGGCAGTTTCAACATGACGCATGGCGCAACACTGGCCGGCCACGCCATCGAGCACGCCGTCAAACGCGCCGGCATTGACCCGGGCGAGGTTGAAGACGTGATCCTGGGCTGCGCACTGCCGCAGGGCGCAACGGGTTTGAACATCGGTCGTTATGCCGCGCTAAGGGCAGGGCTGCCGGTGACGGCTGGCGGCACTACCATCGACCGCCAGTGCGCGTCTGGCCTGCAGGCGATTGCCGTGGCGGCGCAACGCGTCATCGTTGACAAGGTGCCGGTGATGGTGGCCGGTGGTGTCGAATCGATCTCCTGCGTGCAGGCCAGTGTCAACATGAATTACATCCAGGACGAATGGGTGGCAGAACATCGTCCCAGCTTTTTCATGTCCATGCTCGACACCGCTGAGATCGTCGCGCAGCGCTACAACGTTGGCAAGGATGTGCAGGACGCCTACGGCGTGCGCAGCCAGCAGCGTGCTGCCGCCAGCCGCGCAGCAGGGCTCTTCAAGGACGAGATCGCGCCGATCACGGTGACCATGGGTGTGGCCGATCCGAAAACCGGCTTTGGGACGAAGCAGGTCACGGTCAGCGACGACGAGGGCATCCGTGCCGATACCACGCTCGAAGGTGTCGCCAAGATCCGGTCGGCCAAGCCCGGTGGCGTCATCACAGCCGGCAACGCAAGCCAGTTCTCCGATGGCGCGTCGGCAGTTGTCGTGATGAACGCCAAGCTGGCAGAGCAAAGGGGCATGAAGCCGCTGGGCATCTTCCGTGGCTTTGCCACAGCGGGCTGTGAGCCTGACGAGATGGGTATCGGTCCGGTGTTCGCCGTTCCGCGCCTGCTGGAGCGTGCCGGTCTCAAGGTCGATGACATTGGCTTGTGGGAACTCAACGAAGCCTTCGCCGTTCAAGTCATTTATTGCCGCGACAAACTGGGCATTCCGGATGAGCGCCTGAACGTCAATGGTGGCGCTATTGCGATTGGTCACCCCTATGGCATGTCGGGCGCGCGCATGGTCGGGCACGCCCTGATCGAGGGCAAGCGCCGTGGCGTCAAGTATGTCGTCATCACCATGTGCGTCGGTGGCGGCATGGGGGCGGCGGGCTTGTTTGAAGTCGCGTAATGGAAACTTCCAGCAACCAGGCTTGATGACCTAACCGGAGTGAATCAATGAGTGTGCAATTCAACGATCTGTTTTCGATCAAGGGCAAGACCGCGCTGGTGACAGGTGGCTCGCGCGGCATTGGCGAGATGATCGCCGCCGGTTTTTTGGCCAACGGTGCCAAGGTCTACATTTCGGCTCGCAAAGCCGATGTATGTGCAGCAACGGCCAAGCGCCTCAGCGAGGCTTATGGAGGCCAATGCGTCGCGCTACCGGCTGACCTGTCCCAGCTGGCGGGCGTTGAAAGCCTGGCCAAGCAACTGTCAGAGCGGGAATCGAAGCTCGATATTCTGGTTAACAATGCCGGTGCCGCCTGGGGTGCGCCGCTGGAGAAGTTTCCGGAGGTTGGGTGGGACAAGGTGATGGACACCAACGTCAAGGGCGTGTTCTTCCTGACCCAGAAGTTGCTTCCCTTGTTGCGTCAAGCAGCTGGTGCCGCCAGCCCGGCTCGCGTCATCAACATCGGATCGATCGATGGCATCAAGGCCGCCGTGTTCGACACGTTTTCCTACGGCGCCTCCAAGGCCGCGGTGCATCACCTGACGCGTTTCATGGCGGCGCATCTGACCAGGGAACACATCCTCTTCAACGCGATCGCACCGGGTCCTTTTCCGACCTGGATGCTCAGCACCGGTGTCGGCTTTGGCGGTGAGACCGAAGGCGTCGATTGGGACCGTGTCGGCAAGCTCAATCCGAGCGGACGCGTCGGCACCGCGCAGGACATTGCCGGACTTGCCATCTTTCTATGCTCGCGGGCTGGTGAATATGTGGTTGGCCAGACCATCGCCTGCGACGGTGGCGTGGTCGGAACGTCTTAAGCGAAATGCCGAAACGGAGGCACCATGGAGAAGATCTGGCTCAAGAGTTATTCGCCCGGGGTTCCCGCCGAGATCGACGTCGATGCTTTGGGCTCGATCGCAGACTATTTCGAGAAGTCTGTCGCCCAATATGCGCAGCGCAAAGCCTTTATCAGCGGCTCCACCGGCGTGGCGCTGACTTACCGCGAGCTTGACACACTGAGCCGCCACGTGGCGGCGTACTTCCAGTCGGTGCTGTTGCTGCCAAAGGGTACGCGCGTGGCGCTGATGATGCCCAACCTGTTGCAGTACCCGGTCTGCCTGTTTGGCCTGCTGCGAGCCGGCTATGTGGTGGTCAACGTCAACCCGATGTACACCCCGCGCGAACTCGAACACCAGCTCAAGGATTCTGGCGCCGAGGCCATGATCGTGGTCGAGGTGTTTGCGCACACCCTGGCCAAGGTGATCGCCAGCACGTCGGTCAAGCATGTGCTGGTCACCGGTCTGACCGATATGATGCCCTGGGGCAAGCGCGTGATCGGCAACTTCCTGATCCGCCATGTCAAGAAGGCGGTCCCTGCCTACAGCCTGCCAGGCAGCCTGGGTCTGCGCGATGCGCTTGCGCGTGGCGCACAAGCGATCTTCAAGCCGGTCAGTTTCAAGCCAGACGATCTGGCCTTCCTGCAGTACACGGGCGGCACCACCGGCGTGTCCAAGGGCGCCATGCTGACGCACCGCAACGTGCTGGCCAACGTGGAGCAGGGCAGGGTCTGGTTCGACCCCATCATCGATAAGCAGGATGCCATGATCGGCATCACGGCCATTCCGCTGTACCACATCTATGCACTGGGCAACAGCATTGGCGGCATCGGCAATGGCGGCACCAACGTTCTGGTCTCAGACCCGCGCAACATCCCCGCTTTTGTCAAGGTGCTGGCGCAGTACAAGTTTGCCAGCCTGCCGGCGGTGAACACACTTTTCATCGGGCTGCTGAACAACCCCGAGTTCGCCAAGGTCGACTTCAGCAAGCTGCTCTTTGGTGTGGGCGGTGGGGCGGCCACGCAACGGGCCGTCGCCGAGCAATGGCAGCAGGTGACCGGCACACCGCTGCTCGAGGGTTATGGACTCACCGAGTGCTCGCCCACGGTGAGCGTCAACCCGTATGACCTGAAAGAGTTCAGCGGCGGCATCGGGCTGCCGGTGCCCTCGACCGAAGTCTCGATTCGCGATGTCGAGGGCATGGAGCTGCCGATCGGCGAGGCCGGCGAACTGTGTGTCAAAGGCCCGCAAGTCATGAAAGGCTACTGGAAGCGCCCCGCCGAAACCGCTGCCGTGATGACCGCCGATGGTTTTCTGCGCACCGGCGATATGACGGTGATGGATGAGCGCGGTTTCCTGAAGATTGTCGATCGCCTGAAGGACATGATTCTGGTGTCGGGCTTCAATGTCTATCCGAACGAGGTCGAGGAAGTGGTCATGATGCACCCGGACGTGCTTGAGGTCGCGGCGGTGGCAAAGAAAGATCCCAACACCGGCGAAGGTGTCAAGATTTTCGTGGTCAAAAAGAACCCGGCGTTGACGCAGGAAATACTGATCAAGCACTGCCGCGAACAATTGACAGCCTACAAAGTGCCGAAGTACGTCGAATTCCTCAATGACCTGCCCAAGAGCAACGTCGGTAAAATCCTGCGGCGTGAACTGCGCGAGCGACCCTAGGCAACTGCGGCCAGCAAAGCGCCAAGTGAAGAGCGATGGTAGTGCAAGTCGCCCAGGGTCAGATCAATGGCGGTCAGGCGTTTCAGATAATGGCTGACGGGCAATTCGTCGGTCATTCCCATGCCGCCATGCAACTGGACAGCTTCCTGCCCCACCAAACAGGCTGACTGGCCCACCACAGACTTGGCTGCAGCAAGCACGCGCCGGCGCTCGTTGACGTCGCCGCTAGCGGCCTTGATGGATGCCAGCATCGCCATTGAGCGTGCCTTCTCGGTCGCGATGAACATGTCCACCATGCGGTGCTGCAGCACCTGAAAACTGCCAATCGGTACGCCAAACTGCTTGCGGGTCTTGAGGTATTCCAGGGTCTGCTCGCAAAGCGCTTCCATGGCGCCGACAGCCTCGGCACACAAGGCGACCTGGCCGTAGCCTATGGCCTGCTCGATCGACGCGTAAGCCGCACCTTCTGTCCCGACCATGGCAGCAGCGCCAACGCGCACATTCTTCAGGCTGATCTCGGCCGACCTGACGCCATCATGCGTCGCGTAGCCGCGAACGCCAAGACCCGCAGCGTCCCTGTCCACCAGAAACAGGGAGATGCCATCCTGGTCTGCCGACGCGCCACCGGTCCGCGCCGAAACAAGCAGCGTATTGGCGCAGTCGCCATGCAGCGTTGCAAACTTGGCGCCGTTGAGCACATAGCTGTCACCGTCCCGGCGTGCCGACGTGCTGACGTGGCTCAGCTGGTAGCGACCGGCGCGTTCGTGCACGGCAAGCGCCATCAACTTGTTGCCAGCGACGATCTCGGGAAACAGGGCCTGGCACTGTGCGTCGGAGCCGGCCTCGCGCAAGACACTGCCGCACAGCACGACGGTCGCCAGATACGGCTCCAGCACCAGTGAGCGACCGAAGCAATCCATGACCATCCAGACGTCTTCGGCCGCACTGCCAATGGATCCCATACCGCCAAACCGTTCCGGGACGCCCAGTCCCAGCAAGCCGAGATCGGCAAAGGCCTGCCAATGGGCAGCAGAATACGTGTGCCCGGCGTTGAGCTGTTGGCGCCGCGCCTCGAAGGTGTAGGCCTTGTCCAGGTAGCGGCGCAGCGAATCCTTCAGCTGTTGCTGTTCTTCGGTCAGTGAAAAGTCCATTGCTATGTCTCCGTTCTACAAACCCAGGATGAGCTGGGCAATGATGTTGCGCTGAATCTCGTTCGAGCCGCCGAAGATGCTGAGCTTGCGCATATTGAAGTACAAACCGGCTGCCGTGATGGTGTCGATGGAACCGATCGGCTCGCCCTGCCAGTTCACATCCAGCGCCTCGGGCAGATGCGCCAGTGCGTCGGGTCCGAGGGCACGGACAAAAAGGTCCAGGATGTCTTGCAAGAGCTCGGAGCCAACGATTTTCAGAATCGAAGATTCCGGACCCGGCGAGCCGGTCCTGGCGACGGCGGCCAGGGTCCGGTACAAGGTCATTTCGTGCGCCATCACTTCCATTTCGAGCTGGGCCAGGCGATCTCGAAAACCGGCATCATCCAACAGCGAGCTGCCATCCGCCATTTGTTCTCGCAGGACAACTTTCAGGCGTTGCATCAGGGCCTTCATGTTGCCCACGGCGTGCTGCCCGAAGCGCTCATGCGTCAGCAGGTACTTGGCGCAAGTCCAGCCCTTGTTCTCCTGTCCGACCAGATTGTCCAGAGGAACCTCGACATTGTCGAAGAACACCTCATTGACTTCATGCTCCCCGTCGAGCAGGATGATAGGTCGCACCGTGACACCGGGCGACTTCATGTCGATCAGCAGAAATGAAATGCCTTGTTGCGGACGGCCCTCGCTGGAGGTGCGCACCAGGCAAAAAATCCAGTCGGCAAACTGCCCCAACGTGGTCCAGGTCTTCTGACCATTGACGACGTACTTGTCGCCAGCGCGCTCGGCGCGGGTCTTCAGCGAAGCCAGGTCCGAACCAGAGCCAGGCTCGGAATAGCCCTGGCACCAGAAGTCATCGCCGTTCAAAATCCGCGGCAAAAAGCGCGCCTGCTGTTCCTGTGATCCGTACTTCATCAGCACCGGGGCCAGCATCTTCTGACCGAAGTCGATCAGGCGTGGTGCGCCCGCGTTGATACATTCCTGTTCGAAGATGAAGACCTCGGTGTGGTTCCATCCGGTACCGCCGTTCTCACGCGGCCAGTACGGACTGCCCCAGCCGTGATCGAACAGGATGCGCTGCCAGCGCATGTAGTCGTCGCGCCCCATGCGCTTGCCCTGCAAGACCTTGGCGCTGATGTCAGCGGGTAGCTGCACTTTCAGGAAAGCCCTGACCTCGGCCTGAAAGGCCAGTTCTGCAGCGGAATAATCGATGTTCATGACTTGTTTCCAGAGTTTGTCGGTTGGAGCGTTGGTCGTGGTTTGAATTCGATGTACACGAAAATGTCAGGCCGGCAGCAGTCTCTTTGCAACCATCTGAATTGCCGCGATGGCCGCATTGAAACTCAGACCCTGTTCCTGGCGCAGTCGGACCCAGGCCTCCGGGCTCAAAACCATGATCAGGGCTTCAAAGCGCGGTCGGTCGGCAACAATCTCTTTGGGCAACAACTTCTTCAGGATGGCACGTTCGAGTCCGACGCCGTGCCGGATGTTGGCGTCAATCACGGTCGACTGATGGCGGTGAACCTGGGCGCTGCGAAAAAACGGGGTGATGCTTTCATAGAGG
>CAIVLG010000062.1 GCA_903906695.1 uncultured beta proteobacterium | reverse complement strand
TCTTCCAGCGACAAGGGCTTCTGCGTGATCAGCACCAGATCCAAGTCAGAGTATGGCTTGGCAGTGCGCCGGGCGCGTGAGCCAAAGGCCCATACCTCCAGCGCGGGCACGTGTTCTTGCAGTATCCGCAATACGACGTTCCAGTCGTGCGGTTTGATTTCGATCGGCGGTGTGACGTGCGTTGCGCCGGATGCAGTTTGTGAACTCATGCCAAGGCCGGTTCGGTTTGCTCGTGCGCTCAGTCTTTGACGCTGCGGTTTGACAGCATTTGGAGCAAGCTTTGCGCTTCGCACAGGAATTCGGGAGCAATGGCAAACACGGATTCTGCCTTGGCGGCGTCGTAGGTGTGGCTGCTGTCGGTACGCGCTTGGCGAAAGGTCTTCCACAGCCGCCAATCAGAGCGCAACAGACCACGCTCGTTGCCCAAGCGGATCAAACTCTGGAACGTTGCCAGATCCAAATCTGCGGGACTGGCCTCGGTTTCTTCCAGATAACGCTTGAGCATTTTCCAGCTGAGTTCATATGTGAACTCGAAACATTGAATCACCGAATTACGTAACTGTTCCCGCAAGCCCGCATCGGCTTGGGCGGCGGGCGAATTGGCGTAAGCCAGGCTTTTTTCCAGTTGGGCAATCGCATTGCCCAGGGGTGTGTAGTCAAGTGACATAGTGCGTTGAAATGGACTGGTAGCAGTATAGGCATGTACGCAGGCGGCGGGCTAAGGTTGGCGCAACCTGAATACACAAACTTCGTGCAACACGAATTTCGTGTATCATAATTCCATGAAAAACGTCACCATCACCGTTGAAGATGATGCCCTGGAGTGGGCGCGCATTGAAGCGGCCAAGCGCAATACCAGTGTGTCGCGGTTGGTGGGGGCCTTGCTGTCGGACAAGATGCGGCACAACGATGCGTATGCACGGGCTATGGAAGAGGCATTGAAGTTCGAACCGGTGTCCTTTGAGGGCGCATATCTCACGCGCGACCAGATCTATGCCGAGCGACTTGACCGTTTTCGTTGACACCAATGTCTTGCTTTACGCGCAAGACCCACGCAATCCCGAGAAACAAGACCGTGCTAAGGTGTGGCTGGACTGGTGCTGGCGCGAGCAGCGCGGACGTATTAGCGGCCAGGTGCTGCACGAGTTGTACGTGAATCTGCGGCGCCTGGCTCCGAGTCTGACCGCGTTGCAGGCGCGCGAAATGGTGTGCCACTACCGGCGCTGGCATCCGTGGATGGTGGACGACGCCACTGTCGATCAAGCGTGGTTGTTGCAGGACGAGACGAGCTACAGTTACTGGGACAGTCTGATGCTGGCGGCGGCGTTGCAACAAGGCTGCGCTTACTTGCTGACTGAAGATTTGCAGCACCAGCAACGCATCTTCAAACTGGCGATCATCAGCCCGTTCCAGTGCACGCCCCAGGAACTGTTCCCTCCGTCAAGATGATGACCGAAAATTCCGACCTAGCCACTTCCCGCATCCGTCAGGACGTCCAGTCCATGCACGCTTACGCGGTCCAGGATGCAAACGGCATGATCAAGCTCGACGCGATGGAAAATCCCTACCGTCTGCCGCTGGATCTGCAAGCAAAGTTGGGTCAGCGCTTGGGTGCGCTGGCGCTGAACCGCTACCCCGCCGGCAGCATCGACGTGCTGCGTCAGGCGCTGGCTGGTTACGCCGACATGCCCGAGGGCTTTGACCTCATGCTGGGCAATGGTTCGGACGAGCTGATCAGTCTGCTGGCCATGGCGTGCGACCTTCCGGGCGCGTGCGTCATGGCGCCCGTACCCGGATTTGTGATGTACGCCATGAGCGCGCAATTGCAGGGTCTGGCGTTTCACGGTGTGCCGCTGAGCGCCGATTTCGAGCTGGATGAGGTCGCGATGCTGGCCGCTGTAGCAAAGCACAGGCCGGCCATTACCTACCTGGCTTACCCGAATAATCCGACCGCCAATCTGTGGGACGACGCCGTGATCGAGAGGATCATCCTGGCCGTAGGCGAGCAAGGCGGCCTGGTCGTTCTGGACGAGGCCTATCAACCCTTTGCCAGCAGAAGCTACATTGATCGGCTCGCGCGTCACAGCCATGTGCTGCTGCTGCGCACACTTTCCAAGTTTGGTCTGGCTGGCGTGCGGCTCGGTTACCTGATGGGTCCGAAAGCCTTGATCGCCGAGATCGACAAAGTGCGACCGCCTTACAACATCAGCGTGCTGAACTGCGAGTGCGCACTCTTTGCATTGGAGCAGAAAGAAGTTTTTGCAGCGCAGGCTCGAGCCTTGTGTGCGCAACGTGCCCTCCTAATCGAGGCCTTGTCGACTGTGCCGGGCGTCACTGCCTTCAAGAGCGAGGCGAACATGATCTTGCTGCGAGTCCGCGATGCACAGAGGACCTTTGACGGCATGAAGTTGCGCGGGATTCTGGTCAAGAACGTTTCTAGAATGCACCCATTGCTGCACAACTGCCTGCGCCTGACGGTGGGTACGGCCGATGAGAACGCGCAGATGCTGGCGGCCTTGAAGGAATCACTTTGAATACGAATCGCACTGCTGAAATCTCACGTCACACGGCCGAGACCAAAATCACGGTCAAGGTCGATCTTGACGGCAGTGGGCAGTCCAGGCTGCAGACCGGCATTGGGTTTTTTGACCATATGCTGGACCAGATCGCGCGCCATGCCATGATTGATCTGGAAGTTCGCGCCGATGGCGATCTTCATGTCGACGGTCATCATACGGTGGAAGACGTTGGTATTGCCCTGGGTCAGGCGGTGTACCAGGCGGTGGGTGACAAGAAGGGCATTCGCCGCTATGGCCATGCCTATGTTCCGCTCGATGAAGCGCTGTCAAGGGTTGTCATTGACTTTTCTGGTCGTCCCGGCCTGACCATGAAGGTGCCTTTCAAGAGCGGCATGATAGGTACCTTCGACAGTCAACTGGCGTTCGAGTTTTTTCAAGCCTTTGCGAATCATGCGATGGTGACCCTGCACATCGACAACCTGCGCGGCGAAAACGCACACCATCAGGCCGAAACCGTGTTCAAGGCGTTTGCCCGCGCACTGCGCTCGGCGCTGGAACTCGATGCCCGAGCGGCAGGAACGGTGCCGTCAACCAAGGGCACGCTCTGACCGTGATAACAGTGCGAAACAAGCCATGAATTCAGTGTTGCATGGTGGCGGTCAAAAAACGGTTGCCGTGGTTGACTATGGCATGGGCAATCTGCGGTCCGTTTCGCAAGCACTGAGGGCGGTGGCGGTTGGCACCGGCTACCAGGTGCTGATTACCGCCGACCCGGATCAGGTGCGCGCCTGTGAGCGTCTGGTGTTGCCGGGTCAGGGCGCCATGCCTGACTGCATGCGTGAACTGCAGCGATCTGGGTTGCTGGCCTCTGTGATCGAGGCTGTGGCCAGCAAACCGCTGTTTGGCGTTTGCATCGGCATGCAAATGCTGCTTGACCACAGCGCCGAGGGCGATACCGCAGGTCTGGGTTTGATTCACGGGGAAGTGCTCAAGTTTGACCTGATCGGCCGTCGGCAACCCGATGGCAGCCGCTACAAAGTGCCGCAAATGGGCTGGAATCAGGTCTATCGCAACAACCACGGCGGTGCACCCCATCCGGTTTGGGGCGAGGTGCCCGACGGCAGCTATTTCTACTTTGTGCACAGTTTTTACGCCCGACCGTCTGATGCGCGCCACAGCATTGGCGAGACTGACTACGGTAGCCGTTTCAGTTCGGCCATTGCGCGTGATAATATTTTCGCTACCCAGTTTCATCCTGAAAAAAGTGCCGATCACGGTTTGTCTCTTTACCGGAACTTCCTTCACTGGAAACCTTGAAATCCCTGCTCGCCCCGAGCTTCTCGCTGCGCGCCTTCCTATCAACAACTGAAGCATCATGCTTTTAATCCCAGCGATTGATCTCAAAGACGGCCACTGCGTCCGCCTCAAACAGGGCAATATGGAACAATCCACCACGTTCGGAGAAGATCCGGTTGCGGTGGCCAGAAACTGGACGGCGGATGGCGCGCGCCGCTTGCATCTGGTCGATCTCAATGGGGCTTTTGCCGGGCATCCAAGAAACGAAAAGGCGATTCGCAGGATTCTGAAGGAAATTGGCAGCGCGGTGGACGTGCAGCTTGGCGGCGGCATCCGCGATCTCGACACCATAGAGCGCTACCTCGACGCCGGCTTGCGTTATGTCATCGTTGGCACCGCGGCTATCCGCAACCCCGGTTTCCTGCAAGACGCCTGCACCGCCTTTGGCGGGCATATCATCGTCGGTCTGGACGCGCGGGACGGCAAAGTCGCCACTGACGGCTGGAGCAAACTGACACGCCACGATGTGGTCGATCTGGGCAAGAAATTTGAGGATTTCGGCGTCGAATCGATCATTTATACCGACATCGGGCGTGACGGCATGCTCAGCGGAATCAATGTGGAAGCGACGGTCCGGCTGGCCCAGGCGCTGGCGATCCCGGTGATTGCTTCCGGCGGCCTGTCCAGCATGGCCGATATTGAAGCCCTGTGCGCGGTGGAGGACGAAGGCATCGAAGGTGTCATTTGCGGGCGCGCCATCTATTCGGGCGATCTCGACTTTGCCGCGGCGCAAAGGCGCGCTGACGAGTTGAATGGCTAGTAGCTTGAACGACGACATCCGCTGGCAGCAGCGCCTGGCGAATTACCGGCGCGCGCTATCTCGGCTGCAGGAAGCGGTTGAACTGCGAAAAACCCGACCACTGAGTGACCTGGAGCAACAGGGCCTGATTCAGGCCTTTGAATTCACGCATGAGCTGGCGTGGAACGTGATGAAGGACTATTTTGTTGATCAGGGTGACACGTCCATCACCGGATCGCGCGACGCAGTGCGGGCCGCTTTTGCCGTCCAATTAGTCGAAGATGGCCAGGGCTGGATGGACATGATCAAGAGCCGTAACCAGTCATCTCACACCTACAATCCAGAGACTGCGAATGCAATTGTGAAAGACACAGTGGAGCGGTACGCCGCGCTCTTTGGCGCGTTCTTACGGCGCATGGAGGCCTTGGCTCATGGCTGATGCTGCTCTGCCCGTGTTGCCGGTTCGAAGTGCCGAGTTTGGTTTACCAGCGACCTCCATAGACGCCTTGCGTGGTTTGTTTGCGCAATGCGAAAGAATTGGCCTGGCGCTGGTTTATGGCTCACGTGCCAAGGGCAATTACCGCCCAGGCTCGGATATTGACATCGCGTTGGACGGGCCTGAACTGTCATTCTCCGACCTCATGCGCGTTGAAACAGCAATCGACGATCTGATGCTTCCCTGGAATGTTGATATCTGCTTGTTGTCCCACATCGACAACCCGGACCTGTTGGCGCATATCGCACGGGTGGGTAAGCCGTTGTGGATTCGAGAAAGCTCGACATGCTAGCCAAACGCATCATTCCCTGCCTCGACGTTACCGGCGGGCGCGTCGTCAAAGGTATCAATTTTGTCCAGTTGCGTGATGCCGGCGACCCGGTGGAGATTGCCGCGCGTTACAACGAGCAGGGGGCTGATGAACTGACCTTTCTCGACATTACCGCGACCAGTGACGAGCGCGATTTGATTTTGCACATCATCGAGGCCGTCGCGTCCCAGGTCTTCATCCCGCTGACCGTCGGCGGCGGCGTGCGAACGGTGGACGATGTGCGTCGCCTGCTCAACGCGGGCGCCGACAAGACCAGCTTCAATTCGGCCGCTCTGGCCAACCCGCAGGTGATTGCCGATGCGTCAGCGAAATACGGCGCGCAGTGCATCGTGGTGGCCATTGATGCCAAGTGCCGCCTGCAATCCGAAGCCATGCGGCTCGATGCGCAGGGTGTTCCCATCGGTCCGGGCTGGGACGTCTACAGCCACGGTGGGCGCAAGAACACAGGCCTTGACGCAGTGAGTTGGGCGACCGAGATGGTGCGCCGCGGCGCTGGCGAAATTTTGCTTACCAGCATGGACCGGGATGGCACCCGTTCGGGGTTCGATCTGGCGTTGACGCGCGCCGTCAGCGATGCCGTCAACGTCCCGGTGATCGCCTCTGGTGGTGTCGGTACGCTCGATCACCTGGCCGATGGCGTCCAGCTTGGGGGTGCCGATGCGGTGCTGGCGGCCAGCATCTTCCACTACGGGGAATTCACGATCGCCCAGGCCAAGGCGTGCATGGCGGCGCGTGGCATTCCGGTGAGAATGTAGGAAATTAAGGATATATGAATTGGCTTGACGCTATCAATTGGGATGCGCAAGGCTTGGTGCCGGCGATTGCGCAAGAGTTTGCGTCGGGTGATGTGCTGATGCTGGCCTGGATGAACCGCGAAGCTTTGCAGAAAACGGCTGAGCTCGGACGAGCGGTCTATTTCAGCCGTTCACGCGGCAAGCTTTGGTTCAAGGGTGAAGAATCGGGCCATTTACAGACCGTGCACGAGATTCGTTTGGACTGTGACCAGGATGTGATCCTGCTTAAAGTGACACAAGCTGGGCACGAGCCCGGCATTGCCTGTCATACCGGGCGCCACAGTTGCTTCTTCAGTCTGCTTGAAGACGGCGCCTGGAAGGTCACCGAACCGGTCCTGAAAAACCCGCAATCGATCTACAGGTAAGCGCCTATGTCGTTCAATGTTTCTGCTCCTGATTCGCTGGCCGCTTTGGCCCGGGTGATTGAAAGCCGCCTGCCGCACAACGGGGGCGACCCGGATAGCAGTTATGTGGCACGTCTGCTGCACCGGGGACCTGACGCCTTCCTCAAGAAAATTGGCGAGGAAGCGACAGAAGTGGTCATGGCAGCCAAGGATGCTGACTTTGGCGGCGACCGCAAAAAGATTGTCAATGAGGTGGCCGACCTCTGGTTTCACTGCATGATTGCGCTGGCGCATTATGGCCTGAGCCCGGCTGACGTAATGTTTGAGCTGGAGCGCCGCGCCGGCACCAGCGGCATTGAGGAAAAGGCCTTGCGTAAGGCGCTAACGCGTGAAGGAGGAAGCCAGTGATTCAGAATTCTCCAGACTCGCTGGCGGTAGCCCCCGATTGCCTGTTTTGCAAAATCGTCGCCGGCAAGATTCCGTCACGGGGGGTGTATCAGGATGACGAGATATTCGTCTTTCACGACATTCATCCCTGGGCACCGGTGCATTTCCTGATGATTCCGAAAATTCATATTCCGTCGATGGCGCAGGTCGACGCGCGCCATGCAGCGCTGCTTGGGCGCATGCTGGTGCTGGCGCCGGAACTGGCTTTGCAGCAAGGCTGCAATCCCTACCCGCAGGGAGGCTTTCGCATTCTGTGCAATACGGGTGCCGAGGGGCGACAGGAAGTGCAGCACTTGCATATTCATGTGATGGGCGGACCCCGACCCTGGCTCCGAGGCTGACTACCGCATCGCTGCGGCGCAACTTATTTGATTGATTCCGATGGTGAATCCGCAGGCGGACGCCGGTCAAACGCTGTGCCGACTAAAATTGGCGTAATTCCTTAGGAGATGCTCATGGGACTTTCGACAACACATCTGATTATTTTCCTGGTCATCATCGTGGTGATCTTTGGCACCAAGAAGTTGCGCAACATCGGGTCTGACCTGGGCGGTGCAGTCAAGGGCTTCAAGGACGGCATGCGCGATGGCGCTGAAAAGACCGCGGACGCGCCCTCGGCCGTGACTCCGGTACAGCAGGTTGGATCGGGTGCGACGCAGGCCAAGGAAACAATTGATGTTGAGGCCAAGACCAAAGCTTGATGGATTGCTCTAAGTGATTGATATCGGGGTTACCAAGCTGGCCATCATCGGCGCTATTGCCCTGCTTGTCATTGGCCCGGAGAAACTGCCGGGTCTGGCCAAGACCGCTGGAACCCTGCTGGGCCGCGCGCGGCGCTACGTGGCGGATGTCAAGGAAGAGGTTAATCGGTCGATGGAGCTTGACGAGCTCAAGAAGATGAAAGATAGCGTCGAAAATGCGGCGCGTGACGTTGAAAAAACGATTCAAACCAGCGCTGCCGATTTCGAAAAAAGTTGGACTGAGCATGCCGATCCGGTGTCCGGCGCGCTCATCACTGAAGCAGTGAAGACGGACTTTCCACAGTACAAACACCCGGGGAAGAACTGGCGTGTGAAACAAAGCGCCACGCCGCGCTGGTACAAGGTCCGCAGGGGTGTGCGCAGCAACGCCCTGTCGGGCGCGGCGCGGGTGGCCCGCTTCCGACCCACCCGTTTGAGCCAATGACAGATTCCGCCAACAAAGAAGACGAATTGGCGGGCACCGAACAGCCCTTTGTGCAGCATCTGGTTGAATTGCGCGACCGACTGCTGCACTCGCTCTATGGTATTGGCGCCGCGCTGGTGCTTTTGTTGCTCTACCCTGGTCCTTCACGACTCTATGATCTGCTGGCGATGCCGCTGGTGAAGGCATTGCCTGAAGGCTCACGCATGATTGCAGTGGGTGTTGTGTCGCCGTTTCTGGTGCCGATCAAGGTGTCCGTGATGGCCGCGATTGCCTTGTCGCTGCCTTGGATACTCTATCAGATCTGGGCCTTTGTCGCCCCTGGCCTTTACAAACACGAGAAGAGGCTGGTGCTGCCGCTGGTCGCTGCCAGCACGGTCCTTTTCTACATGGGGGCGGCATTCTGCTATTTCTTTGTTTTTGGCCAGGCTTTTCCGGCGATCCAGAGGATGGCACCGATATCGGTGGCCGTCAGCCCGGACATCGAAGCCTATCTGGACTTTGTGATCACCATGTTCATTGCCTTTGGCGTGGCTTTCGAAGTACCGATTGTGGTCGTGATTCTGGCTCGCATGGGCATCGTGACGGTGGCTCAACTCAAGTCCTTTCGGACCTACTTTGTGGTTGGCGCAGCAGCCGTTGCCGGACTGGTCACGCCACCAGATCCGGTGTCCATGATTGCCTTGCTGATTCCGATGGTCCTACTCTATGAATGTGGCATGCTGGCGGCCCAATTCTTCATCAGGCATACCGCGGCACCCGAAGAGAACCTGTAATGGAAGCTCTCAGAGAGGTGCTTGATTGGCCGCGCCCGGTCAAGCGTCTGGTGGTGATCTTGGTCGACATGTTGCTGGCTTTGCTGGCCACCTGGATCGCCTACTCCCTGCGTTATGAAACATTGCACTGGCCCGAAGGCGGGCAATGGTGGGTCTACTTATTGGGACCGGTTCTGGCAATCCCGATATTTGTCCGCTTTGGTCTTTATCGCGCCATCTTTCGCTACACCGGTATGGATGCCCTGTTGGCGACCGGGCAGGCCATTGGGCTGTATGCCCTGTTGCGCATCGTCATCCTGTATTGGCGAAACTGGCCGGTGTTTCCACTCACTCTTGGTGTTTTGCAGCCGATTATTTTCTTTGTGCTGATCGGCAGCAGCCGCGTCCTGGCACGTGCCTGGCTGGCTGGCATCAGCCATGGCAAACAGCAAAATCAGGGTCGCTTATTGATATTTGGAGCTGGTGCAGCGGGCGTGCAAACTTCCACCGCGTTGGCGGTCACCGGTCATTTCAAATTGCTTGGATTTGTCGATGAAGATCCGACCAAGGCTGGCCAGAGTATCAATGGCGTTCCGGTGTTTTCAGTGACTGAAGTTGCTGTCGTGGTGAAGAATCTTGGCATCACGGACATTCTGCTGGCGATCCCGAGCGCCAGTCGCGAGCGCCGCAACAAGATCATCCAGAGCCTGCGGTCGTTGCCGGTGCATACCCGAACCTTGCCCGGTTTGACCGACCTGGCCAGCGGACGCGTCACCGTCACAGACTTTCGCGAGCTTGACGTGGAGGACTTGCTGGGACGCGCGGCAGTCACACCCCAGGCTGATCTGCTGGCTTGCAGTCTCTTCAATCAAACCATTTTGGTGACGGGTGCAGCCGGCAGCATTGGCAGTGAATTGTGTCGCCAGATCTTGAAGGAGCGCCCCCGCCGTCTTTTGCTACTGGACCATCATGAGTTCGGGTTGTACTCGCTGCACCGCGAATTGCAAACCTGGTGCCGGTTGCAGGCCCTGGACATTGAACTCGTGCCGCTGCTGGCCAGTGTAGTCAATCGCCGGCGCCTGGACTGGATCTGCGCCACCTATCAGCCCGACACGGTATACCACGCGGCCGCCTACAAGCACGTGCCGATGGTCGAATGCAACCCGTCCGAGGGTATCTTGAACAACGTGTTCGGCACCCTGAACATGGCGCAGGCGGCGCACGCCGCCCGGGTGGCCAGTTTTGTGCTGGTGTCTACCGACAAGGCGGTGCGACCTACCAATCTGATGGGTGCCAGCAAACGCATGGCAGAACTCGTGCTGCAAGCGTTGGCAAGCCAAAATGAGCGTCACGCGACCTGCTTTAGCATGGTCCGGTTCGGCAATGTCTTGGGGTCCAGTGGCAGTGTGGTGCCGATGTTTCGTGAACAACTGGCACATGGTGGGCCGCTGACCATTACGCACCCCGAGGTTACGCGCTATTTCATGACCATTCCGGAAGCGGCACAGCTTGTACTTCAAGCGGCTGCAATGGCTGTTGGTGGTGAAGTATTTGTGCTCGAAATGGGAGAGCCGGTCAAGATCATCGACTTGGCTCGGCGTCTTGTCAGCCTGGCGGGGCTGCAGGTGCGTGATGCGCACCAACCCGATGGCGACGTCGAGCTTTCCTTTATTGGCTTGCGTCCTGGCGAAAAACTCTATGAGGAATTGTTGATCGGTGACAACCCGACCGCCACGGCGCATCCGCGCATCATGAAAGCCCATGAAGATTTCATGGCATGGCCTGAACTGGTGAGCCAACTCCAGCGATTGCAAAGCGCGGCAATCGAGGAAGACATTGAATCGATGCGACTGGTGCTGCGGAAATGCGTTCACGGTTTTCACGATGAGCCCGGTGCCGATTTTTCTGCGACGACGACCGAGGGTAGCCTTTAGGCCATGAGCAAGAAAGTATTTGTCAAGACTTTTGGCTGCCAGATGAATGAATATGACTCGGCCAAGATGGTCGATGTACTCCACGCCGCACAAGGCTTTGAGCCAACCGAGAATGTTGAGGAGGCCGACCTGATCCTGTTCAACACCTGTTCGGTGCGAGAAAAGGCGCAGGAGAAGGTCTTTTCTGATCTGGGCCGCGTCAAACACCTGAAAAAGAAGGGCGCTTTGATTGGCGTTGGCGGTTGCGTGGCGAGTCAGGAAGGCGCGGCCATTATCGAGCGCGCACCCTATGTGGATGTGGTGTTCGGCCCGCAAACCTTGCACCGGTTGCCGCAGATGCTGGCAGCACGCGAATTGCAAAACCGATCCCAGGTCGATATCAGTTTTCCCGAGATCGAAAAGTTCGATCACCTGCCACCGGCTCGCGTCGACGGTGCCAGCGCCTTTGTCAGCATCATGGAAGGTTGCTCCAAGTATTGCAGCTATTGCGTCGTGCCTTACACCCGAGGCGAGGAGGTCTCCAGGCCGTTCGATGACGTGCTGGTCGAGGTGGCGGGGCTGGCTGAGCAGGGTGTGAAGGAGCTTACTTTGCTGGGGCAGAATGTAAACGCTTACCGTGCCTCAGTCGGGGCCGCGTCCACAGTGGTCGATTTTGCGACGCTGCTCGAGTATGTGGCCGAGATTCCCGGCATCGAGCGCATCCGCTACGTCACCAGCCATCCCAATGAGTTCACACCCGCTTTGATTGCGGCCTACGAAAAGATTCCCAAGCTGGTGAGTCACCTGCATCTGCCGGTGCAGCATGGTTCGGACCGGATATTGATGGCGATGAAACGTGGCTACAGCGCAATGGAATACAAATCCACAGTGCGCAAACTGCGCGCCGTCCGGCCGGACATGTCGCTCAGCAGTGATTTCATTGTCGGCTTTCCGGGCGAGACCGAAGACGATTTCAAGAAGATGATGAAGTTGATTGAAGATGTAGGCTTCGACAATTCATTCAGTTTCATCTTCAGTCCGCGACCGGGCACGCCAGCAGCCAGTTTGCCTGATGACACAACGCAGCAGGTCAAGCTGCAACGATTGCAGCATCTTCAGGGGGTCATCAATGACAGCATCAGGCGCATCAGCGCAAGCAGGTTGGGGACGCGGCAGCGGATTTTGGTGGAGGGCCGCTCCAAGCGCGACGACAGCGAACTGATGGGGCGCACCGAGTGCAATCGAGTGGTGAATTTTGCCGGACCTGCAGGGCTGATCGGACAAATGGTCGACGTAAGAATTACCGAGACTCGCTCTTATACGCTGCGCGGTGAGTTGCCGTTGTAGAGAGCGGTTGGGGACATAGCAAGCTCACTCGCTTCGCTCCTATAGCCTTGGTCTGTCCCACAAGGTTTCAGAAAGGCATCTTTGGCATGCCCTTCATGCCGCCCATGCGCTTCATCATCTTCATCATGCCCGAGCCCTTCATCTTTTTCATCATGTCCTGCATTTGCTCAAATTCCTTGAGCATGCGGTTGACTTCCTGTACCTGCACGCCGGCTCCAGCAGCGATCCGGCGTTTGCGCGTGGCTTTGATGATTTCCGGCTTTTGGCGCTCCAGCGGTGTCATGCTGTGAATGATGCCTTGCTTGCGCTGAATGTCTTTTTCAGCCCGACCCATGTCGATTTGACCGGCCTTGGCAGCGATGGCCGCTGGCATCTTGTCCATCAGGCTGGATAAACCACCCATCTGTTTCATTTGTTGGATCTGAGCCAGGAAATCGTTCAGGTCAAAGCCGGTGCCGCTTTTGACTTTGGCAGCCAGTTTTTGAGCGGCAGCAAAGTCGACACCCGACGTGACTTGCTCGACCAAAGCCAGAATGTCACCCATTCCCAGAATGCGCCCGGCGTGACGCTCTGCATCGAATACTTCAAGGCCATCGATCTTTTCGCTGGTGCCGGCAAACTTGATGGGCGCACCCGTAATTTGACGTACTGACAGCGCCGCACCGCCGCGAGAGTCGCCGTCGAGCTTGGTCAGGATGATGCCCGTGAGCGGTAGCGATTGCTTGAACGCTCGGGCAGTATTGACTGCGTCCTGACCCTGCATTGCATCGACGACAAACAGGGTCTCCACCGGATTGAGCACGCCGTGCAGTTCACGGATTTCCAGCATCAGCGCTTCATCGATCGCCAGGCGACCAGCGGTATCGACCAGCAAGACATCGAAGAAATGTTTGCGTGCATAGTCCAGGGCGGCCAGTGCAATGTCCACCGGCTTTTGCTCGGGCGTGCTGGGAAACCATTCGGCTCCTGCCTGCGCTGTGACTGTCCTCAATTGTTCGATTGCGGCGGGGCGGTAGACATCGCCCGACACCGTCAATACTTTCTTGCGCCGCTTCTCAATCAGGTATCTGGCCAACTTGGCGGTGCTGGTGGTTTTGCCGGCGCCTTGCAATCCGGCCATCAGAATGACCGCCGGCGGCTGCACTGCCAGATCGATATCGGCGACACCGTCGCCCATGGTTGCCGCCAACTCCTTGTTGACAATGCCAACCACTGCCTGTCCGGGCGAGAGCGATCCCAACACTTCCTGGCCCAGTGCCTTCTCCTTGACGCGGGCAATGAAGTCGCGCACCACCGGCAAGGCAACGTCGGCCTCCAGCAGCGCCATGCGGACTTCGCGCAGCATGTCGGTGATATTGCTTTCCGTAATGCGCGCCTGGCCGCGAATTTCCTTGACCAGACGGGAGAGTTTGTCACTGAGGGCAGAGGCCATGGAGGGTATTCCGAGCAGCGGAACCTTGGTTGGACGCCAACTGAATTTGGCAATATGCAAAACGCTAAACTGTAGGCATGATTTTAGCCAGTGCTTCTCCACTTGTTTTGACGTTGGCGATTGCCACGGCTGTGGCCTATTCGGTTTCGGCCATGGGCGCTGACCGTCTCGGAGCACGGTCGGCAAGAGCGGCGGTGTGGCTGGCCTGGTTGCTACATGGGGCCTTGCTGTCACTGAGCCTTTTTGGCCAGGAACACCGTTTCGGCTTTGCGCCAGCCCTGTCTGTCACGGCTTGGCTGATCGCGGCGGTTTATGCCATTGAGAGTCATGTTTATCCCCTGTTACAGACGCGCTGGACCTTGTCTGTCCTGGGTGCCATCGCGGTTCTACTGGCAGTATTGTTTCCTGGCAGTCCCTTGCATCCGACGGCGTCGCCATGGCTGCCACTGCATTGGGCACTGGGCATCTCATCCTATGGATTATTTGGCGCCGCCGTGGTACATGCTTGGTTCATGACCCGGGCTGAAGAACGTTTCCGCCTGGCCACCGATCCGAACAGCGGTATGCCGCTCTTGACCATGGAACGACTGACCTTCAGGTTCGTGGCGGCCGGCTTTCTGCTCTTGTCAGCCACGCTGCTGGTAGGCCTGCTCTTTGAAAGTCAGCTCTACAACTCGACAAAACCCTTGAAGTGGTATTACGAGACGGGGTTTTCTGTTCTGTCGTGGCTGACCTTTGCAGCACTACTGGTGGGTCGCGCCCGCTTTGGCTGGCGCGGCAAGCGCGCGGTGCGGGTCTTGTACATTGGCGCCGGACTGCTGCTGCTCGCCTATGTTGGTTCACGTTTTGTGATGGAGATCATTCTCGGACGATCGCCATGAAAGTACTGATGGTTCTGGCGGTGGTGCTGTTTGGCGTCTGGCTCTGGCGTTCCGGTAGAACTGCCAGCCATGAGCTGAAACAAGAAAAGCCACAGACCTCGCAGACCCCACTGGAGACGGTCGCGTGCCCCCTGTGTTTTGTGCATGTCTCGATGTCGGATGCTGTAGCGGGAAGCAAAGGTTTGTATTGCTGCCTCGAACATCGTCGGCGGGCGGAGCCGTGAATGAGCTCGCACGCAGAAGCAAGAACCTGGTTCGATGCGACGCCGTCGGTCATAGATATCGAATTGGCGGACGCGCCTGAGGAGTTTGAGAGGCTGTGGCGCGGCTTCATGACGGCGCGGGTCTTACTGGGCTTTGTCTTGCTGTTGCTTCAGTGCGTCATTTATGAACTTGGGCAGAGCAGAGATATCACGTTGATAATGCTTTGTGCCGGTTACTTTGCGGTGGCATTGACTGTGAGGCTGAAGTCCGGCATACGACATCTTCGGAAGTCGTTTGACAGCCAGTGGGTCGCTATCAGCGGCGCTGACATTGTGGTCATTGCCGCACTGCAATTGGTGCAGGGCAGCAGCATCAATTACGCACCCCTGTTTGCGTTGCCCATCTTAATGATGTCGGTTTTGGGGTCGTTGCTCCTTTCGATGGCCGGGGCAGCGGGTGTGACTTTAATGCTTCTGGTCTATGCTACCTGGATGTCAGTTCGGGTGCCAGCGGAAGCGACCAACTATTTCTTTCAGGCGGCATTGAGCGGAGCTGGCAGTTTTGTCATCGCTTTTTTGGCCAGTCAGATTCTGACCCGTATGGCCCATGTGGAGTTGCGGGCGCAGCGTAATCAGGCGGCGGTGCGTGTGCAGCGACAAGTGAACGAACTCGTGATCGAGTCTTTGGCGGACGGAATTCTGGTACTGGACCAAGCTTGCACGGTACTGGCGGCCAATCCGGCGGGCCGGCTGATGCTGGGTTCTGAGTCCGCCATCGGCGGCAACTCTTTTAACCTAAGCGCCTTGGCCGGGTGGCAGGGCCTCGCTGATCTGATGAAACTCAGCTTTTCAGAGAACGACGCAAGGCAGGCGGATGTAACCATTCATCACGCCGGCCAAGGTCCCAGGCGCGTGCGAGTGCGCACCGAGCTAACCACCACACCGGGTGCAAGTGGTCAGAGGTTGTGCGTCATGTTTCTGCAGGACCAGCGCGAGATGGAAGCGCGAATGCGAACCGAGAAACTGGCCAGCATGGGACGCATGTCGGTCGCCGTGGCCCATGAAATCCGCAATCCGCTTGCCGCGATTGCACAAGCCAACGCATTGCTTGACGAGGAACTTTCGGAACTGCGGCACAAGCGACTGACGCAGATGGTCGGACAGAATGCCAAACGTCTGGAAAAGATTGTGGAAGAAGTGCTAGAGGTCTCACGGGTGCGTCGGCCAGAGAATGCCATGGGATCAGGCCTGCTGGAATTGAACGCGGCTGTGACCAGAATTTGCCATGACTGGCAAGAGCAGACCAAGACCGGACAACTGCTGCTTTTTGATCTGTCGTCTGACAATATCATGGTACGGTTTGAATTCGAACATCTGCGAAGAATCCTGGTTAACCTGCTTGACAATGCTCGGCGGTTTTCAGGCAATGAGCCTGGAGCGATCGAGGTCTCGGCCCGCCTGTCAAAGTTGGGACAGGGTGATTTGCGTGTTTGGAGCGACGGACCACGCTTGGACCAATCGGTTGAAAGGCACATGTTTGAACCATTCTTTTCGTCGGAAAGCCGCTCCACGGGCTTGGGACTCTATATTTGCCGCGAACTGTGTGAGGAGCAAGCAGCCGTCATTGCCTACCTTCGAAGCTGGCGCGAAATCAATGGCAAGCCAATTGAAGGAAACGAATTTGTGGTTAGCTTCCAGATCATCCGGCCCGACAAGGGCGTCGACCGGATTGAGAGCAAGTTGCCCTGATACCATGACCTCAAACACAGCGAACAGTGTCCAGATCCTGGTGGTCGACGATGAACCCGATTTGCGAACACTCTATGAATTGACACTCTTGCGTGAAGGTTTTGGGGTCGAGACAGCGGAGACCTTGGCCGACGCTTTGCAGCATGTGGGCGAGCGTCATTTCGATGTGGTGATCACCGATATGCGACTTCCCGATGGTCTGGGGGTCGACCTGATACGCCACCTGAGGGCGCAGCAGCGCCGCGAGCGCTGCGTTGTAATCACTGCCTATGGTTCGGCTGAGAACGCAGTTGAATCGTTTAAGGGGGGCGCTTTTGATTACCTGACCAAGCCGGTAGACCTCCAGCAATTTCGGCGCGTTATTGCCTCAGCTGTGCACGACGCCAAGGCAAGCAGAAATATCGGTGTTGCTGCGCGCGATGTCGAATTTCCGGGCAACGCTGGTGAGGCGGCGCTGGCGCGCTTGGTGGGGGAGTCGGACGGCATGCGTTTGGTGAAAGAACGGATCGTCAGAGTGGCGCACAGCATGGCACCAATCATGGTCACTGGCGAGTCGGGTACTGGCAAGGAAATGGTTGCCAGCGCGATTCATGCCAATAGTCACCGCGGCGGTGGCCCATGGATTGCCGTCAATTGCAGTGCAATCCCGGAAAACCTGCTTGAAACTGAATTTTTTGGTGCCAAGAAGGGTGCTTACACCGGCTCCAGCCAAGACCGCGAAGGGTTCTTTCAGGCGGCCCGTGGCGGCACTCTGTTTCTGGATGAAATTGGCGACTTGCCGTTGGCGATGCAGTCGAAACTGCTGCGTGCGATTCAGGAACGTTGTGTCCGCCCCATTGGATCGCCTCAAGAGGAGCAGGTCGATGTCCGGATCATCAGCGCCACGCACAAGGACCTGGCGACAGAAGTGCACGCTGGACGCTTTCGGCAGGATCTCTACTACCGGCTGAATGTAATTCAGATAGTGGTTCCACCTCTGCGTCAACGGCGTGAGGATTTGCCTGCTTTGTGCGCAGCCCTGCTGCGTCGGATTGCCTTGGAGTCCGGGATCACAGTGCCACGACTGCCGACGATGATGCTTGATCAGTTGGCGCTTGATCCGCTACCGGGCAACGTGCGTGAATTGGAGAATCTATTGCACAGGGCGGTTGCCTTGAGCGAGGAAAACCAGTTGCAGCTCGAACCATCGTCGCTGCAGCCCCTGATTCGGGAAGCAGCGGGTATGAACAGTCGAACAGGCCCGCCGGAAGATGATCGGACGGCTCTGCCATCTGACCTGCAGAGGTACTTGGACAACGCCGAGCGTGCCATATTGATCAAGGCACTTCGTGAAACTGGATTCAACCGCACTGCCGCTGCTGCTCGTCTGGGATTGAGTTTGCGCCAGATGCGTTATCGCATAGCCAGGTTGCATATCGACACGCCGAACAATGGTGATGGTGCAAATGAACCGTTCTGATGACATGGCCGTGTTTGCGCCGTGGAGTGGCGGCCGGTACCTATACGCCAGTCGACTGCTACAGCCGAATTTCGCGTCCCGCCCGCTACACACAGTCGCTGATCTGATTACACTACCGGTAGGGGCTTGTAATCATTGAAGACACCATATATAGTGTCTTCCTTATTCGCGGCCAAGGAAATTTGAGGTATGGCGAGCAAGTATTGTGGCGAGTGGCAAACGAGCCTATTTGCCGATCAGTTAAAGAGTGGCAATTTGATGAGAGAACTCTGACGATGATGAACAAAAATGCTGTGCAGTTGGTTCACGATTCACAACTTGTCGAAGGTGCTTTCAACGTCCCGGATTTTTCCGCTGCCCCGATAACATGGCAATTGGTAGCAGCTGAACCTGCAGCAGATCGCGGGTTTTGTGTTGTTGCATGACTCATTAGATGAAGTTCGATGCGCTGCTCTTTTGTGTTGCGATGCTGTTGCACAACACTTCGTACTGCAAGCGGACTGTGAAGTGAATGAATACTTTTCATTTCATTTCACTACTCTGATAATCTGCTGATTGAAACTATTTATGTTGAATTGGGACGAGCAAATAAGGGACTCTGGGCAGGTATCCGAGTTCGCGATGCGGCTGGTCCCAAAGCTTTTTTTCCAACGAATAGGATGTGTTCCCCAGAATGGCTTTCTTGATCGATTCGGCGGCGCCCTTTCTTGGTAACGATTTTTTAAATGACGACAAGAATTTCGCAAATGGTTGATTTCTCGAAACGGGGAATCGATGGTTTGTGCACCCGAGTTCATGGTGCTGGGTTTGAACCCAACATCATGAATCGCTTCATGCTCTCCAACTTGCATGAAGTGCTCTTTGTAAATTGATCAAGGAGAAAATAATGGCAACTGCAAAAAAACCGGCCGCAAAAAAGGCCGCGCCTGCTAAGAAAGTAGCGGCAAAGAAGGCTGCACCGGCTAAGAAAGCGGCACCAGCGAAAAAAGTAGCGGCAAAGAAGGCTGCACCGGCTAAGAAAGCGGCACCAGCGAAAAAAGTAGCGGCAAAGAAACCAGCCGCCAAAAAGGTAGCTGCTAAGAAGGTACCAGCCAAAAAAGTACCAGCCAAGAAAGCTGCTGTAGCAAAGAAACCTGCTGCTAAAAAGCCGGTAGCGAAGAAAGCAGCCAAGAAGCCGGCGGCGAAGAAAGCCGCGAAAGCACCTGCTGCCAAGGCAGCGCCTGCCCCGGCCGCACCTGCTGCTCAGACCACTTTGAGTCCGCAGGCAGCTTGGCCATTTCCGACGGCCAACAAGCCTTGAACCTTTAACACGGTTCTGCTTTAAGCCCGGCGCCCAAAAGCGACGGGCTTTTTTGTCGGTTTCTAAAATTCAAGTGTTCGCAAATTTACACTATAGTTTTGTGGTCCACGCTGGGCTATCTTGAGTGCACCCAATTGATTTCCAAGCGCTGCACAACGAGTCAGAGGCCAGCCCTGATCGAGTCCGAAGAGCAAGGCGCCGCGAAACGCGTCGCCGCAACCGGTGGGGTCCACCAGCGCAGAAGCCTTGACGGGCGCTATATGCGTCTTTATGCCGTCAACCCACACCTCACAGCCGTCAGCCCCCAAGGTCACAATCAGCCCCTCAACCTGGCGTGAAATATCGGCGCTGGTCCAGCCGCTTCGATCACTCAACATCTTGCCCTCGTAGTCGTTGACAGTGACCCAACTGGCCTTATCGAGCAGTGCTCTAAGCTCATCGCCGTTAAATCTCGGAAGTTGTTGACCCGGGTCGAAAACAAAGGGGATCCCAGCGCTCGAAAATTGCTCGGCATGTTGCCACATCGCGTCGCGTCCATCGGGAGCAATGATGCCAAGTTTGATGTCGCTGCGTGCAGCGATGGTTGTCAAATGAGCCTGTTCCATGGCCCCTGGGTGAAAGCCGTTAATCTGATTGTTGTCGCGGTCAGTGATGATCATGGCCTGGGCAGTGTAAGAACCTTCGACCGTGCGCACGAATTCAGTTGAGATACCCTGCTCCTTGAAACGTTCCAGGTAAGAAGCGCCGTCAATTCCGATGGTCGCCATGGGCAGCGCGGTTCCGCCTAACTGGCGCAAAGCATAGGCGATATTGCCAGCGCAACCGCCAAAATCTCGTCGTAGTGCTGGAACCAGAAACGAGACGTTCAGGATGTGCAGCTGATCGGGCAATATTTGCTCGGCAAATCGGCCCTCGAAGTTCATGATTGTGTCAAACGCCAATGAGCCGCAGATGATGGATGCCATGGATTTACCGACCAGATTTAAGGATAGAAAGCATACAGGCGGTAGCCAACAATTTGTTGCACTGAGCCCGCCAGATGGATACTCATTACGAGTGACGCCGAACGTTCGGCGTCAGCCGCCATTGTGTCCGATTTGAAAGCAAAATCAGGGGACAGGAAGACACGCCGCAATACTGCTTGATCTTGCAAATCAGTTAGAGTCAATTCGATGGCCGGTATCGCCAAGGTGACGTTTGATTTGTTCTTAAGCGTGAAATTCAAGCGATAGCTGCCTCCGGCGGTTTTGCTGAACGACGCGCTATCAATGGATACAGATTTTTTTTCCTGTAGCGCTGTCAAGCTGCATTTCAGGGGAATACAAAACACCTGCAGCAAGGGTTTTATTCCCGGCTGTATAGAGGCTATGCGGTTGCGCTCTTGGAAAACAATTTGTCCGGCCAGGCCCAATAACAACGCCCAACTGAGGAACTGCAAAATCATGCGCATGATCGGCTTGTTCCAATAGGAGCGACGGCCTTTGTCTCGCAAGAAAGCTGCTTCGGCCAGTTCTGCGTCGGACTCGAACTCGGGAATCTTGGCATCTTCCTTCATCGGCTGTCGCTCTGGATCC
>CAIVLG010000061.1 GCA_903906695.1 uncultured beta proteobacterium | reverse complement strand
CCGACCCGACCCATCGCTTGCGAGTCGGAGCTGAACATGCTGATCGCACCCAGGTCGTGTAGCACGTCTTCGGCGGCGATGGTTTCCTTGCGGATGCGACTCTCGGCAAAGGCCAGGTCTTCGGCGATGCCCGCGTCCAGATGGTGGCAGACCATCAGCATGTCCACGTGCTCATCGAGCGTGTTCACGGTGTAGGGCATGGTCGGATTGGTGGAACTCGGCAAGAAGTTGGCCTCACCGACCACGCGCAGGATGTCGGGTGCGTGGCCGCCGCCGGCGCCCTCGGTGTGGAAGGCGCACAGGCTGCGGCCTTTGGTGGCGGCGATGGTGTTCTCGACAAAGCCGGATTCGTTGAGCGTGTCGGAGTGGATCGCCACCTGCACGTCCATGGCCTCGGCCACGTCCAGGCAGTTGCTGATCGCCGCCGGTGTGGTGCCCCAGTCTTCGTGCAGTTTCAGACCGATCACGCCGGCTTCCACCTGCTCCTGCAGCGCCGCCGGCAGGCTGGCATTGCCCTTGCCCAGAAAGCCCAGGTTCATCGGGAAGGCGTCCGCCGCCTGCAGCATGCGCTCGATGTTCCAGGGTCCGGGTGTGCAGGTGGTGGCGAAGGTACCGGTGGCAGGCCCGGTGCCGCCGCCCATCATGGTGGTGACGCCGCTGGCCAGCGCCTCTTCAATCTGCTGCGGGCAGATGAAGTGGATGTGTGAGTCGATACCGCCCGCGGTAACGATGTTGCCCTCGCAACTGATGACTTCGGTGCCGGGGCCGATGATGATGTCCACGCCGCTTTGTACATCCGGGTTGCCAGCCTTGCCGATGGCCACGATGCGTCCGCCCTTGAGGCCGATGTCGGCTTTCACGATGCCCCAGTGGTCCAGAATCAGCGCGTTGGTCATCACGCAATCGACAGCCCCTTGAGCACGGGTGCGCTGCGATTGCGCCATGCCGTCGCGAATCGTCTTGCCGCCGCCAAATTTCACTTCTTCGCCGTAGCCACCGGCGCGCAGCGTGTAGTCCTCTTCGACTTCAATCAACAGGTCGGTGTCGGCCAGACGCACACGGTCGCCGACCGTGGGGCCAAAAATTTCGGCGTAGGCGCGCCTTCCAATCGTTGCCATCAAAGAACTCCTTGCGTGAGTCCGCGAAATCCATAGACCACGCGGTCCCCTGCGTAGTCCACCAACTCCACCGTCCGTTGTTGGCCGGGCTCGAAGCGCACCGCCAAGCCTGACGCGATGTTCAGCCGCATGCCGCGCGCCGCAGCACGGTCAAAGTGAAGCGCGCCGTTGGTTTCGGCGAAGTGGTAATGCGAGCCGACCTGAATCGGTCGCTCTGCCGTGTTTTGCACCAGCAGGCTGAGCGTGCGGCGAGCCGGGTTTAGAACATGGCCGGGGCCGTCAGTGATGATTTCGCCAGGGATCATATTAAACAATCGGTTGATGCACCGTAACCAATTTGGTGCCATCGGGAAATGTGGCCTCGACCTGGATGTCAGGAATCATCTCGGCGATGCCGTCCATCACGTCGGTACGCTTCAGGATGGTGCGGCCAAGGCTCATCAGTTGAGCTACGGTTTTGCCGTCACGCGCGCCTTCCATGACCGCGGCGCTGATCAGCGCCAGTGCCTCGGGGTAGTTGAGTTTGAGGCCACGTACCATGCGTCGCTCGGCCAGCAGGGCTGCTGTAAATATCAGCAGCTTGTCCTTTTCTCGAGGGGTCAGTTCCATGAGGGCATCCGGAGTTCTTCAGTCTGCATTGTGTTGCAACTTGCGTGCCGCGCGGCAAAGTTCCGCGGCGGTGCCGAAATGACCGCTCTGTGCGCATCTTGGTGCGCCGACGATGGCTTGGCCCGGCGTTGGTGCATGACTTTGCACTCTGATTGAGACATCCGCGCGCGAAATGAGTTGGCACGACCCTTGCAAAGACACGTTCGGATCCAGTTCGGGTCGGGTTCCTATTTCATTTTTGGAGAAAGTTCATGAATCGTCGAGGCTCATTAAAGACACTCACCGCATCTATTGTGCTGGGTCTTGGTCTGTCTGCTGTCACTGTGGTGCATGCCGCTGACACCATCAAGGTTGGTATTTTGCATAGCCTTTCCGGCACCATGGCTATTTCAGAAACCGTGTTGAAGGACACCGTTCTGATGGCGATCGACGAGATCAATGCCAAGGGCGGGGTGCTCGGCAAGAAGCTCGAACCGGTGGTGGTGGACCCGGCCTCCAACTGGCCGCTGTTTGCCGAGAAGACCAAGCAGTTGCTCGGTCAGGACAAGGTTGATGTGATCTTCGGTTGCTGGACTTCGGTCTCGCGCAAGTCGGTGCTGCCGGTGGTTGAAGAAATGAACGGCCTGCTGTTCTACCCGGTGCAGTACGAAGGTGAAGAGCTCTCCAAGAACGTGTTCTACACCGGCGCGGCGCCGAACCAGCAAGCCATTCCGGCGGTGGATTACCTGATGAGCAAGGAAGGCGGCGGTGCCAAGCGCTGGGTGCTGCTAGGTACTGACTACGTTTACCCGCGCACCACCAACAAGATCCTGCGCGCCTACCTGAAATCCAAGGGCGTGAAAGAAACAGACATCGACGAGAAGTACACGCCGTTCGGTCACTCGGACTATCAAACCATTGTTGCCGACATCAAGAAGTTCTCGGCTGGCGGCAAGACGGCGGTGGTCTCCACCATCAACGGCGACTCCAACGTTCCGTTCTACAAGGAACTGGGCAACGCCGGTCTGAAGGCCAAGGACGTGCCAGTAGTTGCGTTCTCCGTGGGTGAGGAAGAACTGCGCGGCGTTGATACGAAGCCGCTGGTCGGTCACCTGGCCGCCTGGAACTACTTCCAGTCGATCAAGAACCCGACCAATGACGAGTTCATCAAGAAGTGGTCGGCGTACGCCAAGGCCAAGGGCATCGCTGGTCACAAGGACAAACCTCTGACCAACGACCCGATGGAAGCCACCTACATCGGCATCAACATGTGGAAGCAGGCGGTTGAAAAAGCCAAGTCCACCGAAGTTGACAAGGTGATCGCCGCCATGGCCGGGCAGACCTTCAAGGCACCCAGCGGCATCACGAGCAAGATGGATGAGAAGAACCACCATCTGCACAAGAGCGTGTTCATCGGCGAGATCAAGGCCGACGGCCAGTTCAATGTGGTCTGGAAGACACCGGGTCCGGTGAAGGCCAAGCCGTGGTCGCCGTACATCGAAGGTAACGCCAGCAAACCCGACGAGCCGGCGAAGAAGTAAGGCGCTGCTCAATTCCGTCATTGCGAGCTGAATTGGGGTCGGATCCCAATTCGGGGCAGAGACTTCGAGGATGCGTCAAGCGCATGACCGAATTGGGCTCTGCCCCCAATTCGGCGTGTCCACCCTACGGGCTCCATCCATGTTCATTCGATTTCTTTGTGTTCTCGCGACGCTGTGGCTGGCTGGGCCGGCACATGCCCTGACCGCTGACGAAGCAAGAGCCATCTCGATCGGCGACACCGACGCACGCATAGCGGCTTTGAATCAGGCGGTTCTGACTGCCGACGATAAGACCGCGGCGTTCTTGCAGGCGCTGTCAGACGAGGCAGTGAAGGTGGCCGCCGACAAGGTATTTATCATCAAGGACGGCAAAGGATTCGATCCGCTCAGTGCTGCCGAAGTCACTGTACCCCCGAGCGCTGAGGACGTGGTCAGCAACAACCGCATGCGCGGCGAGCTGGATTCGGCACTGGCTGCGCTCAAACTCTTTTCCAGCAACGAGCAGACGCGCCTCAAAGCCATCAAGCAATTGCAAAGCGACGCCGACGAAAGCAAATTGCCGCTGCTGGAGAAAGCTTTTGTAGCAGAACAGAACCCGCTGATCAAGGAACAACTGGCCCTGGTGCGCGCCGGGGCGCTGCTTAACAGCGCAGACCAAAGCAAGCGCCTGGAAGCGGCCAAACTGCTGCGCAGCAGCACCCAGGCGAACACCAAGACCATGCTGCTGGAACGCCTGAAGCAAGAGGCCGAACCGGATGTGAAATCGGCTTTGCAGCTGAGCTTGCGCCAGGTCGAGGCGGCGCTGGCCTGGGGTGACCGGCTGGGGGCCATCTTCAGTGGAATCAGTCTGGGCTCGATCCTGCTGCTGGTGGCACTCGGTTTGGCTATCACCTACGGCCTGATGGGTGTCATCAACATGGCGCACGGCGAGCTGATGATGATTGGCGCCTATGCCACTTACGTCGTACAGGTGCTGTTCCAGAAATACCTGCCCTCTGCTTTTGACTGGTACTTGCTGGCCGCCGTGCCGGTGGCTTTTTTGGCTTCAGCACTGATGGGTGCGGCGCTGGAGCGCGGCGTGATCCGCTTTCTGTACGGTCGCCCGCTGGAAACCCTGCTGGCCACCTGGGGTATCAGCCTGATGTTGATGCAGTTGGTGCGTACGCTGTTTGGCGCGCAGAACGTCGGTGTCGAAAACCCATCCTGGATGAGTGGCGGCGTGCAGGTTCTGGGCAATCTGTCGCTGCCCTACAACCGTCTTGTGATCATCGGCTTTGCCGTGTTTGTTTTGCTGGCAGTGGCCTGGCTGATTGGCCGGACGCGCCTGGGTTTGTTTGTGCGCGGGGTCACGCAGAACCGACCGATTGCCTCCTGCATGGGAGTGAACACGGCGCGCATTGACACCTACGCCTTTGCGCTCGGATCCGGTATCGCAGGCCTGGCCGGCTGTGCACTGAGTCAGGTCGGCAACGTCGGCCCGGACCTGGGGCAGGGCTACATCGTTGACTCATTCATGGTGGTGGTGCTCGGGGGTGTTGGCCAGCTCGCCGGTACCGTCTATGCAGCACTCGGTCTGGGTGTGCTTAACAAATTTCTGGAAGGCTGGGCCGGTGCGGTGCTGGCCAAGATCGCGGTACTGGTGTTCATCATCATCTTCATCCAGAAGCGTCCGCAAGGCATATTTGCGATGAAAGGCCGGAGCGCCGAAGCATGAGTACGCTGCTGCTCCCTTCCAAAGCCCCGTTGCTAACGCGCACTGGTTGGAGCGCCTTCGTCCTCGCTCTGGTCATCGTCTGCGCTATTGCGCCGACCTTGAATTTGCTGGTGCCCAAGGGCAGTCTGTTTCACCTGAGCGACTACGCGGTGGCACTTGTTGGCAAGATCATGTGCTACGCCATTTGCGCGCTGGCGATGGACCTGATCTGGGGCTACACCGGGATTCTGAGTTTGGGCCACGGTGTCTTCTTCGCGCTTGGCGGTTACGCCATGGGCATGTACCTGATGCGCCAGATCGGGCTCGAAGGCAACTACAAGAGCAGCCTGCCCGACTTCATGGTGTTCCTGGACTGGAAGACGCTGCCCTGGCACTGGACTTTCAGTGACAGCTTCGCGGCGACCCTGTTGCTGGTCGTGGCGGTGCCGGGTCTGGTGGCCTTTGTCTTTGGTTTTTTTGCCTTTCGCTCGCGCATCAAAGGCGTCTATTTCTCGATCATCACGCAGGCCATGACCTTTGCCGCGATGCTTTTGTTCTTCCGCAATGAAACCGGCTTTGGTGGCAACAATGGTTTCACCGACTTCAAACGGATCCTGAATATTCCGATTGCCACGCCGGCGATGCGCATGACCCTTTTTGTGCTGACGGGTTTGACGCTGCTGGCCTTCTTTCTGCTCGCACGCTGGTTGGTCAAGAGCAAATTTGGTCGGGTCCTGCAAGCCGTGCGCGACGCCGAAACACGCGTCATGTTCAGCGGCTACAACCCCGTCGGTTACAAGCTGACTATCTGGACCCTGTCGGCCATGATGTGCGGCGTTGCCGGTGCGCTCTATGTGCCGCAAGTCGGCATCATCAACCCGGGTGAGATGAGTCCGGCCAGTTCGATCGAGATTGCGATCTGGGCCGCAGTCGGTGGTCGTGCCACGCTGATCGGTCCGATCATCGGGGCGTTCGTGGTCAATGGCGCCAAGAGCTGGCTGACCGTTGCTTACCCGGAATTTTGGCTCTATTTTCTGGGCACACTGTTCATTGGTGTGACGCTCTTTATGCCTGACGGTATTGCGGGACTGGTGAAGAAGTTGAGCAAATCAGGGAGTCCAGATGACGCCTGATCTAATGGAGGAAGGCGCTCGTCGCGCTGAAGCTCTCGCGCAAAAGAAGCAGCAGGGTCACACCGAGTCCGGTGGTCGCGCGGCCGGCTTCTCACGCATTGCGACGCCCGGCGAGGTGGATGTGACGCATGGACGCATCCTCTACCTGGAAGATGTGAGCGTCAGTTTTGACGGCTTCAAGGCCATCAACAAACTTTCGCTGGATATTGCCCCCGGCGAGTTGCGCTGCATCATCGGACCCAACGGTGCCGGCAAGACCACGATGATGGACATCATTACCGGCAAGACGCGCCCGGACGAGGGCCGGGTCTTCTTTGGCAGCACGATCGACCTGTTGCGCTACACCGAGGCCGAAATTGCGCAACTTGGCATCGGACGCAAGTTTCAAAAGCCAACGGTATTCGAGCACTTGAGCGTGTGTGAGAACCTGGAGCTGGCACTCAAGACCAATAAGAATGTAGGCGCCTCGATGTTCTTCCGCCTGGATTCGGCGCAGGCCGATCGCCTGTCCGAAGTGCTGCATACGATTCACCTGGCCGACCGCGTTGCGCGCCAGGCCGGCAATTTGAGCCACGGGCAAAAGCAGTGGCTGGAGATTGGCATGCTGCTGATGCAGGACCCCAAGCTGCTGTTGCTTGACGAACCGGTGGCCGGCATGACCGATGAAGAGACCGAGCGCACCGCCGAGCTGTTTCTGTCGCTCAAGGGCAAGCACTCGCTGATGGTGGTGGAGCACGACATGAGTTTCATCAACACCATCTCCGACATCGTCACCGTGCTGTCCGAAGGCTCGGTGCTGGCACAGGGCACGTTGGCGCAGGTGCAGGCGGATGAACGCGTGATCGAGGTCTACCTCGGAAGATGAGCATGCTGAACGTCAAGAACATCAACCAGTATTACGGCGGCTCGCACATTCTGCGCGACGTCAGTTTGCAGGCCTCGCTTGGAAAGGTCACCGTCATCCTTGGACGCAATGGCGTCGGCAAGACCACGCTGCTCAAAAGTCTGATGGGCCTGGTGCCGATCAGAAATGGCAGCATCGAGTTCGACGGCAAACCGATTGAGCACGCCACACCCTACCAGCGGGCGCGTGCCGGCATCGGTTTCGTGCCGCAGGGGCGTGAAATTTTTGCCCGACTCACTGTGGCGGAAAACCTGGCGATGGGGCTGGCCGTCAAGCCCGCCGGAACGCCGATTCCACCTGAACTGTTCGAACTCTTTCCGGTTCTCAAGCAAATGCTGCAACGCCGCGGCGGCGACTTGTCGGGCGGGCAGCAGCAGCAGCTGGCGATTGCCAGGGCGCTGGCGGCCAGTCCCCGACTCTTGATCCTGGATGAGCCGACCGAGGGCATTCAGCCCAGCATCATCAAGGACATCGGACGCGTCATCCGCATGCTGGCGAATCGGGGGGATATGGCAATTGTGCTGGTAGAGCAGTATTACGACTTCGCCCGTGATCTGGCCGACGACTATGTCGTGATGGAGCGCGGCGCCGTGCTGGCTCATGGCAAAGGACCGAACATGGAAATCGACGGCGTGCGAGAACTGGTCGCGATTTGATGCCTTTGTCCCAAGAGCTAGGTTGACCAGATGCGGGGGTTGCTGGCCGGCAATTGCCAGAAGTGCTGCCGCCACGCGGCCCAGAGCTGGCGCAGCAGGTCCATGGCGGGCTCGACCATGGGTGCGAGAACCCGAACCACCACAAGCTGTGCGTTGGGGCTGGTGGCACCTGCCACTCGGCGCAGCGGGTGCGCAGCAATCACTTCCCTTGCGAGTTCCAGTGAGACTCGCCGGCGTTCCCGTTCCAGCTTGTTACCGGTTGCGAAAATGAGCGAAGCCAGGCAGCGCTGACCTCCCAATCCCAAGGGGCTGTTCATCAGTCGCCGGTCCTGCGCCTGGATCAATCCGCGTTCCAACCAGACGCCTGGAACTTCAATGTGTTGCAGAAAGCTTCCTGCCTCGAAGGGCCGTTGGGCGTGCGGCAGTCCGAGCGCTGTGACATCCCAGCCAATGAACTCCGCCTCGGGTTCCAGGCTCAGGGTCAGATGGTTTTCGGCCAGGCAGTTGTTGTATGCAATCGCCTCCAGCGGCAGCCACTCAAGACGCGCCCGATCTGCCAGTGTGATCTGGGTGCGTTGCACAGCGGCTTCGCCGTCGGAACGGTAAAAACGCGTGGCGCCGGGCGTGGTGATCAGGCCGTGCGCCGTAGCGTCTGCCGTGACTCTAAGGTCAAGCGTGTCGCCACCGACCAGCCCGCCCGGTGGATGGACCAGCACGTTGTGGCAGATCGCATCGCCTTCGGGGTAGAGGCTCTGCAGAACCCGCAGAGGTCCGTTGTGGCTGTGCCTTGCCACCGTGCGCCCAGCTTCTAGTCGGTAATCAAGTTGAAGATCGGCGTGCCAAGACATGATACGAGTGTACGTTTGCCTTGGCAGGTATTCCTGGGTTCAGAAGTCCAGTGCGGCATTAGCCAGGTTCCGATCAGCCGACTCAAGTCTGCACCTGCGTTCGGGAAATCGCCAGAAAGTGGGCAACAGCGGGCACACCTTCGAATTCCTGACACACTAGCGTTAAGGGGGCACCGAGTTCCGCACCGCCCTCACGAATGTGACAGTACACCACAGACCCATCGTGAAAACCTTTCATGGAAGCCGGTACTGCGGACACGCCAACGCCTGCTGCGACGAGGCTAATATTACTTAGCATGCGATCGACTTCGATGGTTATGTTTGGCGTGAACCCAGCGCGAACGCACGCGTCGATTAGATTTGAATACATTCCAGGCGCACCGTGCTTACGCACCAGAATGAATTGCTCGTCGCGCAGCGACTTCAGCGAAATCGCTGGCATCCGACTCCCGTCACACTTCTTCAATAGTCGATGGCCCATCGGAAGCACAAGCAGCATTTCCTCTTCAAGAAGACGATGAAACACTAAGCCGACGGGGGCCACCACTGGCCTTCTCAAAAATGCGACATTTAGTTTTCCGGCGGCGACGGCGGTAGTCAGTTCGTGTGCATTGCCCTCCTGGAAGTTCAAAGTCACGCCGGGCCTGGCGGCGCGGTATGCGCGCACGATCTGTGGAATCAATGGATGCGCCGCCGCCGAGCTTGTGAAGCCGACGGAAATATTACCTTCTATTCCGTTGGCAGCCCTTGCGGCGCGTGCCGCACCCCGACCCACGTTTTCAAGGATCGACCGCGCCTCATCGAGAAACACGCTCCCACCTATAGACAGATCGACGCCTTTGGGGTGCCTGCGAAACAGATCAAAGCCCAGTTCTTGCTCAAGCGCACGAATCTGTTGACTTAAGGGTGGTTGTTGCATGCCGAGTCGTTCGGCTGCTCGCGTGAAATTCTTTTCTTCCGCAACAGCGACAAAATAGCGCAGGTGTCTCAGCTCCATCGGCACCCCATGTCAATATAAAAAACGTATGCAGTTGCCAATTACAAGATATTTGACATTGTAATTGCGACGCGTAGCATTCCTACCATTTTCAGGCCATTCGCGCCTCGTGCGCAATAAAGTAAAGGAGACATTGATATGCAGTCTTGGAAAATTTCGACAGCGGTACTTTCGCTCGGTACTCTTCTGATCAGTTGCGGCGGAGGGAGTAGCACGCCGTCAACGCCAATCAAGATTCTCTTCGTCGGCAATAGTTACACCTTTGCCCGAGTCGCGCCGGCCTTGCAATACAACGCGGCAAAGGTCAAGGACCTCACCGCGGCCTTCAACGCAATAGATCCGTCCGGAACCAATAGCTATCCGGTAGGCTCCGGAGTACCTCCCACCCCTTGTGTCAGCAATGCGAATGGCTGTTTTGAGCCACATAACTGGGGAGGTGTACCGGGGATTTTCAAAAGCCTGACCGATCAGGCTGGGCTCAACTACGATGTCTCGTTATCGACGAGAAACGCAGCGACCCTCCGCGGGCAATTCCTCAATACCGCGAACGCCAGTTGGGACATGAGAGGCAATGTCGCAAGCCAGAAATGGGACGTCGTTGTCCTTCAGTCCCAGAGTGACGAGCCGTTGCCGGCGTCCAAAGCGAAGAATGGCAACTACGTCTCCTTCAGTACGTACCTCAACCTACTCGAACAATACGTTCATGTTGGAACTGGCGTTACGACCACTGAAGCGACCATATTTGGTAGTACGGCGAATTGCACGACGGCAACCACTGCAACTCCGCCAGGTCCAGGCCTAAGTGCGGCGAACTGTGCGGCGACTCGCGTCATACCGACGAATGTCAACGCGAATCCAAGCGCATCAGTCTATTTATTCCAGGGTTGGGCAAGGCCGGACATGGTCGCCGCGCACAAGTGCACGACGCCGGACATCACAACAACAAACGGCGCCCCGATAGTCGACCCGACTTGTTCAAGCGGCGCCAACGGTAGCACTACGACCGGACAAAACACAATCTATTACACGAGCAATACCAGTACAGGGGCAAATCTGAGGGACATGACGACCGATATGCACAGTATTTTTTACGGCATCACCGCCAGTAACAAAAAGATTGCCGGAGTCGTTCCGGTAGGGGACGCATTTCAAAAGGCCGTCGACACGGGTGTCGTCAAGGCAGACAATTTCTACAAGGCGGACGGCACCTATGACGAGTCCGGATTGCCTAACCTTTGGTGGTTGGATCGCACCCATGAGAGCGTCAATGGGGCTTACCTGGCCGGTCTGATGATGTACGGAACAATCACCGGATTTGATCCACAGAACTTTGGGGCCGGTGACAAGACTTTTGGTGAATTGGGAATCAGCACCGCGAACGCATTGATGCTGCAAAAGGTGGCACATGACACGCTAGTTGCTTCCGGCGTGCAGCTACGCTAATAGCGCCGCTAATTTGCGGGCTCGTTTTCCGGCGCAATAGTTGGCCTCAAGGGCGTCGAGTCGTCGATTGCGCAGGACCACGGTCTCTTGAGGCTCTATGGTGACATTTAGTGGCAATGGTGTCGTGCCGGTTTGCCCAAAATTGCAATCCATTAACCTGTCCCACGGAAAGGTGTCTTTTCGTTCAGTTGGAGCGGGAGATTCAATAGTTTTTCTTCATGGACTCCTTGGCAGTTCCAAAAGTTGGGCCTTTCAGTTTGAGTATTTTTCTCGCAAATATCGGGTGATTGCGTGGGATGCGCCGGGCTTTGGACAATCCGACATGGTATCGGTCTCTATTGATGCGTATGTTGAGGCGTTGCGTGAGTTCATTGCAAAACTGGATCAGCCAAAGGTGTTCCTTGTCGGACATTCCATGGGCGGAACGGTAGCCGCGCGTTTTTGCGCAGAGTACCCGGCAATGGTGTCGCGTCTTGTTTTGTCCTGTTCCCACCCCGGATACGGTGATCCCGAAACGGCCCCGATGTCGAAGAAATTCGAGAACCGCATGCGCGAACTGAAAGAATTCGGGGCCAGGGCTTACGGAATGAATCGAGCCAAGGAACTGTTACCTGGTCAGAAAACAGCACCTGTTTTTGAGTATGCAGCTGAGGTGGCTTCCGAAGTCAATCCGGAAGGATTGCGTCGGGCGACACGCATGTTGCAACTTGCCGACAACCGCCCGCACTTGCCCAAGCTCGAAATGCCTGTTCTGGTTCTTTTCGGTGAGATGGATACTGTAGTTCAGCCAAAACTGAAATCTGATTTGCTCAAGCAGACGCCGATAACCAAACATGTCGAAATGCCTGGACTCCTTCATGCTCCATATTTTCAGGCACCAGACTATTACAACCGGCTGATCGATGATTTCCTGTCTGAACGACAGCACTGTTGAGGAGAACGTAAAAATGCTGGGACTGCTGATTGGTATCGCAATCACCGCCATCGCGGCACGATTGATCATCAAGAACTATCAGCCGCAGACCGTGCTTCTCGTGGCTGGGCTGATCCTGTTGACATTGACCGTGCTTCTTTTTCCTGACCACTCCATCCTGTATCAGAAGGCAAAATCAACCGGCTGGAAGGGATTTGATGTTTTTGCTTTTGTCAAGGAATCCCTTACAACGCAAATCAGCGGGATCGGATTGATCATCATGGCCTCCGCAGCGTTCGCTGACTATATGGACAACATCGGGGCCACGGGTGCCATGGTAAGAGTCTGCATCAGGCCGCTTGAACTCATTAAGGCGCCCTATGCCATCCTGGCCGCCGGTTATATCCTCGGGCAGTGCCTTCATGTTGCCATTCCAAGTGCTGCAGGGCTTGCAATGCTCCTGTTGGTTACCGTCTTTCCGATGCTGATTTCGCTCGGAGTTAGCAAGCCGGCCGCCGCGGCGATGATTGGGCTTTGCTCGTTCATGGACCTGGGGCCAGCCGTGGGGACGGCAAATCTAGCAGCCAAAACGTCAGGCATGTCAGCAGCGGTCTATTTTGTTCATCACCAGATTCCGGTTGCAGTTTGGGTTGTCGGGGTCGTTGCAACCCTCATATTTTTCACCGCGCGATACTATGATCGGAAAATTGGAACTGCCCTTGGGCAGCTTCAATCCGAAAAAGGGGGCAGGCAAGCCATGGCGAATGCTCCGCGGTTCTACGCCTTCCTGCCGTTGGTTCCGATCCTACTTATTTTGGTGTTTAGTCCGCTACTGGTTGACCAAGTATCTGTGGATGTCGTTACTGCCATGATAGTGGGCTCACTTGCCGGCATGGCCTGTGAACTCTTGATCAAGCGCGATGTGATGGTGACTTTCAAAGCTTTTCAGGTTTTTTTCAATAGTATTGGGACAACCTTCGCCAGCGTGGTTTCCCTGTTGGTCTGCGCCGATGTCTTCGCGCAAGGCTTGCAGGCAATTGGCGCCGTGAACTACATAATCAATTCAGTACATGACACGGGATTCAGTGTGAATTTGATGGCGGTTGTCATGACTCTAATGGTTGGTGTAACCGCCATGATTACGGGTTCCGGTGTCGCGGCGTTTTTCGCATTCTCTGGCCTAGCCCCCGCCATCGCAACAAAATTTGGCGTCAGCGCCGTAACAATGGTTCTTCCAATGCAGTTGATGGCGGGAATGGGGCGGGCAATTTCACCGGTCGCTGGGGTAATTATTGCGGTGAGTAAAGCGGGAGAATGCTCAACTTTTGAAATTGTCAGACGAACCATGATCCCAGCTCTTGGTGGAATGGCAACCATGCTATTGCTCAACTATCTGCTCAATGGATAAGTCGGCTTTGTTATGGGAGTACTTGTCATTTTTGCTTGCAGTCGTCCTTGGCTAAATGAGACCCTCCACCGAGACGACCACGGGGATCAGCACAAAAAAAGTCCACCAGAGCCTGCGCTCCGGTGGACCAATCCTTGGAGATGTTAGTTATTCAGCGGCGCTGTTCAACGGCTGTAAGCGGTCTCGCCGTGCGAAGTGATGTCAAGACCTTCGCGTTCGTCCTCTTCGCTTACGCGCAGACCGATCGTCATGTCGACCAGCTTGTAGGCAACGAATGACACCACACCCGACCAGACGATGGTAGTCAGCACCGCCTTGAGCTGGATCCAGACCTGATCCATCACTGGCACCGATGACACGGCAGCCGTCACCCAGTCACCGACCAAGCCGGGGCCGCCAAGGGCCTGACTGTTGAAGACACCGGTCAGCAGCGCGCCGACGATACCGCCGACACCGTGCACGCCGAACACGTCCAGCGAGTCGTCCGCGCCTAGCATCTTCTTCAGACCGTTGACACCCCACAGGCAGGCAAAGCCGGCCACAAAGCCGATCACGATGGCGCCCATCAGACCGACGTTGCCGCAGGCCGGCGTAATGGCGACCAGACCCGCCACCGCGCCGGAAGCCGCACCCAGCATCGAAGCCTTGCCGCGCATCAGTGCTTCACCCAGACACCATGCGAGCACGGCAGCTGCCGTGGCCGAGAAGGTGTTCATGAAGGCCAGTACCGCAGTGCCGTTGGCTTCCAGGGCCGAACCGGCGTTGAAGCCGAACCAGCCGACCCACAGCAGGGAGGCGCCAACCATGGTCAGCGTCAGGCTGTGCGGGGCCATCGATTCCTTGGCGTAACCTGTGCGTTTGCCGAGAACGAAGGCGCCGACCAGTCCGGCCACCGCCGCGTTGATATGCACCACGGTGCCGCCGGCGAAGTCCAGCGCGCCCCACTGCCAGATCATGCCGGCCTTGGCATTGACGGCGTCAACCACTTCCTTGCCGGTGTAGGCGTCAGGTCCCATCCAGAACCAGACCATGTGGGCGATCGGCGTGTAGCTGAAGGTGAACCACAGCGCCATGAACAGCAGCATGGCCGAGAACTTGATGCGTTCGGCAAAGGCGCCGATGATCAGGCAGCAGGTGATGGCGGCAAAGGTCGCCTGGAATGCCATGAACAGCAGTTCGGGAATCACGACACCCTTGCTGAAGGTGCCGGTGTTGGCAAACTCACCCTTCATCGGATCAAACAGACCTTTCATCAGAATGCGGTCGAAGCCGCCAATGAACTGGTTGCCCTCGCTAAAGGCCAGGCTGTAGCCGTACAGGCACCAGAGCACGACGATCATGGAGAAGGTCACGAACACCTGCATCAGGATCGACAGCATGTTCTTGCTGCGCACCAGGCCGCCGTAGAACAGGGCCAGGCCGGGGATCGACATCATGATGACGAAGGCAGTAGCCACAATCATCCAGGCCACGTCACCTTTGTTGGGCACGGGTGCCGGCGCGGCGGATGCCGCCGCGGCCGGCGCGCTGGCGCTGGCTGCAGCCGGGGCTGGGGCAGATGCCGCTGGGGCGGCGGCCGACGCAGCAGACGCCGGTGCTGCAGCTGAAGCGGCGGGCGCCTGGGCCAGTGCGGCGCTGCCGCCGGCCAGAAGGCTGAGACCCAGAGTAAGGGAGGCAAGTAATTTTTTCATGGCAGTGTTCTCGTGGTCGGATTAGAGCGCTTCCTTGCCGGTTTCACCGGTGCGGATACGGACGACCTGCTCGAGGTCGTAAACGAAAATCTTGCCGTCACCGATCTTGCCGGTGCGGGCTGCGCCTTCGAGTGCCTCGATGACGCGATCAACCAGTTCGTCGGCGATTGCGGCCTCGACTTTGACCTTGGGCAAGAAGTCGACCACGTACTCGGCACCCCGGTACAACTCGGTGTGGCCTTTTTGACGACCGAAGCCCTTGACCTCAGTGACGGTGATGCCCTGCACGCCAATCGCCGAGAGCGCTTCGCGCACCTCGTCGAGCTTGAAGGGTTTGATGATGGCAGTGATGAGTTTCATGCGTTCTCCTAAGGGGTGACGACGGGACCAGATCAGAAGCTGTATTTCAGGCCGACGGTCAGCACGCTGTCGGCCAGGAATTTGTTCTTGTTGTCGGTGTAGAAAATCTTGTCGGCGTTGGTTCCCATGGCTGCAATAGACAGGGTCAGACCATTGCCGAAGTCTTTCGCCAGCGTCAGTGCGACGTCGGTGTAATCTCCCGCATTGTTGACGACGTTGGGAATCCATTGATGGCCGACATGCGGCGTCAGTGAGAGACCGTTGCCAAGGTCAAAAGTGGCAGCCAGTTCCAGGTAGGAGCTGCCCGAGCTGTTCGGATTGGCAATGAAATTGCCAAGGCTGCGGCTGTATTTGACGGTAGCCGGGCCATACGTCAGAGCGCCGTAAATCTCGGTCGTGTTGGCGTTGGTTGGAGCCGTGTTGCTGGGGTACAGGTAGCCGATCAGACCCACGTCGAAACTGAAATCCTTGCTGATTTCGCCCTTGTAGCCACCGTACAAATCAAGCTCGAGTGAGCCGTCGGTGGCGCCAATGTAATCCTTGATCCAGCTGACATTCGAGGCCCAGGTGCCCAGATAGAAGCCGCTCTTGTGGGTAAAGTCAATGCCACCCTGTAGAGCAGGATTGGTCGAGGTCTGTGCGATGGCGCGAAAACGGTAGTCGCTGACGACGCCGATGTTGTAAGCCAGCGTGTACTCGGGTTCAGGTGCCGCTGCCGGCGCAGGTGCCGCAGTTTGCGCCATGGTTGCGCCACTGGCCAGCAGGGTGCCCAAGACGATAGCACTTGTTTTACTTAGCTTCATACAGTTCTCCGGGAGAGTTGAGGGATGATGACTTCATGCACAGTCCGTGCCAGCTATCGCGCGAATAAAGGCCTGCCCTTGTAAACCAGTTCCACGGGTCAGCGTTAAGGTATCTGTATAAAAAAACAGATGGCACTGCCTTGGTGCGCATGGTGGGTAGTCAAGTTTTGTTGACGCACCCTTTTGGAGAGGAATCACTATGAGTCTGTCCCTGGTGCAAAGTCGTGCCCTGCTGGGGCTGGAGGCCGCGGCGGTGACGGTGGAGGTCCATCTGGCCAATGGTTTGCCGAGTTTCACGCTGGTCGGTCTCGCAGATGTCGAGGTCAAGGAAGCGCGTGAACGGGTGCGTTCCGCGATCCAGAATTCGGGCCTGGAATTTCCTCACAACAAGCGCATCACCGTCAATCTGGCGCCGGCCGATCTGCCGAAGGATTCCGGGCGCTTTGACTTGCCGATCGCCCTGGGCATTCTGGCAGCCAGCGGTCAGATCGACAGCGCGCGACTGGCGGGCCACGAGTTTGCCGGCGAGTTGTCTCTGTCGGGTGAACTGCGGCCGGTGCGTGGCGCCCTGGCCATGAGTCTGGCGCTGCACGGCGCCCAATTGACGACGCGGCTGGTGTTGCCGCCCGACAGCGCTGAAGAAGCTGCGCTGGTGAGCGACGCCCATGTTTATCGGGCCTGTCATCTGCTGGACGTGGTGCGGCAGTTTTTGCCCCAGCTTGCGGACGCGCCGGAGCCGGAGCCGATGCCAGGCTGGTCGCGGGTCAGCGCAAATCGGCAGTCCTTTGAAATGCAGTACGCCGACATGGCCGATGTCAAAGGCCAAGTGGCGGCAAGGCGCGCGCTGGAGATTGCCGCGGCCGGCGGCCACAGTGTGCTCATGATGGGGCCACCGGGAGCGGGCAAGTCGATGCTGGCGCTGCGTTTTGCCGGCCTGTTGCCGGCCATGACGACGGATGAGGCCTTGCAAAGTGCGGCTGTCGCCAGTCTGGGCGGACGTTTCTCGCTGGCGCGCTGGGCGCAACGACCAACCTGCAGTCCGCATCACACGGCCAGCGCCGTGGCCCTGGTCGGTGGTGGCTCGCCGCCGCGCCCGGGCGAGATTTCGCTGGCGCATCACGGCGTATTGTTTTTGGATGAAATGCCAGAATTTCCGCGTGCCGCACTGGAAGCCCTGCGCGAACCCCTGGAGAGCGGCATCATCACGATCTCAAGAGCAGCGCGTCGCTGCGAGTTTCCGGCGCGCTTTCAGTTGATCGGCGCGATGAATCCCTGCCCCTGCGGCTACCTGGGCTCAAAGCAGAAGGCCTGCCGCTGCACGCCCGACCAAGTGGCGCGTTATCAGGGCCGGCTCAGCGGTCCGCTGTTGGATCGCATTGACCTGCACGTGGAGGTCCCAGCTGTGCCGGTGGCCGATCTGCTGCAAGCCGCCCCCAGCGAATCCAGCCTCGACATTCGTCAGCGTTGCACAGTGGCGCGCGAGCGTTCGATCGCGCGTCAGGGCAAGCTCAACCAGGCTTTGCAGGGCCAGGACATGGAGGCACAACTCCTGCTCGACGAGGGTGCCGCCAAGTTTCTGAACGTGGCGGCGGCCCGGCTAGGATGGTCGGCGCGTAGCACGCACCGGGCTTTGCGTGTGGCCCGAACGATCGCCGATCTTGCCGGGGCACGCAGCACCCAGGTGACACACGTGGCCGAGGCCATGCAGTACCGCCGCTCACTTGCGCAAGCGATTGGGACGTGATTTTTGCGCCGCCGGCAACAAGCCGCGAAACTTGTCGGTAATCTCTTCCAGTCGCTTTGTGGCAGCTGACTCACCCAGCGTTTCGGCCAGCATCGTCATCACGTCACCGCGCAGATACCAGAGTGCCTGAATATCTGGCGCATACTGTATGCGGCTTCGCACCTTGTTCAATCGCTCGTTGGTGTCCAGGTCGTCAAGATGGTCGAGCATTGCCACACGAATCGCTTCGACACGACCTTTGGCATCGAGATCCGCGGTCGGCTCGACCAACAAGGCCATCAGGCTCGACGTGATCTTAGAAATCTTCCAACTCATGTGTTCTTGTTCCGATGGGCAAGTCACGATATGACTTGCGCTGGGCCGCCCAGTGTACCGGCAAAACCCTTGCGGCAACCCGCTGTCGAACCGCATGCGGGTTTGTCATAATTCACCGATGCAAACCGGGGTTCAGCACGACAGCCGCCTGGTGGCCTGGCTTTCGCTGGCCCAGTTGATCAGTTGGGGCAGCGTGTTTTACACCTTCGCGCTGCTGCTGACGCCGATCGAGCAGGAGTTGGGGCTAACTCGGGCGCAGTCGTCACTGGCCTTCAGTCTGGCCTTGCTGGTCGAGGGTTTGATGGCGTACCCGGTCGGTCGCTGGATCGACCACGGTCATGAACGCCTGGTCATGACCAGCGGTTCGGTGCTGGCCGGCCTCTGTCTGTTCCTGCATGGCGGGGTAAGCAGTATTGCCGGTTTCTATGCCGTCTGGGCCGGCCTCGGCGCGGCCATGGCGGCTGTCCTGTATGCCCCGGTATTTGCCGTCGTCACACGCCGCTTTCCCAATGATTTTCGGCGCGCCATCATCGTCATGACTTTCTTGGGTGGACTGGCCAGCACCGTGTTCATTCCGTTCACCGCCTGGCTGATGGCGAACTGGGGCTGGCGCCAGGCTCTGGTCATTCTGGCAGGATTTCACTTGCTACTGTGCGCACCCTTGCATGCAGTCATCTTGCGCGGCGCCCCTGCCAAGACAGGGCAGATTGATGCTGCTGATCGGCCAGACTCAAAAGACATGCCGCGCCTGATCCGTAGCGTCCCATTTCTGTCGCTCGGAGTCTTTGTCATCGCGATGATGGCAGTGACAGCCGCGTTGCCGGCCCACATGGTGAGTCTGCTGCGCGAGAGCGGCATGCGCGAGACCTGGGTGATTGCGATTCCGGCCAGCATCGGCGCCATCCAGGTCCTGGGTAGATTGCTGCTGTTCTTCTTTGAGCATTACTTTGATGTGCATGCGGCCAACCGGCTCATTCCCTGTCTGCTGCCGCTGGGGCTGACGGCCTTGCTCGCGGCACCCCTGCTGGGTGAACAGCAGATCTGGCCGGTGCTGTTGTTTGTGCTGCTGTACGGCATGGGCAATGGCATGCTGACGATTGTCAAAGGGACGGCGATGGCGCAGTATGTGAGTCGCGAGCATGTCGCCACGCTGAACGGCGTGCTCGGCCTGCCACTGGCCCTGGCACGGGCCAGCGCACCGCTGATCGTCGGACTGCTGTGGACAGCGCAGTCCGGCTACACCCACGCGCTGTGGCTCTTGCTGGTGCTGAGTCTGATCGGTGTCTGCGCCCTGGTGCTGGCGCAGCGCCATGCGCTGGCGCCCTGACTACAGGACCGGCGCCAGCAGGCGTCGCAGCGCTGACTCGCCGATCCCGCGCCGGTCTGCCATATCTTTCAACTGGTCTTCACCGATCTTGCCGACGTTGAAATAGGTGCTGGCAGGGTTGCCCAGGTAAAACCCGCTGACGCTGGCGGCCGGTGTCATGGCCAGACTCTCGGTGACGTCCATTCCGATGTCCTGACATTGCAGCAAGTCGAACATGTCCTTCTTGACGCTGTGATCGGGGCAGGCCGGGTAACCTGGCGCGGGACGAATGCCCCGGTATTTTTCTGCGATCAGTTCCTGCGACGTGAGCGCCTCCTGAGGTGCGTAGCCCCACAAGTCGGTCCGCACGCGCTGGTGCAAGCACTCAGCAAAGGCCTCGGCCAGACGGTCGGCCAATGACTTGAGCAGAATGGCGGAGTAATCGTCGTGCGCCTCCTGAAACAGCAGCTCGCGCTTGTCGGTGCCGATGCCGGCGGTCAGCGCGAAGACGCCGGCGTAGTCGGAGGCGACGTCCTTGGGCGCGACGAAGTCGGCCAGGCAGCGATTGGGCAGCAGGACGCCGTCTATCATCTGTTTTTCGCTTTGCTGGCGCAGGCCGTACCAGGTCATTGCCACAGTGCTACGCGACTCATCGGTGTAGAACTCGATGTCGTCGTCATTCACTGAATTGGCCGGATAGAGTCCGACCACCGCATTGGCCGTCAGCCAGCGCCCTTCAATCAACTTCTTCAGCATGGCCTGCCCATCAGCGTGAACCTTGTTGGCCTCCTTGCCCACTACCTCGTCCGTGAGAATAGCCGGGAACGCACCGGCCAGATCCCAGGTCTGAAAGAAGGGACCCCAGTCAATGAATTGGGTCAGTTCGCTCAAATCGAAATTCTTGAAGACGCGGCGACCCAGAAACTTCGGCCTTGTCGGCGTGTATTGACTCCAGTCAACCGCTGTCTTGTTGGCACGGGCTTTGGTCAGTGGCCATAGGGGCGTTTGCTTCTTGTTGGCGTGCTGTTGGCGCACCCGCTCGTAGTCAGTGTTCAGTTCGGCAATGTAGTTTGTCGCCTGATCTGACAGCAGGCCCTGCGCCACAGCCACACTGCGCGACGCATCGGGCACATAGACCACCGGGCCGTCGTAATGCGGCGCAATCTTGACGGCGGTATGCACGCGCGAGGTGGTGGCGCCGCCGATCAGCAACGGTATCTTCTTCAGGCGAAAGTGCTCGTCCTTCTGCATCTCGCCCGCCACATAACTCATCTCTTCAAGGCTCGGCGTGATCAGGCCCGAAAGGCCGATGATGTCAGCGCCTTCGACCTTGGCGCGCGCCAGGATCTCGTGACACGGCACCATGACGCCCATGTTGACAACATCGAAGTTATTGCACTGAAGCACCACGGTGACGATGTTCTTGCCGATGTCGTGCACATCGCCCTTGACGGTGGCGATGATGATCTTGCCCTTGGTCTTGACGTCGCGCCCGGCCGCTTGATCCAAACGTTTTTCTTCCTCGATGTAGGGAATCAGGTGCGCCACGGCCTGCTTCATGACACGTGCACTCTTGACCACCTGCGGCAGAAACATCTTGCCCTGACCAAACAGGTCGCCGACGATATTCATGCCGGCCATCAGCGGGCCCTCGATCACGTGCAGGGGCCGGCCCCCTTTTGCCAAAACATTTTGGTACGCCTCTTCGGTGTCGACTGTGATGAAGTCGGTGATGCCATGCACCATGGCGTGACTCAGGCGCTGCTCCACGGTGGCGGGCTTCTCTGGCGTGCCCCGCCACTCCAACCGTTTGCTTTCGTCCTTGGCCGCGCCCTTGGCGTTCTCGGCAATTTCGACGAGTCGCTCACCGGCGTCGGGACGGCGGTTGAGCACCACGTCCTCGACGCGCTCGCGCAGCACCGGTTCGAGTTCGTCATACACGCCAATCATGCCGGCGTTGACGATGCCCATGTCCATGCCGGCTGAAATGGCGTGGTACAGGAACACGGTGTGAATCGCCTCGCGTACCGGGTCGTTGCCACGGAAGCTGAAAGAGACATTGGAGACGCCGCCCGACACCTTGGCCCCCGGCAGGTTGTGCTTGATCCAGCGCGTGGCGTTGATGAAGTCGACCGCGTAGTTGCTGTGCTCCTCGATGCCGGTGGCAATGGCAAAGATGTTGGGGTCGAAGATGATGTCTTCCGGCGGGAAGTCGACCTCGTCCACCAGAATGCGATAGGCGCGCTGGCAAATGTCGATCTTGCGCTGGTAAGTGTCGGCCTGGCCCTGCTCGTCGAAAGCCATCACCACCGCTGCTGCGCCATAACGCCGCAGCAATCGCGCCTGGCGTTTGAATTCGTCCACGCCTTCCTTCATGCTGATGGAATTAACGATGCCCTTACCCTGCACGCAGCGCAGGCCGGCTTCGATCACGCTCCACTTGGAGGAGTCGATCATGACGGGGACGCGCGAGATATCGGGCTCGCTGGCGATCAGGTTCAGGAAGCGCACCATGGCGGCCTGACTGTCGAGCATGGCCTCATCCATGTTGATGTCGATGATTTGTGCGCCGTTTTCCACCTGCTGGCGCGCCACCGCCAGCGCCTGCTCGAACTCGCCGTTCACGATCATGCGGGCAAAGGCCTTGGAACCGGTCACATTGGTGCGCTCACCGATGTTGACAAAAGTCGACTTCGGGGATACACCACCAGCGCCAATCAGGACCGGCTCCAGGCCGGCCAGTTTCATCGGATGAATAACGATATCGGACATGCGTCTCACCTGTACAGTCGGCCCGGCCTCAGGCAATTTCACCCAGGCGACCTTCACGAAAGTCATTCAGGGCCTGATGGATTTCCTGCTGGGTATTCATCACGAACGGGCCGTACTGGGCGATCGCTTCGTTCAGTGGCTTGCCTGCCAGCAGCAGCACCTTGGCATCTGAACCGGCTTCGATCACGACTCCGTCGGCATCAGGGTCGTTCTTCAGGATCGCCATGCGCTGCGGGGGAACAACCTTGCCTACAATTTCGACTTGGCCCCGGTAGACATAGACAAAGGCGTTGTGGTCTGGCGCCAGCGACTGCGCAAAGCGCCCACCCGCCCGCAGGTGCAGGTCGAGGTACAGCGGCTCGGTGGCGTCGCGCGTCACGGCTCCGGTCACGCCGTGGCTGGTGCCCGCGATCACGGTGACCGCCACACCTGCGTCAGTGACAAACTGGGGCAGATTCTTGTTCTTGAAGTCCCGGTACCAGGGGGTGTTCATCTTGTCGCGCGCGGGAAGATTGAGCCAGAGCTGAAACCCTTCCATCACGCCTTCTTCCTGCTGCGGAATTTCAGAGTGGATCACGCCTTTGCCGGCGGTCATCCACTGAACGCCACCGTTTTCCAGCAGGCCTTCATGTCCGGCGCTGTCACGATGGCGCATGCGCCCGGCGATCATGTAGGTCACGGTCTCGAAGCCGCGGTGCGGATGGTCAGGAAATCCCGCAATGTAATCATCGGGCTTGTCGCTGCCAAAGGCATCGAGCATCAGAAACGGGTCAAGACGACGTTGCAGGTCTTGCGTCAGCACGCGGGTGAGCTTGACGCCTGCCCCATCCGAGGTTGCCTGGCCCACGACGAGCCGCTCGACGCCACGAGAGGTCTTGACGGCTTGGCTAACGATTGTTGTGCTCATTCAGGCGGCTTCCTTGTAGAACCAGGATTTTTGCAGCGCACGACCTGGCAGCGGCGCCACCGCTGCGCAGATCGCGCTGATGTGCTCCGGCGTGGTACCGCAGCAGCCACCAACGATATTGACCAATTCTTCGGCGGCAAATTCGCGCAGCAAGCGGCTGGTGTCGGTTGGCGTTTCGTCGAAGCCGGTTTCGCTCATCGGGTTGGGCAGACCGGCGTTCGGGTAGCAACTGATGAAGGTGTCGCCGGCCACGCGCGCGAGTTCCTGCAGATAGGGTCGCATCAACGCGGCGCCGAGCGCACAGTTCAGGCCGACCGCCAGCGGCCGGGCGTGGCGCACGCTGTACCAGAAGGCGGTCACGGTCTGACCCGACAGCAGGCGCCCGGAGGCGTCGGTCACGGTGCCGCTGATGATGATGGGCAGGTGCTCGCCAGAAGTCTCGAAATACTCGTCGATCGCAAACAGCGCCGCCTTGGCATTGAGGGTGTCGAAAATGGTTTCCACCAGCAGGACGTCAGCACCGCCCCGGACCAGCGCCTCGACCTGCTCGTAGTAGGCGCCGCGCAACTGCTCGAAGTCGACATTGCGCGCACCAGGGTCGTTCACATCCGGGCTGATGCTGGCCGTCTTCGGCGTTGGCCCGAGTGCGCCGAGCACAAAACGTGGCTTCTCGGCCGTCGAAAATTTGTTGCAGGCAGCGCGCGCCAGCCTGGCCGAAGCCAGATTCATCTCGGTCGCCAGATCGGCCATGTCGTAGTCGGCCTGCGCGACGCTGGTGGCACCAAAGGTGTTGGTCTCTATCAGGTCGGCACCGGCTGCCAGGTAGCTTTCATGAATGCTGCTGATGACGTCGGGGCGTGTCAGCGAGAGCAATTCGTTGTTGCCCTTCACGTCCTTGTGCTGACCTGGGGTTTTGCCAAAGTCTTTGAACCGCTCGCCCCGGTACTGGGCTTCGTCCAATTTGAAGCGCTGAATCATGGTGCCCATGGCGCCGTCGAGGATCAGGATACGGCTTCGCAGCATTTCAGGCAGGGCTTGGGCTCGCGTGTAGACAAGAGGCTTCATGGAGGGGTATTGTAAGAAAACGTGGCCCCAGCCGTCGCCGGGTGGGACAATCCGCAGCTTTAAATCGTCCTTATCTTGTCCATCCAGAATATCCTTCAAGAGGTCTTTGGTTACCGTGAGTTCCGTGGGCCCCAGCAAGCCATCATCGAGCATGTGCTTGTCGGCGGTGATGCACTGGTACTGATGCCGACCGGCGGCGGCAAATCGCTGTGTTACCAGATTCCGGCGATTGGACGCCAGCAGGCCGGTCATGGCATCACACTGGTGATATCGCCGCTGATTGCGCTGATG
>CAIVLG010000060.1 GCA_903906695.1 uncultured beta proteobacterium | reverse complement strand
CGCCGGCGGCACCGGTGTGGTCGATACCGTGATGCTTGGGGTACCCAACACGTAGCCACCATTGGCGACGGTGTCTGATCGAATCGTGAAGATCTGAGCGCCGGCGACGCCGCCCGGCGTGCATTGCACGGTGAAGCCGGTACTGCTGCGACTGGTCGGCGTCAGGCAGGTTCCGTTATCGAGCGTGCCATAAGCAGTCAGTGGGAAATTCTCGCCGGTGACGGTAAAGGTCGTCGCCTGGCCCAGCATGGCGGCCAAGGGCGTGAAGCCCGAAAAGACAGGTGCCGGCGGCACCGGTGTGGTCGATACCGTGATGTTCTGCGTACCTAACAAGTAACCGCCGTTGGCGACAGTGTCCGATCGTATCGAGAAGATCTGAGTTCCGGCTACGCCGCCAGGTGTGCACTGCATGGTGAATCCGGTGCTGCTGCGACTGGTCGGCGTCAGGCAGGTTCCGTTGTCGAGCGTGCCATAAGCGGTCAAAGGGAAATTCGCGCCCGTGATGGTAAAGGTCGTCACCTGGCCGAGCACGGCAGCCGTCGGCGAGAAGCCAGAAAAGGTGGGCGCCGGGGGGACCGGGGTGGCCGATACCGCGATGTTCAAAGTGCCCAACAAATAACCACCGTTGGCGACCGTGTCAGATCGGATCGAGAAGAGTTGGGTGCCAGCCACGCCGCCCGGTGTGCACTGCACGGTGAATCCGGTGCTGCTGCGACTGGTAGGGGTCAGACAGGTACCGTCAGCCAGCGTGCCATAAGACGTCAGAGGGAAATTCGCGCCGGTGATGGTAAAAGTCGTCGCCTGGCCCAGCATGGCGGCCATCGGGGAGAAGCCGGAAAAAGTGGCCGCCGGAGCGACCGGAGTCGCCGGGGTCCCTGACACTGTGATGGTCTGCATGCCAAGCCACCACCCCTTGTTCGCGGCGGTATCGGTGCTGACCGTGATGACCTGGCTACTGGCCGCGCCAGAGAGCGTACAGACATCCGTGAAACCTGTCGCCGTGCGATTGGTCGGCGTCGAGCAGACGCCGTCGGGAACTGTCAGGATCGCGGTCAAGGGCAAATTTTGACCCGTGACGGTGAAGGTAGTAGCAGCGCCCATGACGGCCGTCACCGGCGTCATGGTCGTGAACGTGGCAGCCGGAAACGTTGCCGGATTCGAACCTTCGCCGCCGAAACAGGCTGCCAGGGTCGCAGTGCCCAGAAACGTCCAAAGCCATCGGCCACGTTTGAAGCCGCAAATTCTCATTGCACCCCAGTGTTTGTCCATGACTCTCTCCATGAGGCGAATTATCCCGCAATAAACTCAAATCAGAAGACGTGATGATCTCGGCACATGGGCCATCAGGAACTGCATCTGGTCGGCCAGAATGCGGCGGTTGCGCAGAATGAAGTCTTCCCACAAACTCGGCACATAGGGCGCGTAGATCAGCGGCATGTTGGCCTGCTCCGGCGTGCGATGGCTCTTGCGGTGGTTGCAGGGGCGACACGCGGTCACGACGTTCATCCAGCTATCCTGCCCGTTCTGCGCAAAAGGAATGATGTGCTCTCGCGTCAGATCTTCCTCGCCAAAACTGTCGCCGCAATAAGCGCAGATATTGCGGTCACGGGAGAACAGCTTGTGGTTCGTCAGTCCCGGCCTGAGCGTGAACGGATTGATGCCAGGGACGCCGCGCGTGCCGATGATGCTGTTGACTGTGATGATCGACTGTCTGCCGGTGACCGCGTTGTGACCACCCCGGAACACGGCGACTTGTGCTCCCACTTCCCAGCGCACTTCCTGCGCGGCGTAATGAATCACCGCCTGCTCGAGCGAAATCCACGACTGGGGCAACCCCTGGGCCGACAGCTTCAAGACCTTCAAATGACGCCTCCTGCAAGTTCCGACATGACAACCGACAGTCTCCGGCAGACGGGCCAGCACAAGCAGGCCAGCCGCTAGGAGACAATATACCCTCATTTTGTGACAAATTGACTCCCGGCGCTTAATTCAAAGGCGTCCTCTGCTATCAAAACGATAACGATTCCATGAAGGTTTTTCGCGGCTTCCATCACCCTGGTCTGAATCCGGCCTGCGCCCTGACGATCGGCAACTTCGACGGCGTGCACCGCGGCCACCAGGCCATGCTGGCGCTGCTCAATAGTGAGGCGCAGCAGCGCGCTGTCCCGAGCTGCGCACTGACCTTCGAGCCGCACCCACGTGATTACTTTGCGGCAACCCGGCAGCAGCCGGATTTGGCGCCGGCGCGCATCGGAACCCTGCGCGACAAGCTGTTCGATCTGGCTCAGTGCGGTGTCGACCAGGCCGTGGTCCTGCCTTTTGACCAGCGGCTGGCGGCGCTGAGTCCGCACGCGTTCATCGATGAGGTACTGTTGCGAGGACTCGGTGCCAAATACATCCTGGTCGGTGATGATTTCCGTTTCGGCGCCAAACGCGCCGGCGACTACGCATTGCTGGACGAAGCAGGCACGGCCGCGGGCTTCGACGTCGCGCGCATGAACAGCTACGAGGTTCACGGGCTGCGCGTTTCCAGTTCAGCCGTGCGCCAGGCGCTATCGGAAGGACGCATGGACGACGTGACGCGCCTGCTGGGGCGGCATTACCGAATTTCCGGGCACGTGGTGCATGGTCGCAAGCTCGGACGTGAGCTCGGTTTCAGAACCCTGAACCTGCGCTTCGCTCACTGGAAACCCGCCGCCAGCGGCATCTTCGTGGTACTGGTTCATGGGCTGACGGCCAAGCCTGTGCCAGGCGTGGCCAACATGGGCATTCGACCCTCGCTCGACCCGAACGACATTAACGGTGGGAGAGTGCTGTTGGAGACGCACTGCCTGCACTGGCCGGACACCCTGGGAGCTGAGGGTGCCTACGGTAAAATCATCCGCGTGGAACTGCTGCACAAATTGCACGACGAGCTCAAATACGACGGTCTTGCCGCCCTCACCCGTGGCATACGACAGGACTGCGACGACGCACGCGCCTGGCTCGCCGCCCGAATTTGACGGGGCAGCACCGACGCACCTTGCCCCGCGTCCTGTTCTTCCTCACCCCTTGCTGGACAGCGAGGTCCGTGCACCTCGCAGATTGAGATTTGTCATGACTGAAAAAGTTGATTACCGAAGTACTTTGAACCTGCCCGACACAAAGTTCCCGATGCGCGGCGACCTGCCCAAGCGTGAGCCTGACTGGGTCAAGGAATGGGACGAAAAAGGCATCTATCAGAAGCTGCGTCTGGCGCGCCATGGCGCGCCGAAATTTGTGCTGCATGACGGACCGCCCTATGCCAACGGCCAGATTCACATGGGCCATGCGGTCAACAAGATTCTCAAGGACATGATCGTCAAAGCACGCCAGCTCAAGGGCCTGGACGCAGCCTACATCCCGGGCTGGGACTGCCACGGTCTACCAATCGAAAACGCGATTGAAAAGAAATTTGGCCGCAATCTGCGACGCGATGAAATGCAGGCCAAGAGCCGCGCCTTTGCCACCGAGCAGATCGACATCCAGCGCGCTGAATTCAAGCGACTCGGTGTCTTAGGTGACTGGGACCATCCCTACCGCACCATGGATTTCAGCAACGAGGCAAACGAGATCCGTGCCTTCAAGCGCGTCATCGAACGCGGCTTCGTCTACCGCGGCCTTAAACCCGTCTACTGGTGTTTCGACTGCGGCTCTAGCCTGGCCGAGTTCGAGATCGAATACGCCGACAAGAAATCGCAGACCCTCGATGTCGGGTTTTTGTGCGCCGAACCCGACAAACTGGCGGCGGCCTTCGGTCTGAACGCCTTAAGCAAAGACGCCTTCGCAGTGATCTGGACCACCACCGCGTGGACCATTCCCGCCAATCAGGCTCTCAATCTGAATCCCGAACTCAGCTATGCACTGGTCGATACCGAGCGCGGCCTTCTGATCCTGGCCGAAAGCCTGGTGGAACAATGTCTGGCGCGTTACCAGCTCACTGGCAACGTGATGGCAGTCGCGCCTGGCAAGAATCTTGGCGGCATCAACTTCAAGCACCCCTTGGCCCATGTCGAAGCCGGTTTCGACCGCTTCAGCCCGGTCTATCTGGCCGACTACGCCACGGCAGAAGACGGTACCGGTCTGGTTCACTCGTCGCCGGCTTACGGCGTCGAAGATTTCAACAGCTGTGTTGCGCATGGCATGGCCATTGATGCGATCCTGAACCCGGTCCAGGGCAATGGCACTTACGCCATTGATTTCCCACTGTTCGGCGGGCAACACATCTGGAAAGCCTGCCCGGTCATCATCAACGCCTTGCGCGATGCCGGCCGCCTGTTTGCCACCAGCGAGCTGGTGCACAGCTACCCGCATTGCTGGCGCCACAAGACACCGGTGATCTACCGCGCCGCAGCACAATGGTTCATCCGCATGGACGAAGGCGTTGGTGTCTTCACCAAAGACAAGGCACCCAAATCGCTGCGCAAGATCGCGCTCGAAGCGATAGCAGCCACATCGTTTTATCCGGAAAACGGCAAGGCCCGGTTGCGCGACATGATCGCCGGACGGCCCGACTGGTGCATCAGCCGACAGCGCAGTTGGGGCGTGCCGCTACCCTTCTTCCTGCACAAGGACAGTGGCGAACTGCATCCGCGCACGATGGAGATTCTGGACATCGCTGCCGACATGGTGCAGCGCGGCGGCATCGAGGCCTGGAGCAAGGCGACAACCGAATCCATTCTGGGTGCTACCGATGCGGCGCATTACACCAAGAGCAGCGACATCCTCGAAGTCTGGTTCGACTCGGGCACCACCCATACCACCGTCCTCAAAGGCTCGCACCCGGGTTCCGGTCACGAAGAAATCGACCCGCGCACCGATGCCCCTGGCCCCGAGGCCGACCTCTACCTCGAAGGCCACGACCAGCATCGCGGCTGGTTCCATTCCTCGCTTCTGACGGCTTGTGCGATGTACGGTCGCGCGCCCTACAGGAGCATCCTGACGCACGGCTTCACGGTCGACGCCAAGGGCCACAAGATGAGCAAGAGCGCTGGCAACGGCGTCGATCCGCAGGAGACCTCGAAGAAACTCGGCGCCGAAATCATCCGTCTGTGGGTGGCAGCGAGCGACTACTCGGGCGACATTGCCGGTGACGACAAGATCCTGGCGCGCGTCGTTGACACCTACCGGCGCATCCGCAACACGCTCAAGTTTCTGCTCGCCAACGTCAGCGATTTCGACCCTGCGCAAGACGCAGTGCCGCTGGACCAGATGCTGGAAATCGACCGCTACGCGCTGAGCCGCGCGGCGCAATTGCAGGATGACATCCTGGCGCACTACGAGGTCTATGAATTTCATCCGGTGGTGGCCAAACTGCAGATCTATTGCAGCGAAGACCTGGGCTCTTTCTATCTCGATGTGCTGAAAGACCGCCTCTACACCACTGCCACAAAGTCGCTGGCGCGGCGCAGCGCCCAAACCGCGCTGTGGCAGATCACGCAGGCCATGTTGCGCTGGATGGCGCCGTTCCTGAGCTTTACCGCCGAAGAGGCCTGGGCTGTTTTGGGGGCCGCGAACAAGACCCCGAACGACACCAGGGAGTCGATCTTCATGGACTGCTATTGGGACTTCCCGGCGCTGCGAAATGCAGCCGGCCAGGATGCAGACGCCCTGCTCGGCAAATGGTCTCGCATCCGCGAAATCCGCGACGCGGTCAACAAGGACATCGAAGCACTGCGTGCCGATGGCAAAGTCGGCTCGTCACTGCAAGCCAATGTCATCCTGACGGTCGCTGCGACGGACCACGCATTGCTCGATGGCCTGGGTCAAGACCTGAAATTTGTCTTCATCACATCGGTACTCAATCTGGTAGCCGGTGACGCCTTGTCGATCGCGTCCAGCAGTTCTACCGACACCAAATGCGAACGCTGCTGGCATTACAGCGCCGACGTTGGAGCCAGTGAGGCGCATCCCGGTTTGTGCAGCCGCTGTATCAGCAACCTGTATGGTGCCGGTGAAGAAAGGAAGTTCGCCTGATGGCCCGCAAATCCACTTCCAGCACCAGCAACATGTTGCAATGGCTCGGCCTGGCCTTTGTCATTTTGCTGGCCGACCAATTCACCAAGGTCCTGATTCAGGGCTATTACAAGTTGGGTGACGGTACGCCCGTGACCAGTTTCTTCAATCTGGTTCGGGCTCACAACAGTGGCGCGGCGTTCTCATTTCTGTCTGGTGCATCGGGCTGGCAACGCTGGTTCTTCACGGTGCTTGGCATGCTGGCGGCGGCGCTGATCGTGTGGATGCTGAGGTCGCATGGCGGGCAAAAACTTTTCTCTTTTGCGCTGGCTTGTATTTTGGGCGGCGCAATCGGCAACGTTATCGATCGCCTGCTCTACGGTTACGTCATCGACTTCCTCGATTTCCATTGGCGCCATTGGCATTTCCCGGCCTTCAACCTGGCCGACAGTGCGATTACCATCGGCGCTGCCTGTCTGATACTCGATGAACTGCTGCGGGTGCGGCGCGGGCGCTAATCGGCATGCACTTTGTCGGGCTGACAACTCTGCTCGATCACCCGGCAGACTTCTTCTCGCCGCTCGAACAACCAGCCAGAACAACCGGACAATTTTGTCGTTTACCGGCAATCGGTATATGATCCAACGATGATTGTTTCATTTGCAGACCAAGACACGGCCGACTTGTATGAAGGAAAGCGGGTTCGGCAGTTTGCAAATATTGTGCTGGTTGCCGAGCGAAAATTGCAGCAACTCGACAGCGCTGCAACTCTGGAAGCGTTGAAGAGTCCACCCGGCAATCGGCTAGAGGCTTTGTCGGGCAAACGCAAGGGCCAGCACAGCATTCGGATCAACGATCAGTTTCGTCTGTGTTTTGTCTGGGCGCCTGACGGCGTTCATGACGTAAGGATTGTGGACTACCACTGAAGTACAGGAGATTTTCATGACCATCACTGCAGCAAAAAATGGACTTCGTCCGATTCATCCTGGGGAAGTTCTGCGCGAGGATTATCTGAAGCCGCTGGGCATGAGCGCCAACGCCTTGTCACAGGCGCTCAAGGTGCCGGCGTCGCGTGTCAATGACATCGTGCTGGAGCGACGTGGCATCACAGTTGACACCGCGATGCGACTGGTCCGCTATTTTGGCGGTGACGTGCAGAGCTGGATGAATTTGCAGACCGCCTTTGAAGTCAAGGTCGCGCAAAAAGAACTTGCCCGAAAGATAGAGAAGGAAGTGCTTCCGATGGCGGCCTGAAATCGATGCCCATCGCTGGCGCAGATCCGCAAGCTTCAATTTCTGAAAGAGAATAGACCATGGCGACAAGCAGCAAAGCGCGCTCGATCAACATATTCCTTCTTGATGGCGAGACAGATGGTGTGCGGTCTGCGCAAATAGCCATGTCCACCATCCACGCCATTGCCTTCAAACGCAGCCCGTTGGTTCGTGTGCGGAACGAGTTCAAGGAAATTGCCCGCCCCCCCACGCAGCCGAAGAGCTTGAAGATGACAACCTTACTATCCTCGACCTTGAAACGAAGTTCAGAGCAGACTAACATATGCGAAGCATGTTAGTCGTAGCTAAAACATCAGAGCATCATTGCGAGCACTGTGGCAGCAGCGCTGTTCAACTCAAGCACGTGACCCGCAGTTTCAACAAAGGCGCTGCCCTGCTGGTGGTTGAGGCGATTCCGATGTGGTCATGCCCGAGCTGTGGTGAGTCGTATTTTTCCGCTCAAACCATGCACGAAATTGAGCGGATCAAAGCCTTGCGAAAGTCGCTTGCGGTCAAGCGCTCAGTGCCTGTCGCGGCATTTGAGGCGCTGCCTGTCTGATCCTCGACGAACTGCTGCGGGTGCGGCGCGGGCGCTAACCCTCCAGCGCGGCGAGCAGAATCAGAGACGCCTCGGTCGTGAATTCATCACGCTCCAGTCTGCGCAACAACTCGGGCCGGTCCAGCAACTGGAACTGCGCCACCTCGCCGTCCTGATTGAGTGGCTGGATGGCGTCGGGCACGGTGCAGGCAAACCAGTCAACGCTCTCGACCACATAGCCGCCGTCCGCACCGTCGGAGCTGGGCTTGCGCATCGTCAAGCTGCCACCGTGGCGCAAGTTTTCCACAGCATCGAGGTGAATTCCGGCCTCTTCCCAGGTTTCGCGCACCAGTGCCGACTGCACGCTGTCGGCAGCCGACACCATGCCACCCATCAGCGTGTCCCATAGGCCCGGATCGAAGGCTTTGTCCAGGGCTCGTTGCTGCACCCAGAAGCGGCCGTCGCTGGCCTGTCCCACCAGATGCACGGCACGCGTGGCGATGCCCAGGGGGCGCACGACCGCACGCTCTACCGTTGCGATTCTCTGAGCCTTGGCATCACAGACTGCGAGTTGCTCGTCGCGCCAATGTTCACGCACGCGCCCGACGGTGCCATCCCGCAGGGCGTGTGCGAGTTGCGCCAGCGATGCCGTCAGATCGCCCAACAGTCGCCATTGCCGGCCCGCGTCGCCCGGCTCGGATTGAAGCCACGCGTACATCGCCGCTGTCGGCGCCAAGAGGATCGGATCGAAATAGTCGGCTTCGACCGATCCGATCACATGCGCCCCCCAGAGCAGCGGCAGTCGCGCTCGTAGCGGCGCCTGATCGGCGCGCGCCAGCAGCGCCGCACGCCACCGCGGATCGGGCCGCAAAGAGGTCACAAGGTCAGAATGCTGCAACCCGTGGTCTTGCGCGCTTCCAGGTCGCGGTGCGCCTGCTGCACCTGCTCCAGCGGGTAGCGCTGGTCAATGCGGACAGCCACCTTGCCACTGGTGACGGCTTCGAACAAATCATCGGCCATGGCCTGTGTGGTCTCACGCGTCGTGATGTGGCTGAACAGGGTCTGGCGCGTGACATAGAGCGAGCCCTTGGGGCCCAGAATGCCGGGCGCAAACGGCGCTACCGGACCGGATGCGTTGCCAAAGCTGGCCATCAGGCCAAACGGGGCCAGACAGTCCAGCGACTTGTCCCAGGTGTCCTTGCCGACCGAGTCATAAACCACCGTGACGCCCTTGCCACCGGTAATCTCCTTCACCCGTTTCAGAAAGTCCTCGGTCGAATAGTTGATGACAAACGCTGCGCCGTGCTCTTTGGCCAGCGCGCATTTGGCGTCCGACCCTGCCGTGCCTATCAGTTGCAGCCCCATCGCCCGTGCCCACTGGCAAGCGATCAGACCGACACCGCCAGCGGCTGCGTGAAACAGCACAAAGTCGCCCGCCTTCAAGCCGCCTTGCGGCAGCGTGCGCCTGAGCAGGTATTGCGCAGTAAGACCCTTGAGCATCATGGCCGCGCCAGTCTCGAACGAAATGGCGTCGGGTAGTTTGCAGACGGTCTTGGCCGGCATCACGCGCAGATCGCAGTAGCTGCCCGGCGGCTGGCTGGCGTAGGCGGCGCGGTCACCAAGCTTGAGGTGCGTCACGCCCTCACCCACCGCCTCAACCACGCCAGCGGCCTCCATACCAAGTTGCAGCGGCATCGGCATTTGATACAGGCCGCTGCGTTGATAGACATCGATGAAGTTGAGTCCCACAGCACGGTGGCGAATGCGGATTTCGCCGGCAGCGGGCTCACCCACGGTCACATTGACCAGTTTGAGTTGCTCGGGGCCGCCATGTTGATCGATCCGAATGGCACGGGAAGAAAGTGATGTCATGTTGACTGTCCTGAAACTGAAACGGGCATCATATCGCCATCAAGTGATTCACTTTGTCAGAAGGGTGTCTCGCAAAGGCTGGTCTGGCTCAGGGTGTACCATTTGGCCTCGGCTTGAGCGCCGCACTGCCGCAATGGTTGCCAAAGCCCTTACCACTCCAATCATCCCTGCTATGCAGCACCCAAAGCACCGGCTGGCCAAACTTCGTCGGGGAGCACTGATGCTTTGTTGCGCTTTTGTCTTGTGTTCCGGTCAGGCCGTGGCGCAGACTGTACCGCTGCAGAAGCTGCGCATTGTCGGCGGTCTGGCCGGCGTGAACCAGTACACACACAATGAAGAGCCGTTCTGGACCAAGGAATTATCCCGGCTCAGCGGCGGCAAGTTTGACGCAGAAATTGTGCCCTTTGACCGTGCCGGGGTGCCTGGACAGGATATGCTGCGACTGATTCAGCTGGGTGTTGTTCCTTTTGGCACGATGCTGGTGAGCTCTTTGTCGGCTCAATATCCGCAGTACGGCGCACCCGACCTGGCGGGTCTCAACCCGGACATGAATAGCCTGAAGAAAAACGTAAGCGCCTTTCGGCCTTACCTGGAACAGACACTGCGTGAACGCCATGGCGTCGAGGCACTGGCACTTTATGTGTACCCGGCGCAAGTCGTGTTTTGCAAGAAACCACTGACCAGCCTGTCGCATTTGGCAGGCCGGCGCATCCGCGTCTCTTCGGCCACACAATCTGATTTTGTCAGTGCCCTGGGTGGCGTGCCGGTGCTGACCGGGTTTGCGCAGATCATGGCCAGCATGGCATCGGGCAACACCGAGTGCGCCATTACCGGCACCATGTCGGGTAACACGCTGGGCTTGCATGAAGTGACAACGCACGTGCACGCCCTGCCCATCACCTGGGGTCTGGCCATCTTTGGTGCCAATCTCGCTGCCTGGAGCGCCCTGCCTGCCGACTTGAGAGCGTTGCTGAGTCACGAACTACCCAAACTGGAAGCCGCCATCTGGACCGAAAGCGAACGCGAGACTGCCGCCGGTCTGGCCTGCAACAAAGGGGATTTGGCTTGCAGCGGTGGCAGCAAGGGTCATATGCTTGAAGTGAGCGTGTCGGCACAGGATGAACGCCGACGCCAGGAGATATTTACTGCTTCGGTACTGAGGAACTGGCTTCAGCGTTGCAATGCAACATGCGCCGAAGTCTGGAACCGCACCATCGGCCCGGTGCGCGGCATCATGGCAACTGCGGCCAAATGACGCGACTGATTCTTTCCAAGGCAACGCTTTGGGTGATGGGGCTGATGCTGGTGTTTCTGACGCTGCTGAGCCTGGCCGCTGCGAGCCTGATCTGGAACGACCATCAGGCTACCCTGGTCGAGAGTGAAGCGCAGGCGACGCGTTTCGTCAGCGGCGCCGAGGCGGCTCTGAACCGCAGCCTGCTCGGAGTCGACGTGTTGTTGGCCAGTATGGACGAACTGCTGGGACTGTCAGAGCTGATGGCGCGATGGGTCAATGCCGAAGCCGCCGGTCGGGTGATACGAGCCGCCATGCAACAAAACCTGATGGTGCGCTCGGTCGCACTTGTGGATGCGCAGGGACGGGTCATGGCCTCGTCCGACCGCAGTGGCACCGATCCTGCCTTGGACTTGCCTGCCGGCTTTGTCGATGAAGTGCTGGCACAGCCCATTTCAACCTTGCTGACAAGTGCCCCGGTTGTGAATTTTGCGAGTTCTGATCGGATGCTGTACTTCGCACGCTCCATCAAGCTGGCCGACGGCAGCAAAGTGGCTGCAGTGGCCGGGGTACCGGTGCAATTCCTGAGTTCGATCATGGTCCAGGGCACCGATATCAGTGGCCTTGAAGTGACTCTGGAGCGCAGCAACGGGCAATTGCTTGCCAGCGCTCCGACCCAAGAGCAAATGTTGGGCAAGTTGCTGCTGCCGGCGCTGGGCCAGCCGCACGAGTCAGCCAAGCTGCCGCGCCTGTCGGCCCGACTCAGTGGTGCCCCGGCGATCGTCGTGACGCGGCCCGTTTTGTACCGTGATCTACTGATAGCGGCGAGCATTCCACTCGACTCAACCCTGCAATACTGGCGCTTGCAGCGCAATTTCATTGTTGGTGTTGCCTTGCTGTTCGCCTTTCTGCTAGTTACCGCTGGCGGTTTTGCAATCTGGCACTTTGATCGCCTGACGCAGGCGCGCCGAAGCCTGGCGCAGTCCAAGGCATCGCTGGATCAGGCCCTGGAATCGATGGTGAGTGGTTTCGTATTGCTCAATGCCGACCATCAATTGGTCCGCTGGAACCAACGCTTCGTGGAAATATTTCCGTGGCTTGCCCCCCTATTGATTCCCTTGCTGCCTTTCCGCCAGGTACTGGAGGCAACCGCAGCACACCACCTACCCGGAGCAAGCGACTGGGAATTGCACAACTGGGTCGCGCGACGCCTGACCCTGCTTTTCAATCCGCAGGCACCGCATGAAGAAACTCTACCGAACGGCAGCTTCATCCAGGTCAGCGAACGGCGCACACCCGACGGTGGCGTCGTGATTGTCTATCACGATGTCACCGAACTGCACGCGGCCAGCGCCGTTATTGAAAATCTGGCGTTTTACGATCCCCTTACGCACCTGCCCAATCGACGCCTGCTGATGGATCGTTTGCAGCAGGCGATCGCCATTGGCGCCCGCAGCGGCCGCTATGGCGCGGTCTTGTTTCTCGATCTTGATAATTTCAAGACGCTCAACGATTCAGTGGGTCACAGCATCGGCGACCTGCTGCTCGAACAGGTGGCACAGCGCCTGAAGGACTGCGTGCGAGTGGAAGACACCGTGGCGCGCCTGGGTGGTGACGAGTTCGTCGTTGTCCTCGATGGTTTGTCCGAACGCAGCGACGAAGCCGCCGCTTTGACTCGACGCATCGGAGAAAAGATACTGGAACAACTCAACCTTGTGTACCAGTTGGCTGAACACAGCCACCACAGTAGCGCCAGCATCGGAGCGACTCTGTTCAGCAAGCTGCCGACCACGCCCGAGGAATTGCTCAAACAGGCCGATATTGCCATGTACGAGGTCAAGTCGTCTGGACGCAATTCCCTGTGTTTCTTTGATCCGCAGATGCAGGCCACGATCTCGGCGCGGGTCCAGCTGGAAGCCGACCTGCGCGCGGCATTGCTGACCAACCAGTTCGAGTTGTACTACCAACCGCAGTTCGATCTCGACAAGGGCGTGGTCGGCGCTGAGGTGCTGATACGCTGGCATCATCCGCTGCGTGGCCTGGTGTTACCAGGCGATTTCATCAGGGTCGCCGAAGAGAGTCAGCTCATTGTGTCAATTGGTCAGTGGGTGCTGCGCCGTTCCTGCCAGCAACTTGCCGTCTGGCAACAAGGCGCCCCGGGTAGCAAGCTGCATCTGTGCGTCAACGTGAGTGCACGCCAGTTCCACCAGCGTGATTTCGTTGCGCAAGTGCTAACCGTGCTGCATGAAACCGGAGCCCGGCCACAGCTGTTGAAACTTGAGCTTACGGAGTCGCTGGTACTCGACAATGTGTACGAGACCATCGCCAAGATGACAGAACTCAAGGCGGCCGGCGTTAGGTTTTCGGTCGATGACTTCGGTACCGGGCATTCCTCGCTGGCCTACCTGACCCAACTGCCACTGGATCAACTCAAGATCGACCAGACCTTCGTCCGCAACATTGGCATCAAGCCATCGAACGGCGTCATCGTGCAAACTGTTATTGGCATGGCGCGCAATCTGAGTCTGGAGGTGATTGCAGAAGGCGTGGAGACGCGCGAACAGCAGGAGTTTCTGGCTGCGCAAGGCTGCACCCTTTACCAGGGCTACCTGTTTGGCAAACCAACACCACTGGCGCAGTTTGAGGCCTTGCTGACCTCAGCGCTGCCCTGCACCCCAAACTGAGAACTGTTATTGAGCCTGAAAGCCGCTGGCCTTGATGATGCGGGCCCAGGTCTGCGTGTAGGCTCGCTCGCGGCTGCCCAATTGTTGAGCCGACATATAGTCAACCGTCAGCCCCATCGCAGTCAGGCGTTCATTCACGTCGGGCAGCGCCACCACCTTGGCCACCGCCGCTGAAAAACGATCAATAACAGCCTTCGGGGTGCCGGCGGGTGCAAAGATGCCGTAGTAGGGCACGTCCTCAAAGCCGGCCAGTCCGAGTTCGGCAAAGGTCGGCACATCAGGCAGTGCGGCCTGGCGCGCTCCACCCAGCACGGCAACGATGCGCACCTTGCCCGCCTTGTGATTTTCGATGAAATCAGGAATCGAGGCGACACCGGCGTTGATCTGGTTGCCCAACATGTCAGACATCATCGGCGCACTGCCGCGGTAGGCTGCAGCCTGCAGATCGATTCCATACTTCTGGCCAATCAGCTTGACCAGAAACTCGGGCACCGAAGCCGGCGCCGGAATGCCGACCGAGCCTTTGCCGCCACCCTGACTGCGAACCCAGGTGACATACTCGTTCATGGTCTTGGCCGGTGTGCCGCCCGAGACCGCCAGAGCGTTGACAAAGGTGGCGATACCGGCCACCGGAACAAAGTCATGCGCCGGATCGAATCCGGGGTTCTTCACGACCAAGGGCAGGATGGAGATCGTATGGTCGTGCGTCAGAAATAGCGTGTTGCCATCGGCCGGCGCCGTCTTGAGCACCTGCGCTGCAATCTGACCGCCGGCACCCGCCCGGTTCTCGACAATGACGGTCGTGCCCAACTGATCCTTGAGCTTGTCGGCCAGGATACGCGCGATCGCATCGGTGCCACCGCCCGGCGGAAAACCCACCAACAACTTGATGACGCCAGACTGTGCCTGCGCCAGGCTACCCAGCATCAAGGCGCCGAGAAAAAGAACAGTGCGAAACAGGCTTGCCAAGCGCTGCGAAGATGATCTGACCATTCGTAACTCCGTTTGTTAAAGGTTAAAGCCGATTTTCGGCTCAAAACACGCCGGCATAGGCACCACCGTCGGCCAGCACATTCTGGCCGTTGATGTAGCCAGCATGCTGGCTGCACAAGAACGCGCAGATGGCGCCAAATTCCTCCGGCGTGCCGAAGCGTTGTGCCGGAATTGTCTTCTTGCGGGCTTCGATGACGGACTCGATATTCATTCCGTTCTTTTGCGCTGTCCCGTTCATAAGCGCCTTGAGCCGGTCGGTGTCAAAGGCGCCGGGCAGCAGATTGTTGATGGTCACGCCCTGCCCTGCCAGCTTGCTGCGCGAAGCGCCGGCCACAAAGCCGGTCAGGCCACTGCGCGCACCGTTGGAGAGTCCCAGAATATCAATCGGTGCCTTCACGGCACTCGAAGTGATGTTGATGATGCGCCCGAAGCGTCGCGCACTCATGCCGTCCACGGTGGCCTTGATCAACTCGATGGGGGTCAGCATATTGCCGTCCACCGCCTTGATCCAGGCGGCGCGGTCCCAATCGCGAAAGTCACCAGGGGGCGGGCCACCGGCGTTGGTGACCACGATGTCGAAGTCGCGCCGCTGCGCAAACACGGCCGCACGCCCCTCGCCGGTCGTGATGTCCGCTGCCACGAATTGCACGCTGGCAGCAGCGGGTCGCAGCGTATCAGCTTCGATTTCTGCTGCTGCAGTCTTGAGCACATCGGCACGGCGCGCGACCATCAGCACGTTCACCCCTTCGCGCACCAGCGCCTGGGCGCAGCCAAAGCCCAAGCCCCTGCTGGCGCCACACACCAAAGCCCATCTGCCTGCAATACCCAAATCCATAATCTTTACTCCATTGGTTGCAACAATTGTCCCTGATGATAGAGGTCACCCGCGTAGCGTTTGCGCAAAATTACGTTCCCGCCTTGCAAACAGCGGCTTTCACGGCATCCAGAATCGCCTTTGAGAGTTCTGCCGAGGCACCGTGTATGTTGTCAGGCGCCCAGGCGGCAGGCCCGGTATCAAGATTCGGAAAGTCTGCACCGGCCTTGATGTTCAACGGGTCAGCCTTCGGCCCGAAGATCGCCTTGTAGCGACTGATGACGCTGTAGCCAAGTTTGCCTGCATTCTCGTAGATGATCTTGTTACGCGCATTCCAGCTCTCGACTTGCGCCGCGACGGTTGCCCCGATATCGACCCAGAAGTAGCTGGCGAGCGGTGCAATCGCTTTCAGGTTCTGCATCAACAATTGCTGGCTCTCATCAAACGATGGCTCGGCCAGATTGGTGCCAAGAACAATGACGATGACATTGGCTTTGGCGATAAAGTCCTTGTCCAGTTCGACGCTTTCCAGGGCCGACTTCTCAATCTGACTGCCGCGCGAGACGATGGAGCGGCCGCCGTCATAACTGATCAGCGAAAACCCGCCGAATTTCGCCTGTAACTTCGAAGCAAGACCATCCACGTGCAGGCCGTAGGCAATGGAGTCGCCGATAACATAGGAGCGCAGGCTCGCTGCCTTGCCACAGGACGTCCGTGCATCCGATTTGTAGATCGCTGCCATGATGGCGTTCGACAATTGCCCATCGAAGCCGTGGACATTGCCGGCGCCGCCGTAGCCGCTCTCGCTGCCCCAGCCGGGAAAGTTCTGCCCCGGCACGATGTGCAATGGGTCGGCGCCGGGTCCGAAAATGGCCTTGTAGCGGCTGATGACGTTGTACTCCAGCTTGGCGGCGTTGTCGTAGATGATCTTGTTGCGATCACTCCACTGCGCAGCATGGGTCGAAATCGTCGCCGCAATGTCAACCCAGTAGTACCTGGCATGCGGCGCGATGCTCCTGAGTTTTTGCAGCAGTCTTTGCTGGCTTTCAGCAAAGGAAGCTTCCTGCTCCATACCCAGGATGATGATGATGACGCCGGCGCCAGCGATAAAGTCCCGGTCCGCTTCCACGCTCTGCAGCGCGGACAACTTGATCTGGTTTCCGGGTGCCGTGATGGATCGCCCACCGTCGTAGCTGATGCGCGAAGCGCCGCCCAATTTCGCCTGCAGAGTCGCTTCCAGATTGTTCAGATGAAGTCCGTAGCCAATCGAATCAGCCAGCACATAAGAAGACTCTTTCGCCGCCTCAGAGCCGGCCGCGCTGGCAACTGGCACGATGACAGCCAGGACCAGCGCAACAACACTCAAAATCAGGGCGCGCACGGCGTTGTGAAACACTTCAAACGCCTCAGCCCCGACGGGTAAAGACAAAGATTCCTGATATCACCAGCACGGTACCGGCTGCCACCCAGGCCGTGAAGGGCTCGCCCAGAAGAACGACGCTCATCAGGATGGTCGACATCGGTCCAAGCATACCGACCTGTGACACCACGCTGGCGCCGATGCGCTCGATCGCCATCATCACCAGCAGCACCGGCAGCGCCGTGCACAGCGTAGCGTTGAGCACCGAGAGCCAGATCACCTCGGGCGCCACCAGCGCCGCGCTCCAGGGCCGAACCAGCACAAACTGCGCGATACATAAAAGGCAAGCCACCGTCGTCGCCAGGCCCACCAGCCGCAGGGAGCCGATACGCTGCACCAGTTCACCGCTGAAAATCAGATACCAGGCATAGCTCAAGGCACTCAGAAAGACCAGCAGCGCACCGAGCGCGACGTCAGGGCCTGCCAGCTTGACCTCATGACCAAACACCAGCAGAACACCGGTATAACTGACCAGCATGCCAAGGGCCTGGGAACGCTTGCTGCGGCGACGATACATCAGCCAACCCAGCGCCAGAACCAGCGTCGGGTTCAGGTACAGGATCAGGCGCTCCAGCGAAGCGCTGATGTAGGACAGGCCAGCAAAATCCAGGTAGCTCGCAAGGTAATAGCCGCTGAAGCCCAGACCCAAAATGCCGAGCCAGTCCTTGCGCGTCAGTGATGGCTTGCCGCGGCTGGCCCACCAGGCCATCAGCGTAAAGATGGGCAGCGCAAACAGCATGCGGTACATGATCAGCGTCACCGCATCGACGCCGTGGCGGTAAGCCAGCTTGACGATGATCGCCTTGCCACTGAAGGCAATCGCGCCGGTGGTGGCAAGCAGGATGCCGGTGGCGCGGCTTTTCGAGTTCATCGTGGCTTTATGCGTCATGTCTCTCGGTCACGTCAACGTCAACCCCGACCATGCGGACAAGCGCTTGTGCACGTTACCCACGTCCGGATCGACTGGCAAGAGGCAAGCTATGAGACTGCGAAAGGGTTCATCACGGTCAACCGACCGTCGAATGTCTGCCCATTCTGCAAGTCTTCCGAGTACAGCGTGTTGCAATCCGCAGCCAGCGCTGCCGCCACGATCAGCGAGTCCCAGTGACCGATGCGAAAACGCTCGCCAATGTTCATCGCAAGATCAGTGATGGCTGGCGTTACGGAGACAACATCGCATGCAGCCATCAGCGCGCGCGCCAGCTCATGGGCAGCCATGCGGTCAAGCCGACGCTTGACCAGGAGCACATTCAGATATTCATTGACGACTTGGGTGCTGATGAGCGGACGAAGATCGAGAATGCCGAGCGCGGTCTGGCGCTTCGCCGGATCGGCATCAAGCGCGTAGATTGCGACGTTGGTGTCAGCGAAGATCTTTGCGGTCATAGGCATCGGCCCGATTGAATCGACCCGTCCAAGTGCCGGCATATTTCCCGAATACCGCGAACGCATCCGCCTTGTCCTGATCGCGCTTGGCAATCAGGAACTCCGCGAAATCAAGCACTTCGCCAATCTCGCGCTCATGCATGGCTTTCAAAAGTTCCGCCATACGCTCGGCTGCACCCATGACCGCGCTCCTTTCATTTGGTTGACAGAAGTTTAACGACTTTCATCGGTTTGCCGCTTTCATCTCACCCGTGATGCGAACTGTCTCGACGCTCACCGTTGTCACGCGCTGCAACAGGTCAAGCACTTTTTCCTTGTAATCACAGAAGCGATAGGTGTCGAACTTCTCGCGGATGGTCGGGTCTTTGGGCTTCTTTTCCTTGTACTGGTCCAGTACCCACTCCAGCGCGCTGCGGTTGCCGAGTTTGTAAGTCCAGGCCGCTGCGGGAATGCCGCGCAGCGTCGTCTCGCTGTCGAGCGCGATGCTGCCAGCAGCGGTGTCGGCACGCAGCATCGCTTTAGGCGCCAGACCGGCAGCGCGCGCCTTTGCGTCTGGCGTGTCAGTGCGCGTCAGCACGAAAGGTGCCACCTGCTCGTAGCCGATGTGCAGTTGCATCAGCGCCTCGCCCCAGGCCGCCCACTGCCAGAAGTCGGCATAGAACGGGATGCGTGGAAATTCGCGCTTCAAATTCTGCGCGTACTTCTCGCGGTACAGCGGGTCGTGCAGCACGGCGTAGCAGTAGTGAAAGATGGCGTCTTTCGTGATCTTGCGGGCCGCCCTGCCCTTGCCAATCTCGTCCGCGTAGTGGGTGCTGAATTGTTTGAGCGCCCAGTCGGTGATGTTGTCTGCCAGTTCACCACCAGGTAGGAACCGTTGCAAGGGAAGACAAACCGTTCCCGCCGCAGCTCCAACAAAATGCAAGTCTGGCACTTGCTCCACAGCGCACACCATCCATGGCTTCTGAGCCGTCGCATCCGAAATCACCATACATCGGTTCTTAACGCCACCGCCACCAAAAATGGAAGGCAACTGGTACTGCATTTCGTTCAGTTTTGGATGGAAGTAAAGGCGGCGTTTCACATACGGTCTGTAACAGGCCTCGATCGTCGCGGTGTGGTCAACGGTGTATTGCATCCCTCGTTGGAGATCAGCTTTCACTGCACGAGTCCACTTGATGTCGGCACCAAAATCGTCTGCTGTAAAAGCGGCTGTTTGGTTGGTCTGATGACGGAGCAAATCCGCGTTGTAGTTTTCAACCAAATACGTTATCTTGACCAGCAGATCGTTGTCTCGTTCGTCATACACCCACTCATCACGATTTGTCACCACGCCGAGCGAAAAGAGCTTGAAAACTGCTTGCTCCATTACTTCCAAACTTGCCGTCTTGGTCTCTTTGCTTGCCAATGGAATAAACGTATCGAAATCGTTCCTCGTCAGGTTCACCCAGTTGTTGGTGATGTCGGGTTGCGTTTCGTCAAAACCCAGGCTGCTCATTGGATGATTGGCGAGAAATCCAAGTTTGTCCTCGGCACTTTCCATCTCAGGGCGACGCAGGTAGAACACGCGGGCTGATCTCTTGTCCTTGCCATCACCAACCCGCTTGACCATAAAGCTGATGGCCACGCCGGTCTGGATGCCGAAGACGTTGTGTTTGGTGCCGCTGAGCTTGGGGTTGGCACGCACATCGCCGCCCAGATCGACCACGTAGATGTCGCTGAACTCCTGCGCTACCGTTTTGCGAAAGCCGTCGAAGGTGCGGCTCTCGATAAAGCTGCGGTTCGTCACAAAGGCCAACACACCGTTTTCGCTGAGCCGGTCGCTGGCCCAGCGGAAGAAGCGCGCATACATGTCGTAGAGCTTGGTCTTCTGCGCCGTGCTTTGGGCGATGTAGGTCTGCTTGATGCGTTGGTCAATCTTCGGATATTCCCGGTTCTTGTTGTTGTCGTTCTCGTTAGCCTGATTGGCGTTGTAGGGTGGATTGCCAATCACCACGCTGATCTTGCGGCTGTTCTGGCGCTGGATGCGCGCCACGTTTTCCTCGGAGACGCCAGCAAACAATGACTGCGTTGTGGTGAGTCCGCCCTTCAGATTCTGGTTCGCCACGTTGTCCAGCGTATCGACAAAGCACAGATTCGGGAATTCTTCATAGCCGCCGGTGATGGCGGCATAGGTGGCTTCGATGTTCAGGTTCGCCACGTAGTAGGGCAGGATCGCGACCTCGTTGGCGTGCAGTTCGTGCTGGTACTTGTGCGCCAGCTTCTTCGGTTGACCGCGAAAATGCTCCAGCAGTTCGCAGATGAAAGTTCCGGTGCCAGTGGCCGGGTCCAGGATGTCCACATCGCGGTCGATCAGGTTCTTGCCGAAGTGCTTTTCACACAACCAGTCGGCACCATCGATCATGAAACGCACGATTTCGTTCGGCGTGTAAACCACGCCGAGCCGGTCCGCCGCCTTGGCGTTGTAGACCTTGTAAAAGTTCTCGTAAATGACTTTCAGAAACGTCTGCTTCTCGCTGTGGCTGCTGATCTGCGCGGCGGCGGCGCGGATGGCGGCGTAGTAGGTCTCCAGGCCTTTCAGCGTGTCTTTCTTCAGGCTGCCGGTAAAGAACTCGGCCTCCAGCGCGTAGAGCTCGCGCGCCACGTTGTTGTGCTGGTGAAAGTCGGAGTCGTCAAACACCTTGGCAAAAATTTCTTCGGTCAGGATGTGCTGGATCAGCATCTCGCGCACGTCAGCTTCCAGCAGGCCGGGGTTGATGGCCTCCTGCGCGTGCAGCAGAAATTTTTCCTCGGCAGCGCGAAAGCCCGGGTTCTTGTCGTGCTCGCGCTCGATCATCTGGCGCAGCGCCAGCAGCACCGCCGGCAGATCGGCCTTGAACTGCTCTACCGCCGCCCTGAAGCCCGCGATCTCGGGCCGCTCGAAGCCGAAGAACAACTTCAGCAGTTTCGCCAGCGCCTGCGTGTCCGTCATGTCGCAGCGCAAGACCTCGCTCTTGTTCTGCCAGAGTACGGCGACCGCGTCGTCGCTGAAGATGATGTTGTCCTGCGGATATCCCTTGCGGAACTTCTTGCTGATCTCCTCGTCCAGATCGTCCGCCGCATCCTTGGCCTCCCAGTAGCCCAGCGGCATGCGCAGCTCGTGCAAGAGCGCGCCATCGACATTGATGTTGCTTTTGGTGGCGGTCTTCAGCGGGTACTCGGCCAGAAAGATCAGGTCGTGCTGGCGGCCCCAGTTCTTCAGCAAGTCCTTGAACGCCTCGCGCACGATGGTTTCGCGCTGGCTGCCGCTGACCTTTTTGATGATGTCAAGCTGGCGCAGGTAGTCGTTGATGAGGACCTGGCTCATCGTGCTGCCTTGGTCTTGGCCAGCGTGGCGATCGGCAGGAACAGACACAGCGGGTCATCGACCGTTTCGATGAAACCCAGTCGGGTGTAAAACGCCTTGGCCTTGTTGTCTTTGGCCTCAACCAGCACTGCGTACAAACCAACCTGTTGCGAAAATTCGAGAGCCAGCCGCAGGGCAAAGG
>CAIVLG010000059.1 GCA_903906695.1 uncultured beta proteobacterium | reverse complement strand
CCGCTACTACCTCACGCGCTTGGGCCGCAGCGCCATCGCTGCCGCTGGCTCTTTGACCCGCTTCAACATAGTTCCAGCCATGGCTGCAACACTTTGAAGTCTTCTCAGAAAATGCGAAGACATAACTTGTTAGAGACTAAAAGTCGTGTCCCCAATCGCGCCAGTCTTCGCCAAAAAGCTCATACGGGTGCTGGGTGCGCTCGGAGCCGTTGCCGCATTTCAGGGAATACGCAGAACAGTACAAGTCACATCCCCAACAAATTCGCTCAGGATTGACCGGACGCTCGGGAAACTTTTTCACCATTGCTGCTGTAGATCGCTAGGCCGCCAGGCCCTCGCGTACTTTTTGTAGTCAGCCCAGATGTGGGCGCAGCAGCACATGGGTGATCATTCCTGCTTTTCTTTACCGACCCAGGTTGTGCTGCGAATGTACTGACCGTTGACAGGTATTGCGGCGCCATCCCAGGTGAGGCTAAAGAAGTAGGTCTTCTCACCAGCGGGCATTTCGCTGCAAGCCGCCTCGATCGCTGCCTCGTCTGCGTCCCACCAAACGCCAGCCCATTCATGCTGTTGGTCTGTCAGTTGCAGGTTGGGGTCATCCAAGTCCATATAACTCGCCGCGCTCACTGCTGCATAGGAACTGATTTCAGCCAGCAGAAAGACTCTTTTGGCAGCATTGATTCCGCGCTCTATGTCCTGGGCAGTCGCACCATCCACGTCCAGTGTCAAGCGGAGTCCCGGTGGACGGTAGTGCCGATCTATCTCAACAAATTTCTGTTTTGGTGTTGTCACGTTCTACATCCTTGCCTTTCAATCTTAACGACCTTCCTACTCTGACAGTGGGCATATTTTCAACACGGGTGGCGTACGCCGGAGTCCAGCGCTTGCCATCAGCACTGTACCGCGCCCATATCGTTCACTCAGATCATCCAGATACGACGGCCAACCCTCAGTTACATCTGGATGCGACCGTTCTGCGATCTTTACTTGAGACCGTCCGACGGGTCTTCAACTCGAACGTTGTATTGACACTGTTACTTCCAATGAGGCCAACCATGTTCAACGCCGCTCTGATCGTTTCTACTTCATCAACCCCCGACGATCATCGTCGAAATCTGATGAGGTTGGCGCTACCAATCGCAGCAATAGCGCTCCTCATAGCTGGCAACGCCCGCGCACAAGCCTATGCCAATGTGACCATTGGCGGCCCCTTCGCGCCTGGCGTCTACGGTCAAATCGCCATCGGTAACAATGCACCGCCGCCAGTCATCAATATGCAGCCTGTCATTGTCGGTAGACCTGTGTATGGTGCGCCGGTGATGTACCTGCATGTGCCACCCGAGGAATATCGGGACTGGGGTCGCCACTGTGGTCGTTACCACGCCTGTGGTCATCCTGTTCATTTTGTCCAGGTAGATCCCAGAAATCGCTGGTGGGAACACCACAACCAGTACATGCGTGGCGAAGGCTACTATCAACAACCCGAACACCGGCACGACGACCATCGAGACAATCGACACGAGGACAGGGAAGGGCAAAACGAAATGCAGCATGACTATCGGCGCTGATGCGCACGGACCCCTGGGTCGTTTGAACTCGGCTCAACCGGCCACTAAGCCCAACGGAAGCATCATCATTCCGTTCGACTGGCAATCACGCCAATCATCGTCTCGCCAGAGTTGACGCTGGTCCTGGTAGTTCGTTTCATTAATCTGGCGATTCGTTCGCGTTATTGCCGTCCTGCTACCCGTTAGTCCACTGCGTCAGCGCCATGAAAGACTGCGGAATGTCGATTTGACACTCTTCGTACATGCCTGTACAGACGCGCCAATGTTCGATTCTCAACTGCAATCAGGTGGTTTCAGACAACCTGAACGCACGCCACAGTGCCAAGTCGTACGCGATCTTGAGTACACCACATGCGACAAGTGGAGCCGCTACCCAGCCTGACTGAAAAAGCCAACCCGCCAGCAATGGACTCGCAGCCGACGCCAGGCTTCGTGGTACAGCTGTAAAGCTGGCCGCCGCCGATCGCTCATTGGATTGAACAACCGACATCACAAACGCGCTGCGAGCTGGAACATCCATGGATGAAACCAAAGCACGGGCCAGCAAGAGAACTAGGGCCACTCTGACATCGGATGAAAACGCCGCAGCGATAAGGCACAGACTCGCAGGAATATGTGTGAACACCATGGTATTGACCAGTCCGACGCGCTTTGCCAGCAGCGGTGCTGCAAGTTGTGAGGCGGCACCCAGCAGACCCGATCCGAAGAAGAAAGCACCCGCTGCTGAAAGCGACAACCCAAATCGCTGGAACAACCACAGAGCCAGCAGCGAATTGACCACCAGACCACCGGCAAAAGAATCCACCGAGAACAATGCTGCCAGCTTAATGACCACGGCTCTTGACGGCCCCAGGGGCGCGGGCTTGGTGTTTCCGGATGCTTCGTCTGCTGGCAGCCTTCGATACAAAGCCCACACCATGAGACCAATAAGTCCGTAGAGGACGAACATGCCGCGTAGCGCACCCAGTCTTTGAGTGCCTAGCAGAACAACAAGACGATCGGGCAAGCCAGAGGCGAGCGCCCCCAGAGCCGCACAAAGCGCACCAAATAGCGCATATCGGGCGAAAAGGTCGGTTCTGTTCGCCAGGTCAGACCCAGACGCCAAACGGGCGTGTTCCAACGGCAGAAACACGCTGACATCGCCCGAACTCGGATTGAGTGTGCCCAGGAACGCAATCAGCAGCAGAGGCCAAAAGGAAGAAATGGCAGCAAAGCCCAGCCCGGTGACCGCCATCAGGGCCGCCGCGCCGATCAGAAGTGTTCGTCCTGCCCAACGGTGCCCCCATGCGCCAATGGCGAGCGTCGCCAGTGCCGACCCGAGCATAGTTGCCGTAGCGATGGCCCCAACCTCCACCCCTCCAAGCCCCAGTGCCAGCAGGTATACCGGCAGCAGCACAGAGACAAATCCATCGGCGAAGCCGCGCAGCGCCCTTGCAGCAAAGATCGGGATGATGCCGTGGTCGGTGCCCTTGGGGAGCAATCGGTGGATCAAGACTGCACCCGTGCCGATCCTAGAGCGAGCCAGATCTCTTGGCCATCAATGGAGCGAGCCGCACCGAATCCTGCGACGTGGCGGGCGCTCTTGACTTCCACCGCAACGAACATGGCAATGATGACAGATTTCTTTAGTGAAAGATTTCTCATGTTGCAGTTTCTCTGTCAGGACTCGCAGGTTACGAACACGTTCGCTGGTGACGCACCCTGATTGTTGAGCAAGTTTATGACTTTGACCGTAATCGACCTACCGACAAGTCGATCCACAGCGGTATGTTGGAACCGCCCACAAACCAGATGTGGACTTGGTCTACCAGGCACTCAAATTTGCACGAACTACGCTATCTCATCAAGTGCGGCAGGTCGCCAACGGCAGGTAGTGCTTCGTGGGCCGTCGGGGCGCTGTGGCAACAGCCATGCTCTACGTCGATTCGGTGGGTTGTGCAAATTTGTAAGAGTCGCAGAACTTTAGTAGACGGCGACGGCACAAAGTCAGCCGAAGAACATCAATACTCATATGCCGCGATTCCAATTGAAGTAATTGCTTGCGCCAATTGGACAGCAAGACGGCCGCCACGAGCTTGACTATGGCAAGTTCGTGCGTCCGGCACGATTAAATGAACTCTCGCCTCCCCGCTGCGGGTCGAAGTCGATGTGGGACGACCAGGCGCATCCACCAGATACTCCCCCGACGAACAAGATGATTCTGCATACCATTCACCTTTTGTAGCATGGCGATGTAGCAGTCGGCACAATTTGAAGAAAGTCGTTTTGGGTCAACAACTTATGATGCGCTGGTGCGGCTGGCGGGGATCGAACCCACGGCCCTCGGCTTCGGAGGCCGATACTCTATCCACTGAGCTACAGCCGCATCATCCTTCATTGTACCCGTTTGACCCCAAATTCGCGGACTCTAATAGTTTCACTATCGCGAGTAAATGAGTTGATCGGTTTGTCCATGAGCAATGCAACCTGCCCTCCTACAAGAAGAGCCCGCCAAAGCGGGCTCCGTGAAATCACACAATGGATGACCCGAACGCCAACTGCCACTCGCGCTTGAAAGTCCGCAATTTAATGCGTCTATTTCAATTTCAGCAAACGGCGCGCATTGCCTTCATAGATGGCATATCGTTGCTCGGGCGCAATGTCCAGGGCATCGATGATCTCTATGGTCCAGCGCGTGTAGGCAGCTCCTTTTTCTGGATCAAACGGGGCATCAGAGGCAAACAGCACGTTATCGACGCCAAAGAAATCGAGGCCGAGTTCAGTTGCCTTACGGGCACCAAACAGCGCGGTGTCAGCATAGAACATCTTGAAGTAATCGAGGGGGCGCTTCTTCAGTCTTTTCAGAACCAATGAATAGTCCTGATCCGAGGTGCGGGTGCCCAGCAGGTCCCAGCCTGGACCGACGCGCCCTTCGAAGTAGGGGATCATGGCACCCATGTGGTGGGTAATGATCTTGAGTTGCGGGTGCTTGTCAAACAGACCTTCGAACACCATGTGCGCCATTGCTGCGCTGGTCTCGTAGGGCCATCCAAATGTCCACCATATTTCGTAATGGCTTTTCGTTTCCTTTTTGTAGTCAGCAAAGTCGGCGCCGCGTGCCGGATGCAGCCAGATTGGGAGGTCCAGTTTGGCCATTAGATCGAACAGGGGCAAGGTCTGCGGGGCTGTCAATGGCATGCCAAGAACATTCGTGAAAACCTGCACACCAACGGCTCCGAGCTCACCGATGGCGCGCTCTGTTTCGCGCAGCAAACCGTCTGGATCGTTCATCGGAAGGGAGGCAATGAAGGCAGGGAAACGCTCAGGGTATTTGGCAACCAGCTCGGCCATGCCATCGTTGGCCAGCCGCGCCATTTCGGTGGAAACGGGTGGCGGTCCGAATACCTCAATTGGCGGGGAACCCAGGCAGATGACCTGCGCATAGTCATCGAAACGGTCCATGATCCGGAAGCGCTCATCGAGGTCGACGATGTACGGGATATCACGAACCCGTTTAAACATGTCCTTGCCGTTGGGCACGACTTCCAGCGCTCGTTGGTAGAAGGCTTGGGGAAAAATGTGGTTGAAAATATCTAGCTTCATTTCAGTATCCTTGGAGTTTGCGGGATCGACCGAGGCGAGATTGCCATACCTGCGCCCATAATGCCATTTCATTCTTTTTATTTGTTGATGAATTTGATTCATGAATGTCACGGTAAAACAGATCAGCGCCTTTCTGAGCGTGGCACAGAGCGGGAGCTTTACGGCGGCGGCAACGCGGCTGCATCTGACACAGTCTGCTGTCAGTGTGCTGGTGAGCGAGTTGGAGGGGCAGTTTGGGCTGCGCTTGTTTCATCGAACCACACGCTTGGTACAACTCACTGATGCCGGGCGCGAGTTCTATCCGGTGGCCGAGAAGATACTGGCTGATCTCACCAACGCCCTGGCGAGTTCCAAAGAGCTGGTGGCAAAGCAGCGCGGTCGGGTGACGGTGGCGGCGACACCGCTGATGGCTTCAATCTGGCTGCCAAAGATCATTGGCGAATACGCTGCCATGTACCCCGGAATCAAGGTCATCCTTCAAGACACGCGGGCTAGTTTGATTCAGCCCAAAGTTCGTGATGCGGAGGTCGACTTCGGCATCGGCACATTTGAAAGATCGGGACGCGAGTTGGTGGCCGAGCCATTTATGGCCGACACCCTGGTGCTGGCTTGCCCCGCAGGGCATCCACTGGCGGGAAAAGCCAGCGTCGCCTGGCAGGATTTGGCAGGACATCCGTTCATTTCGCTAACGCCGGACAATTCCGTCGGACAACTCATCAAGAAGTGCCGTATTGACGCTGGCTTAGATCTTCAAGATGCCTACGAAGTAGCCTATCTGTCGACAGTGCTTGGCATGGTCGACGCAGGTCTGGGTGTGGCCGTCTTGCCATCATACGCCAGTCCGATCACCCGGGCTTACAAGATCGAAGTGAAGAAAATGGTGAAACCCGCGATCCGACGCGAAATATCTTTCATTACACGTCAAGGTAGAACGCTGTCACCGGCGGCGGAGAGCTTCAAGACGTTCATACGTGCTTGTGCCAAGGGCAAGAACTGAAAGACTGGTTCGCGCTTGACCTCAGGCGTGAGCGCGCTGTTTCCTGTCCCAGGGTGGCAGCGGTTTGAGATTCTGTTCGAGCCAATTGAGCAACAGGCGAACCCGAGGCAGTTCAACGCGGTTACTCGGCACCAGGGCTTTGAGCCAAAGACCCGGTACGGCAAAACCCTGAAGAACTTCAAGCAACTGACCGGATTGCAGCGGGGCGCTGGCCAGATAGTCGGACAGGACTGCGATGCCGCCCCCGGCGAGCGCGGCCTGGCAGATCGCTGTGCCATTGTTGGTGCGCAGCTTGGGAAGCACATCGATGCCGATCAAGCCCTGGTCGCTTTGAAATTCCCAGCGGGCGCCTGATGTCGTGAAGACCAGGCAATCGTGGTCAACCAAGTCGGCCGGACGCAGCGGCGTGCCCCGACGTTGCAGATAGCCTGGTGCGGCGCACAAGAACCGCTTTATCAGGCACAAGGGCAGGTCTTGCACGTGCCCGTACAACTCTGGTAGCGCACCGATGGCGATATCAAAGCCTTCCTCCAACGGGTTCACGGACCGGTCCGCCAAAACAATGTCCATGCTGATCATGGGCTGGCTTCGAAGGAAATCGTTCAAAATTTCGCCGAGATAAAGCACTCCCAGGGTAGTAGGTATCTTGACCCTGATATGCCCCTCCAGTTCACCACTGGCGCGCGCCATGCCGGCAAGCGTGTCATCCACCTGCCGGATCGCCTCCCGAACGGTGCCCAAATAGCGTTCTCCGACATCGGTCAAGGCCAGTTTGCGCGTGCTGCGGTTAAAAAGCGGCGCGCGGATGCGCCATTCGAGTTGATCAATTCGTTTCGAGACAACAGACGGTACAACGCCCAATTGACGCGCTGCGCCTGAAAGGCTTCCGGTATCGGCCGTTGCAACAAATGCCTTGAGGTTAGCGATCGTGTCCACGATTCATCTCGATTTGGAAAAGACTTGATCTGAAAATGGCACATTGTCGCGGCTTTCCAGGCCAATTAGTATCACCGGGCGAACCGTACTCAAGTCATCAGTGCCCGTCTCATGCGCGGAACCTGTATCACTTGACCGATCGTCTGCTGTTCGCGATTGAGGCAGATGAACTGGCCACGAGGATTAACATGACGATAAAGTTCTGCGAGAAGAGCATGGTTTCTTGAGATAAACAACAAGAGGAGACAAACATGAAGATTCGCGTCGCTTTGGCTGGGTTGTTGATGGCGCTTGCAACGGTTTCTCTGGCCCAGGTGTGGCCGACTCAGACCATCAAGATCATCGTGCCGTTCACGCCGGGCACCGGCATGGATACTATTGCCCGCACGGTTGCACCCAAATTGAGTGAACGTCTGGGCAAGCCTGTCGTCGTGCACAACGTCCCTGGCGCCAGCGGCAACATCGGCGCTGACAGTGTCGCCAGGGCTAACCCTGATGGCTACACCATGCTGATGGGCGCGAACACCATGTTGATGGCGGCCCAGCTTTATAAAAGCGTTCCATTCAATCCGGTAGACGATTTCGCACCTGTTTGCATGACTGCCTATGGCACATTGATGCTGGTGGCCAGTCCCAAGTCCGGGATCAAGTCGATGCAGGAACTGATCGCGCTGGCAAAGGCCAAACCAGGCTTCGTCAATTACGGTTCACCCGGCATCGGCACGCCGCACCATATGGCGATGGAACTGTTCAAGAGCGAAACGCAACTCACACTGCTGCATGTCCCCTACAAAGGGACCTCAGGTTTCGTGCAGGACTTATTGGCAGGTGAACTGATGGTGGGTTTTCTGCCGGTTCACGTGGCTCAGAGCTTTGTCAGTGCCGGAAAACTGACCGCCCTCGCCGTTGGCGGTGCTGCGCGCCACCCGGTCGCGCCCGGTGTGGCGACGATTCAGGAGTTGGGGGTCAGCGGTGTCAATGTGGATATCTGGTACGCGTTCTTTGTTCCCGCAAAGGTCCCGGCTCAGGTGATCACTCGGTTAAGCACAGAAATTGCGGCTATCATGAAGTTGTCGGAAGTCACATCGGTGCTGACCAATGCCGGGCTTGACGCGACGTCATCGACGCCAAATGAGCTCAACGCGATACTTCGCAAAGACTACCTGCGCTGGGGCTCCGTCATCAAGCGCAACGCCATTGAAATTGACTAGCCCCTTGCCTGATTCCTGAAATCTGCTGTGTGAGCGAGCCCGGCAAGAGCATGAACACCGCCCAAGCCCCGCTGCAGACCGGTGCGAGGCAGACGATGTGCCGCGCATCAGCCAACTTCTGCACGAGTTGAAGCTGCCAACGGTGCTGGTTGCCAGTGAACCTGATGGGAATTTCGCCAAAGGCAGCGTAGGTGATGTTGTTTGAGGTCAGCGCGAAGGCGTCGACCCGAACCTGTACCTGACCCGCCGCCAGATCGAACTCAGCGACTTGGCGCAAACGCGCCGTTGCCAGGTGGTCACGGCGAACGAGAACTTGAATCGTGTTCATGAATTCGGTGTTTTGATAATGTCCTCAAGCGCGGCAGTAATGATATTCCTTCGATGGCAAAGACGGCTCTCCCAGCCGACTGTTGGAAAGCGGCCAGCATATCTGAATCGTGACAATGAAGAAAAGGGTATTGCCTTTGACACGCTAGCGCAGGTTTCAGATCAAACATTTGGTGCCTGATCGATGATGTCGCGCAAGGCTGTGAGCTCGGCCGTGGTGAATGGCGCCTGGTATTGCACCTGATACAAAGTAGATACATCAGGAAAGGCTGATGAACGCCTGGCAGATGTCACTGCGAGGGCCCGTAGTTTTCCTGACTGTATAAATTGCAATGTCGAAGCGACGGTGCCAAAGAACAGCGGCACCTGTACCAAGCAAGGTGTTATTTGGCAAGAAACTACCGTTCTTCAAGAAGCGCTGTGACCGTAACGAGCGAATTGATGGGCAGCGATGTCGCGTGAAATCTCTCAACAGCACCGCGGCAGGCAGATTTTGATACCCTACGCCCATGAATATGCCCACAGGTCCAGGCACCACGGAACACTCCGCCCCTCTGGCACCTCGCATCAACCTCGCTTTGCAGGGTGGAGGGTCGCATGGAGCCTTTACGTGGGGTGTGCTGGACACGCTGCTTGCAGACGGGCGCATTGCGCTCGATGGAATCAGCGGAACCAGTGCAGGAGCGATGAACGCAGTAGCACTGGCCCACGGTTTTGCGCAAGCAAGCGGCCAATCGTTCACCCAAATGAACCAGTCTGCTCGCGCTTCACTGGAACGGTTCTGGGAGGGCGTGGTTGACATGGGAGCATTGACCTCTTCCATCACGCAGGCCCAGCGGACACCCTTTGACCTTCTATTTGGTGGGCTCGGAGGCTTGACGAGTGAGCAATCGCCGAGCCAGCTCCTGACGGATGCCATGACCAGTTTCTGGTCGAAATCAATATCGCCCTACCAGAGCAATCCGCTGGACATCAATCCGCTGCAGGACTTCCTGGAAAAGCAGATCGACTTCGAGAGGATCGCAGCCTTCAAGGCGCTCAAGGTCTTTGTCGTCGCCACCGCAGTGACTACAGGAAAAGCAGAGGTGTTTTCGGGTAAACGAGTTACCGCAAAAGCAGTAATGGCATCGGCTTGTCTGCCAACGGTCTTCCATGCAGTTGAAATTGAGGGAGAACATTACTGGGACGGTGGGTACTCAGGCAACCCGGCCATTCATCCGTTGATCTACCAGTGCGATAGCCGAGATATTGTCTTGGTACAGATCAACCCCATCAAACGCCAAAAGCTGCCTACAACAGCCGGCGACATTCTGGATCGACTCAATGAAATCACGTTCAACGCAGCCCTGATCGCCGAGATGCGCGCAATCGCCTTTGTCAAACGGCTGCTGTCCGAGGGGAAGCTCGATCCCAACCGGTACAAGGATGTACTGATGCACCGCATCGATGGCGGAGAAATCCTGGAGGGGTTTCATGCATCCACCAAATCGGCCACGGATGCCAAACTGATTCACACCTTACGGGATCTGGGCAGGGATTGCGCTCGGTTATGGCTAGCAAAACGATTTGCCTCGCTGGGGGTCGCCTCCAGCGTCAATATTGCGCGCGACTATCTGGATGATCTGCGTGTGCCCTCGCGCTAGAGAAGCGGCATAGATTTCAAATTAATATGGCGCACTCTTGACTGCCATTGCGCAACGGCATCCCCTGATCGCGCCGGCACGGCATTGATCCTGGCGGACGATTCCAGGCGATGAGAAGCAGTTGCAGGAGAATGCACTCAAGCTAACTCACGCAGTCTGGCCTGCCATTTTTCGTTTGATTTGCCAGCGAACTACCGCTTTGCGTACCTCTTCAAGCAGGCCCATCAAGAGCGCCAGCGGCAGCACCAGCAGCCAAACGTCGAGCCCCAGAGGCGCCGTGCCGAACAGGGCGTTGCCCCAAGGCGTATAGATGATGAGCAACAACAAAACCAGTTCAAGCGCCAAGCCCGCCAGCAGCATGGGATTCTTGAACAGGCCAAAATTCAGCGCCAATTGCCTGGGGTGGCGGCAGAGGAACACATTGACCATCTGCGCGATGACGATGCCGGCAAGACACGCGGTTGTGGACTGCAGATAGCCTGCATCCAGGCTTGACAGGAGATAACCATAATGCCAACCGGTGCCATTGAGCACGAAATAGAAAGCTGCCATGGCGATCACCGCTTCGAGCGCGCCCAGCCAGAGGTAGGCGCGCAGCGCCAGTCCCCATGACAGCAGACGCTCGCTACGCTTGCGCGGCGGCTGCAGCATGAGACCGGGATGCGGTGCCTCGGCACCGAGCGCCAGTGCGGGCAGCATGTCGGTTCCGAGGTCGACCGCGAGGATCTGGATCACGGTCAGTGGCAAGGGAATGCGCAGCAGCATGAAGGCCAGATAAGGCACCAACTCTGGCACGTTGGACGACAAGATATAGGTCAGGAATTTGCGCAGATTTTCAAATACTGCGCGACCCTCTTCGATGGCGCTGACGATGCTGGCAAAGTTGTCATCGAGCAGGATGATGTCAGCCGCCTCCTTGGCTACATCGGTCCCGGACAGGCCCATGGCGATGCCGATGTCGGCGGCTTTGAGTGCCGGGGCATCGTTCACCCCGTCACCGGTGACAGCGACGATCTCGCCTTTGCGCTGCAGGGCTTGAACAATCAGCATCTTTTGTTCAGCGGTGACGCGGGCAAAAATGATTTCCGGTGCGTCGAGGGCGAGCTGCAACTGGGCGGGCGACATTTTTGGCAGCATCTCTCCCAGCAACACCTCCGGCTGCAAACTACGGACCAGGCCGATCTCGCGGGCAATCGCCACGGCGGTGTGCGGATGGTCCCCCGTGACCATGATGACTTTGACACCTGCCGTTTGGCAGCGCGCAATGGCCGGCGGCACTTCCGGGCGCGGTGGGTCTTCAAGGCCAATCAGGCCGCACAGAATCAAGGCCTGCTCGGTCGGCACTTCGTCGCTGGCTAATGCTTTATAGGCCAGTGCGAGAACGCGCAAGCCACGATCCGCCATCCCCTCCTGGGCTGCGATCCATTGGCCTTGCATTGCTGCGTCCAATGCCACGACCTGGCCCCCAAACAGCAGATGCGAACACAGCGGCAGCACGGCTTCGGGAGCGCCTTTGCAATACAGTGCTCTCTCGCCGCCTTGCCCGAGGATGACCGACATCCGTTTGCGATCGGCGTCGAAGGCAATCTCTGAAGACCAGACGCGCCGGCTCTCGGCTGCGTTGGCGTGCGCTGCAACTTCCCAGAGAGCGCATTCCATGGGGTCACCCAATGGCTTGCCGTCGGTAAAGCGCAGTGTGTGGCAATGCCCAAGCACGCGCAGCAAGGCATCTGGCAGATCGACCCAGGGGTCACGCAATTCGCCTTCGACAAACACCTGCTTCACGGTCATGCGGTTTTGTGTCAAGGTGCCGGTTTTGTCGGAGCAGATCACGGTCGTGCTTCCCAGCGTCTCTACCGCTGACAGGTGGCGCACCAGGGCGTTGCGCCGTGCCATGCGCTGGGTTGCCATGGCCAGTGACAAGGTGACGGTGGGCAACAGTCCCTCCGGAACATTGGCAACAATGATGCCGATGGCAAACAGCAGGTTGCTCCAGAACGACAAGCCAATCGCCTGTCCAATGAAGAAGAAAATGACACCCAAGGCGCTTGCAAAAATGGCAACCAGATGCGACAAGCGGGCTATCTCAAGCTGAAGAGGTGACGATGTGGTTCCTATGGTCTGCGTCAGATGGGCGATCTTGCCGAACTCCGAATGCATGCCAGTGGCAAACACCACTGCCCGACACTGGCCGCTCACGATCAGCGTACCGGCCAGCAGCAGATTGCGTGCGGT
>CAIVLG010000058.1 GCA_903906695.1 uncultured beta proteobacterium | reverse complement strand
TGCTGGAGATGGCCAAGCCTTCCGGCGACTACGACCTGATCTGCTACGTCGTCATGTGGAAAGGTGAATACGTCAAGAAGAACCTGATCCGCGAACTTGAACCTTTCTTCAAGAATACGGCGCTGGCGGATCCCCATTACGACTTCAAGGACGTGGTGCCGCGCTATGTCGAGAACATGGGTCTGGTCGGTGGTCCCAAGGGTTATCTGGCCGGCCCCGGTGCCAAGCTCTACGGCATGCCCTACGGTGCCGAGACCTCCATCCTGGCCTATCGGCGCGACATTTTTGCCAAGCACAACCTGAAGGCGCCGGAGAACTACGCTGAATTCGAAAAGTTGCTGCCGGTGCTGAAAGACAAGGCAGGCATCGGTGCCTTGACCTCGCGCGGCCAGGCGGGTCATCAGTGCGTGCATGCCTGGTTGCTGCACCTCAATCCCCTCGGTGGCAAGATCTTTGACGACAAGTGGAAGCCGATCTTTAACAACGAGACCGGAGTCAAGGCGCTCAATTTCCTGAAACTGGTTTCCGACACCGGACCGGTCGGCATTCCGGGCTACGGCCAGGGCGAAATGATCACTTCCTTTTTGCAGGGGCAGGCTGCGATGTACCTGGATTCGTCCCTGATCTTCGGTCAGGTCAACAACCCTTCCGTGTCCAAGATTGGCGGTCAGGTGAGCTATGTGGTGCATCCCAAGGGCGTTCGCTATTCATCCCAATCCGGCGGCCTGGGGCTGGCGATTCCGAAGAACGCGAAGAACGCCGACGCGGCCTTCCTCTTGATGCAGTGGCTCACTTCCAAGGAGCAGGACAAGGCGGTTTGTCGCATCGGCGGTGTGCCGAGTCGCAACTCGACCATGATGGATCAGGACATGGTGCGCCAGTACCCTGAGTACATCACGCTGCGTCAGCAACTGGAGTATTCGGATCCCGACTGGCGTCCTATCATCGCCGAGTGGGACGAGATCAACATCCAGGCGCTGGGTGTTGCCGTCTCCGAAGCACTTACCGGCAAGAAGAAGGCGCAGGAAGCTCTCGACGGCATTGTGCCCAAGGTGACCGACATCATGAAGCGTGGCGGTTACCTGAAGGCCTGATCGATGCGCACCCCGGCGTGGGTTCCCTGGGTCTATCTGGGACCGGCGGTGGCCGTGATGGCTGCGGCCTGCCTGTACCCGCTGCTGTCTGCCTTGCAACTCGGGTTCTACGACTGGAGCATGGGGACGCCCTGGGGTGAGGCCAAGTGGGTCGGGCTGGATGCCTTCAGCCGGGCTTTTCAGGATCCGTCGGTGTGGCGCTCCTTGCGCACCACGCTGCTGTTCGCTTTTGTGTGCGTTGCGGCCGAGATGGTGCTGGGCATTGCGCTGGCGCTGGCGCTGGAAGGCCAGGTGCGCGCCATGGCCTTCTTTCGCACGCTCTTTATTCTGCCGATGATGATTGCGCCGATCGCCGTCGGTCTGACCTGGCGCTACCTCTTTGACGCACAGTTCGGTCTGATCAACGCCATTCTGGCCGTCTTCGGGCACGCGCCGGTCGGTTGGCTGGCGCAGGAGAATACGGCTTTCATGGCTATCATCATTGCCGACATCTGGCAGTGGACGCCTTTTGTTTTCATCATGATGATTGCAGCGCTGGCCAATGTGGATGGTGCGGTGCTAGAAGCAGCGCGGGTCGATGGCGCCAACTGGTGGCAAACCACATTCCGGGTCAAGCTGCCGATGGTGATGAACGTGATTGCCATCACGCTGCTGATGCGCCTGATTGATGCCTTCCGCGTGCTGGAGGTCATCTACATCCTGACCTTTGGCGGTCCCGGTGACAGCACCGAGATCCTGTCGCTGCACATTTACAAGACCGCCTTCGTCGGCCAGCGTCTGGGCGGCGCGGCCGCCATTTCGGTGTTGCTGTTGATCGTCGTTGCCGGTCTGTCCTGGTTTGCGCTGCGTCTGTCGAACCCGCTGAAGGACGAGGAGCGTTCATGAGCGTGAAGCGGCACCCAGCCCTGGTTGTGGCGCACTACGGCACGTTGATCCTGCTGGCGGTAGTGTGTGTCGCGCCCATCATCCTGATGTTTGCAACTTCGCTGAAACTGCAGACCCAGATTTTCAACACCGGCATCCACTTTATCTTTGCGCCCACGCTGGAAAATTACCGCGACGTGCTGGGCGAAGACAGTTTCAAGCGCTACCTGGGCAACAGCCTGATGGTCGGCGTCGTCTCGACCGTCATCACGCTGGTGCTGGGCTGCATGGCGGCCTACGGTCTGGCGCGCTTTCGCTTTCCTGGTCGCAAGAGCATGGCTTATGTCACGCTGCTGCTGCGCACGGTGCCACTGGCGGTGCTGGCAGTGCCGGTGTTCATGATCTGGAATCAGGTTGGTCTCATCAACTCGCTGTGGGGCCTGATCCTGCTCTATGTGGCGGTCAACCTGCCGTTTGCGATCTGGCTGCTGTACGGCTTCATCCTGCAGGTGCCCAAGGAACTGGAAGAAGCCGCGGCCATCGACGGCTGCGGGCCGATCAAGGTCTTTTACAAGGTGGTGCTGCCGCTGATCAAGCCAGGTATCGCGGCGGCGTCCATCTTCACTTTCCGCATCGCCTGGAACGAATTCATTCTGGCGCTCGTGCTGACCGACCGCGCCACCCGCACGCTGCCGGTGGCGGCCTCGCTCTACATCACCGACATTGGCGTGGACTGGGGCAAGATCATGGCGCTGGGCAGCTTGATTGCGATACCGCCGTTGATCTTCACCTTCGTTGCCGCACGGCAGATCATCACCGGGCTGACGGCGGGGGCGGTCAAGGGATAAGGATGTGACAGTGCCAAAGCGGACGCTATGATTGACGCATCCTCCTTTCCACGCTGTAGGCATGTCCAACCTGGCAGAACAAATTCGCGAAGCATTGTCCATGTTTGCGCGCAACGGCATAGAGCCAGCATTGATTGGTGGCTTGGCGGTGGTTGCGCACCAAGTGGTGCGCGCCACCAAGGATGTGGATTTTCTGGTGGAGGCCGAAGCTGCGGATCGGGTACATGATGCGCTGCTGGATTTGGGCTACGAGTGCCTCTACCGCAGCGAGGACGCCGCCAACTATGTGCGCGCAGCCGAAGGGTTGGATTTGCTTTACGCGCATCGCCCCCTTGCGCGCCGCCTGCTGGCGCAGGCATCGGAGCGCGAGACCCCCATGGGCCGCATGCGTATCATCAGTGTCGAAGGGCTTATCGGCTTCAAGCTGCAAGGCTTCGTGAACGATGTGGCGCGAACGCGCGACTTGGACGACATTCGAGCACTAATGAAAATACATCGTGCGTCGCTCGACATGAATGAGTTGCGTGAGTACTTTGCCATATTCAACAAATCGGAACTTCTCAATGAACTTCTCGGATAACACCGATACACATGCTGAAACGGCGCTGAACCGCGCCGATGCAGGTACGGTGCTGGCGCGCGAAGCGGGGGTGCCTTTTCAGCCGCCGCTGGGCAAGGCTTGCGGGATCGACCCCATCGTCGAGTGGTTGAGCCTGATGGAGGTTGTGCAAATGCTTTGCCCTGTGTGGCCCGTGCGAGATAGACCCATGCAGGGCAAGCATTGGCGACTTTGATAGCGTCCGAACCATTTGTGCGCAAAAGGCCGCGCAGCGGTTACGGAATAAGCGCAGCCAGCTACTGAATTTGTAGCGTTTCGGCGTTACCTTAGTGGCCTTTCAGCTTCACTTTCGCGCCGGTGGCACATCCGGGCAGCTGCCATGCGCAATCTCCGCAGCCATTTCGGTGTTGCTGCTGATCGTCGTCGCCGGCCTGTCCTGGTTTGCGCTGCGCCTGTCGAACCCGCTCAAGGATGAGGAGCGATGAGCGTCAAGAGGCATCCCGCTCTGGTCGTGGCGCATTACGGCACGCTGATTCTGCTGGCGGTGGTGTGCGTTGCGCCCATCATCCTGATGTTCGCGACCTCGCTGAAACTGCAGACGCAAATTTTTAATACCGGCATCCACTTTATCTTTGCGCCCACCCTGGAGAACTACCGCGACGTGCTGGGCGAAGACAGCTTCAAACGCTACCTCGGCAACAGCCTGATGGTGGGCGTGGTGTCTACGGTCATCACACTGGTGCTGGGCTGCATGGCCGCCTACGGACCAAGCGGCACAAGTCGCAATCTACGTGCAACTTGCCGAGCGACTGAAGCGCTGTGGCATCGAATGCATTGCCGTTACATCCATCGCCGGGCATTTCTGCGTCGAGGCATTCAAAAAGATGTCTCCCGTTCCCGTTGTCGATTTGCTTGAGACGGTCAAGGCGGAGGTCAATCGCCTCGGGTTCAAGACGCTGGGCTTGCTGGGAACTCGCGTCGTCATGGAGTCGCGCTTTTACGGCGTGCTGGATGGAGTCGAGGTTGTTCCTCCGACCACAGAACTTCTTGAAGTTCACGACGCTTATGTCGCTATGGCCAGTTCGGGGGTTGCCACTGAAGAACATTGCCAGGTGTTCGTGCGGGCAGGACGCGCAATGGTCAAAGAGCATGGGTGCGAAGCCATCATGTTGGCCGGAACGGATCTGGCTTTGGTCTTCAACAAAAAGTTTGATCCGGGCTTCCGATTCCTGGATTGCGCAGAAGTGCATGCTGCTGCCATTGTGCAGAGCGCCATTCGCCCATAGCGCTTCCCGTGCCTTCGCACTCACGGTGCCGGTGGCGGCGTGATCGACAAATCAGTGAATCCGTACATGTAGTTATCCTTTACGCCGACGGGTCCATCGGCGTCCCGACCCGAGGTCTGCCAGGGAGACTGGTCTGTTCGGCAGCGCACAGTTGAAGGTCGATGAGCGCCGGCGAGGACTTAAAGCGTCGTCGTGTAATCGTTCATCGTCGGCCGCGTTGTCACGGGCTTTCCCCGCAGGACCGTGCCCACCGCCATGAAGCACAGCAATTGCTCCGCAGCGGCCAACTCGAAAAACTGTTGGAGCCGCTCCGAATAAAGCGACTTTCCGGTCAAGAGTCCGGCGCCAAAGCCCATGGCATGGGCGGTCAGCAACATATTCTGCAGGGCACATCCCGCCGAAATCAGGCGCTCCGGCGCTGGCACATCCTGTGACGTGGTGTCCATACGAGCAATAGCTGCTACCAACAGCGGGGATCGATAAGCCTTTTCACTGGCTTCTCGCCGTTGCGCTTCGGTTGCCTGAGGGTCGCGCTCGCCAAGTGCATCGGCAAAGGCTTTAGCCAGCAGAGGACGCTTGTGCGCAGGAACGATCACCAGACGCCAAGGCGTCAATCGCCGATGATCAGGCGCAGCACCCGCCGCGTCAAGAATGGTTTCGATTTGTGCGCGATCCGGTCCGGGGTCGCCGAGAAACCTCGATGTCGTACTTTGCCTGGAGTGAATCAGGGTCAACGCGGTGCCAAGCGGCTCCTGGTGTTCGTTCCAGTGCACGTTCATGTCCCCTTGCTGCCGAGCGCTCTTTGAACCAGTTGACGCCAGCCCGGGTAGCCGTCAGAGGTCAGAGCGTACTTGCTGGTGAATTCGCTATGGGGCGCACCACTCGTCAGCGCCGCAATAAAGTCCTGGCGGTCCTTGATCCAACTTCCGCCCAGGAGCCCAACCCCACGAGCAAAAAGCGCATCTGGCAGGCAACCCGCGCTGGGTCCGATCATGGCCAACCAGCGGGTATGGCGGCACTGCGCCAGCATGGCATCCAGTGTGTCGTTGAGCAGCAAGGTGCTGGTGGAAATCACCTTGCTGCAAGCGGCAAGTTCGCTGGCATCCAGTGTGACTCGGTAGCCATCATGCTCGCCCACAAAATCTGCCTTCAACTCGACCACCGTCAGTCGGGCTCCGCTCTTAAGAATGCGCCCCAAAAGGGGTCTGAACAGCCCGATCATGCCGATTGACTCGCCCTGCTGCGGATTCATCTGTCCTATTGAATCGTCGCTATCATTGGGGCGAAATCCTGCACGGTCAAACAGGCAGCGCGAGATGGCGTTCGCAGTTGCAAAACCGATGACCCTGCCAGGCCCTTTGTCGCTGACGAAGCGCCGGGCCACTTCAAGCGCGTCGGATCCTGCAGGCAGAAAGGCATCAACCCCTTCACGCAGTTGCGCCAGTGTGTCACCCAGACGAACGTAGGACAGGCCGAGCGAGCCATCCGTCAGTTCCACGGCGCAGAATTCGCCCGCATGGCCCTGGACCGGCTGAAGCGGCGGCAAATGCAAGGCACGTACACGCGGCAAGTGACACTGGTCGGAAAAAGCGGCCAATTGGGCGAGGTATTCACTGGCGAAACTCATTGCGGGTTGCATCAATCGCACGGAATGGGCACAAAGTGGTCACAAAAGCAAAATGCCCTCACTTGGAGGGCATTTTCTCAACGTAAGTCGTTGATTTTATTGGTTGCGCGAGCAGGATTTGAACCTGCGACCTTTGGGTTATGAGCCCAACGAGCTACCAGACTGCTCCACCGCGCGGCATGCTTGCATTGTACCCTATCAGGCCTTTTCCGGCTCGCCTGCGGGCGCTTCTGTTTCGGCCGGACGATCTACCAATTCAACCAGAGCCATCGGCGCATTGTCGCCAACCCGAAACCCCATTTTCAGGATGCGCGTGTAGCCGCCGGGGCGACTCTTGAAGCGTGGCCCCAGTTCATTGAACAGCTTGACCACGCTGTCACGGTCACGCAGGCGGTCAAACGCCAGGCGGCGATTGGCCACGGTGGCCTCCTTGGCCAGTGTGATCATGGGTTCAACGACGCGACGCAGTTCCTTGGCTTTGGGAACGGTGGTCTTGATGACTTCGTGCGCAATTAGCGAGTTCATCATGTTTCGCAGCATCGCCAGGCGGTGCTCGCTGGTGCGATTGAGTTTACGTAATCCGTGTCCGTGACGCATGGTGCTTTCCTTTGGTTTTATAGCAGGCAGCCGTATCAGGTACTGCCCGTGGCGCCGGGCCCTATTTCACAAGCCCGAATCTAACGCTTTTCAAGAGCGGCCGGCGGCCAACTTTCGAGCTTCATGCCCAAAGTCAGACCGCGCGAGGCCAATACTTCCTTGATTTCATTGAGCGATTTGCGACCCAGATTCGGGGTCTTCAACAATTCATTTTCAGTGCGTTGGATCAGATCGCCGATGTAGTAAATGTTTTCCGCCTTCAGGCAATTGGCCGATCGAACGGTCAGCTCGAGCTCGTCAACCGGACGCAACAGAATCGGATCAAATTGCGTGCTGCCGCGTGGCGCAGGTGCATCGAAAGCAGCCAGTTCGGTGCCTTCAAGTTGGGCAAAGACCGCCAGCTGCTCAACCAGGATGCGGGCCGACGCGCGCACCGCCTCTTCGGCCGAAATGGCGCCGTTGGTTTCGATGTCAACCACCAGCTTGTCAAGGTCGGTACGCTGCTCGACGCGCGCGCTCTCGACGGTGTAGCTGACACGCTTGACGGGCGAAAAAGAAGCGTCGAGCACGATGCGACCGATGGTCTTGACCGGTTCGTCGCCATGGCGACGCATGGTTCCCGGAACGTAGCCGCGGCCCTTTTCAACCTTGATTTGCATGTCGAGCTTGCCACCCTGGGAGAGGTGCGCAATGACATGGTCGGGATTGATAATCTCGACGTCATGCGGGGTCTGGATGTCACTTGCGGTGACAGCGCCTTCGCCTTCCTTGCGCAGGCTGAGCGTGACTTCTTCGCGGTTGTGCAACTTGAAGACGACGCCTTTAAGGTTCAACAATATATTGACGACGTCTTCCTGCACACCGTCGATGGAGGAGTATTCGTGCAAGACGCCGGCGATGGTAACTTCGGTAGCCGCATAGCCCGGCATCGAGGACAGCAAAACCCGACGCAGCGCGTTGCCAAGGGTATGGCCGTAGCCGCGCTCAAAAGGTTCCAGAGCAACCTTTGCCCGATGGGCGGCAAGATGCTCGACGTTGATGGCTTTGGGTTTCAGTAGACTATTGTGCATGCAGACTTCCTCTCAATACCCCCGGCTCGTTACACCGGTAAGGCTGGCGAAGCACCTGGAACGCAGAGCACGCTCCAGGAACGATTTCGAATGAAATAATGTTCTCTAAATTTCTCAACGCGAATACAACTCGACAATCAACGATTCGTTTATGTCAGCCGCAAACTGATCACGATCCGGAACCGACTTGAATATGCCTTCGGCCTTTTCAAGGTTCACTTCGACCCAGGCCGGCATGCCAACCTGTTGCGCCAGTTGCAGGGCTTCGACGATCCGGTTTTGTTTCTTCGACTTTTCGCGAACTGCCACCTGATCGCCGGCTTTGATCATGCAAGACGGAATGTTGACGCATTTGCCATTCACAGTGATGGCACGGTGCGACACCAGTTGCCGCGCCTCGGCACGCGTCGAGCCAAAACCCATGCGATACACCACGTTATCCAGTCTCGATTCAAGAAGGGAGAGCAGATTGGCGCCAGTGTTGCCTTTACGGCTGTCGGCTTCCTCAAAATAAAGGCGGAACTGCTTCTCCAGAATGCCGTACATGCGCTTGACCTTCTGCTTTTCGCGCAACTGCAGGCCGTAGTCCGAGGTCCGGGCACCGGAGGTGCGACCGTGCTGACCTGGCTTGGAGTCGAATTTGGCCTTGTCGCCGATCGAGCGGCGCGCGCTCTTGAGAAACAGGTCGGTGCCTTCACGGCGGGACAATTTGGCCTTGGGGCCTAGATAGCGTGCCACTTGAACTTCCTTTATGTCATCTGCCGCACATCAGTGCGGGAGCCACCGGCACAGGGCCGTTGGCGGTGGGCTTGTTGATAAACTTTCGTCGAATCAAATACGGCGGCGCTTTTGAGGGCGGCAGCCGTTGTGCGGTACCGGCGTCACGTCGGCAATCATGTTGATGCGAATGCCGAGCGCAGCCAGGGCGCGAACCGAAGATTCGCGACCGGGGCCTGGACCCTTGATTTCAACGTCGAGGTTCTTGATGCCCTGCTCGATAGCGGCACGACCCGCCACTTCGGACGCAACCTGCGCCGCAAACGGCGTTGACTTGCGCGAACCCTTGAAACCCTGACCACCCGACGAAGCCCACGACAGGGCGTTGCCCTGACGATCGGCGATCGTGATGATGGTGTTATTGAACGAGGCGTGGACGTGAGCAATGCCGTCTGCTACGTTCTTGCGAACCTTTTTACGGACCCGTTGGGCCGCATTACTGGCGGGTGCTTTTGCCATGGTGGTCTTTCAATCCCTGTTATTTCTTCAACGAAGCAGCAGCCTTGCGCGGGCCTTTGCGGGTACGGGCATTGGTCCGCGTGCGCTGACCACGCACAGGCAGGCCACGCCGGTGACGGAATCCGCGGTAGCAACCGATGTCCATCAAGCGTTTGATGTTCATGGTGGTCTCGCGACGCAGATCACCCTCGATGGTGAATTGCGCAATTTGGTCGCGAATTTTTTCCATGTCCGAGTCGGTCAAGTCCTTGACCTTCTTGGAATAGGCGATGCCACAAGCGTCGCAGATTTTGCGTGCCCGACTGCGACCAATCCCGAAGATGGCGGTCAGGCCAATTTCAGAATGCTGCTGCGGCGGAATATTGATGCCAGCGATACGTGCCATTTTCGTCCTCTAAAACTTATGCAATCAACCCTGGCGCTGTTTGTGACGCGGATCGGAACAGATCACCCGCACAATGCCCTTGCGCCGAATTACCTTGCAGTTACGGCAAATTTTCTTGACCGAAGCCGAAACTTTCATTTCATTCTCCTAAAACCTTTACTTAGCCCTGAAAACAATCCGAGCCCTGCTCAAATCGTATGGCGTTAATTCAACCGTAACCTTGTCACCCGGAAGTATGCGGATATAGTGCATGCGCATCTTTCCGGAGATATGCCCCAAAACAACGTGTCCATTTTCCAGTTTCACGCGAAACGTGGCGTTGGGCAGGTTCTCAACCACCTCTCCCTGCATCTGAATGACATCGTCTTTTGACATATTGAACTATCGCCTCACGAAGACTTGAAGTTAGCCTTCTTCAGCAAGGATTCATACTGTTGCGACATCATGTAATTCTGAACCTGGGCCATGAAATCCATGGTCACCACCACAATAATCAGAAGCGACGTGCCGCCGAAATAGAAAGGCACGTTGTACTTCAAAATCAGAAACTCGGGCAGCAGACAAACCAGCGTGATGTATATGGAACCTGCGAAGGTCAAGCGCAACAGGATCTTGTCGATGTACCTGGCCGTTTGATCGCCTGGGCGAATGCCCGGAATAAAGGCACCGCTCTTCTTCAGGTTATCGGCCGTTTCGCGGCTGTTGAACACAAGTGCAGTATAAAAAAAGCAGAAGAACACGATTGCGCCAGCGTAGAGCATGACGTAAATCGGTTGACCTGGCGTCAAAGAGCCAGCGATGTCTTTGAGCCAGCGCATTGAGTCACCGGTGCTGAACCAGCCGACCACAGTCGCCGGTAGCAGGATGATGCTCGAAGCAAAGATGGGCGGAATCACGCCCGACATGTTGAGCTTGAGCGGTAGATGCGATGACTGGCCGCCATAGACCTTGTTGCCAACCTGACGCCTCGCATAATTCACCAGAATCTTGCGTTGGCCACGCTCGACAAAGACGACGAAGTAGGTCACCAGCGCCACCAGAACGACGATGAACAGGGCCACGATGATGCTCATGGCACCGGTACGCACCAGTTCGAGCAAGCCGCCGATCGCGTTGGGCAAACCGGCCGCGATACCGCCAAAAATAAGGATCGAAATGCCATTGCCCAGACCACGCTCGGTAATCTGCTCGCCCAGCCACATCAGGAACAAGGTGCCCGAGGTCAGGGTCACGATTGCCGTCAGGCGAAAACCAAAACCCGGCACCAGCACCAGACCCGGTGAGCTCTCCAGCGCCACAGCAATACCCATCGACTGAAACAGGGCAAGCCCGAGCGTGCCATATCGGGTGTACTGTGTGATCTTGCGCCGACCGGCCTCGCCCTCTTTCTTGAGCTGTTCGAAGGTCGGCACCACGTAAGTCATCAATTGCATGATGATCGACGCCGAAATATAGGGCATGATGCCCAACGCAAAAACGGTGAAGCGAGAAAGCGCGCCGCCGGAGAACATATTGAACATGCCCAATATGCCACCTTGTTGGCCCTTGAAAAACTGGGCCAGTTGAGCCGGATCAATGCCGGGTACGGGAATATGGGCACCAACACGGTAGACCACCAGCGCCAGCAGCAAAAAGACGAGGCGACGACGCAGGTCGCCGAACTTGCCTGTTTTTGCCAATTGTGCTGCGTTAGTTGCCACGTTCGAAGTCCTTCAGATTCAGTCTCAGGCAACGCTTCCGCCAGCGGCTTCGATCGCCACCTTGGCAGCGGCTGTGGCGCCGATACCGTTGAGTTTGACGGCCTTGGTGATGGCTCCGGTCTTGATGATCTTGACCACCTTGGCAAGTTCACCCACCAGACCGGCTTGTTTCAGGGTGACGAGGTCTACTTCAGCGGCGCCGAGTTGCTCCAGCGCTGTCAGAGTCACTTCAGCGTTGAACTTGAGCAGATGGGATTTGAAACCACGTTTGGGCAAACGCCTTTGCATCGGCATCTGACCGCCTTCGAAGCCAACCTTGTGGTAGCCACCGGCACGGGACTTCTGTCCCTTGTGACCGCGACCGGCCGTCTTGCCGATACCCGAGCCGATGCCGCGACCGACACGGCGCTTGTAGTGCTTGGCCCCGTCTGCGGGCTTGATGTCATTTAGTTCCATCGTCATCCTCTCAGAGCACTTTGACCAGATAACTGATCTTGTTGATCATGCCGCGGACCGCAGGAGTATCCTGCAGCTCACTGATGCTGCGCAGCTTGCGCAGGCCAAGGCCACGTACGGTGGCTCGATGCGACTGCGGGGTACTGATCGGACTGCGGACCAGTTGCACTTTGACTGTTTGTTGCGTTGTCATTTTGGGGCTTCCGATCAGGCGAAGATTTCTTCAACCGACTTGCCGCGCTTGGCCGCCACTTGTGACGGCGTGGTCGCGCGGGACAGCGCGTCTAGGGTGGCGCGAACCATGTTGTAGGGATTGGTGGAACCGTGGCTTTTGGCCACGATGTCGGTGATGCCAACCACCTCGAAGACGGCGCGCATCGGGCCGCCGGCAATGATGCCGGTCCCCTTGGGTGCCGGCGCCATCATGACCGCCGCTGCACCGTGCTGCCCCATCACCTTGTGGTGAATCGAGCCATTCTTGAGCGAAACCTTGGTCAGGTTGCGACGCGCTTCTTCCATCGCCTTCTGGACGGCTGCCGGCACTTCTTTCGACTTGCCCTTGCCCATGCCGATACGTCCATCGCCATCACCAACCACGGTCAGTGCCGCGAAGCCCAAAATGCGACCCCCCTTGACCACCTTGGTAACGCGATTGATCGCGATCATCTTTTCGCGCAGACCATCCTCAGGCCCTTCAGCCTTGCCCTGCATTTTCGCTTGAACTTTAGCCATTCTGTTTTCCGATCTGCTTAGAACTGCAAGCCTGCTTCACGTGCCGCATCGGCCAGCGCCTTGACGCGGCCGTGGTACGCAAAACCAGCACGATCAAAAGCGACTTTCTCGACACCAGCCGCTTTTGCCTTTTCGGCAACTCGCTTGCCAACAAGCTGTGCCGCAGCCACGTTGCCGCCTTTGCCAGTACCACCCAGAGCGGTACGCACTTCGCTCTCCGCGCTGGAGGCGCTCGCCAGCACCTTCGCGCCATCGCCGGAAATGACGCTGGCATAGATGTGCAAATTGGTACGGTTGACCGTTAGCCGGGCAACGCACTGGGTGGCGATCCGGATGCGGGTTTGACGGGCTCTGCGCAGACGCTGCTCTTTTTTGCTCAACATGATGCAGCTCCTTATTTCTTCTTGGTTTCTTTGATCGTGACCTTTTCATCCGAATAGCGGATGCCCTTGCCCTTGTAAGGCTCGGGAGGACGAATGGCACGAATTTCTGCTGCTACCTGGCCGACGCGCTGACGATCGGCACCCTTGATCACGATTTCAGTCGGGGTCGGCGTTGCAACGCTGATACCGGCCGGCATGTCCTTGTTGACGGGATGCGAATAGCCAACGTTTAGGTTCAGCTTGGTGCCTTGCGCCTGCGCTTTGTAACCGACGCCGATCAGGCTAAGCTTCTTCTCGAAACCCTTGGTCACACCCAGCACCATGTTGTTCACCAGCTGCCGCATGGTGCCGCTCATGGCATTGGCTTCACGCGAGTCGTTGGCCGGCAGAAAGCTCAGCTTGCCAGCGTCGATGCTCACCTTGACCATGACATTCTGGGGAAATGACAAGACGCCGCCAGTGCCCTTGACACTGATCTGGTCTTCCTTGATCGAGACATCCACGCCAGCCGGAACGGCGACGGGCATTTTTCCTATACGGGACATTTTCTGGTTCTCCTCAATGTCACGCTTTAAGCGACGTAACAGAGCACTTCGCCACCGACACCGGTAGCGCGCGCCTTGCGATCAGTCATGACGCCCTTGGGGGTTGTGACGATTGCCACACCCAGGCCGTTCTGGACTTGGGGAATGGCATCGCTGCCACGGTAAACACGCAAACCAGGGCGACTGACGCGCTCGATGCGCTCGATAACTGGCCGACCAGCGTAGTACTTGAGGGCGATTTCAAGCTCAGACTTGCCAGCTTCGGTGTTGACCTTGAAGCCGTCAATATAGCCCTCGTCCTGCAACACCCGGGCAATCGCGACCTTCACTTTGGAGGAAGGCACGCTGACGGTGGTCTTGGCCACCATTTGCGCATTGCGTATGCGGGTCAACAAGTCGGCGATGGGATCACTCATGCTCATATCTATGTCTCCTGCCGCTTACCAGCTGCCCTTGACTATGCCGGGAATTTCTCCGGCAAAAGCCATTTCACGAATCTTTGCACGCGCCAGACCGAAATACTGGAAGGTGCCCCGAGGACGACCGGTGATGGCGCAGCGGTTGCGCTGGCGTGTCGGATTTGCGTTGCGCGGCAGCTTTTGCAGCGCCAGACGGGCCGCAGCGCGCTCCTCTTCACTGTGTTTTACGTCGCTGGCAATTGCCTTGAGTTCCGCGTGTTTTTTCGCGTACTTGGCAACCAGTTTGTCGCGCTTGAGCTCGCGCTCGATTAAAGCCATTTTAGCCACAGGTCACCTCAATTCTTGAAGGGGAAACGGAAGCCTGCGAGCAGTGCCTTGCACTCTTCATCGGTCTTGGCCGTTGTGGTAATACTGATATTGAGACCGCGCAAGGCATCCACCTTATCGTATTCAATTTCGGGGAAAATGATCTGCTCCTTGACGCCAATGTTGTAGTTGCCACGGCCGTCAAAGGCACGACCGGATATACCCCGGAAGTCGCGAACGCGCGGCAGGGCGACCGTCACAAAGCGATCCAAAAATTCGTACATCTGAACGCCGCGCAGCGTGACCATACAGCCAACCGCCTGGTTCTCGCGAATCTTGAAGCCGGCAATCGCTTTCTTGGACATGGTGACCACCGGCTTCTGGCCGGCAATCTTGCTGAGGTCGGCGACCGCATGGTCCATCACCTTCTTATCGGCAACTGCCTCACTAACACCCATGTTCAGGGTGATCTTGGTCAGGCGTGGAACCTGCATCGGGGAGGTATAGCCAAACTTGGCCATCAGCTCAGGCGCGACTTTCTCGCGATAGTGTTTTTGCAAACGAGCCATGTTCATGCCACCTTGATTTCTTCACCGCTGGACTTGTAAACGCGAACGCGTTTTCCGTCAGCCAGCAGCTTGATGCCAACACGATCAGCCTTGCCCGTGGCCGTGTTGTAAATCGCCACATTGGACTGGTGAATCGGCATTGCCTTGTCCACAATGCCGCCAACCGTACCCTTCATGGGGTTGGGCTTGGTGTGTTTCTTCACCACATTGACTCCCTCGACAATCACGTGAGAGTCGTCCTTGCGCGATGCAATCTTGCCGCGCTTACCCTTGTCGCGCCCCGCGAGCACGATGATGTCGTCGCCTTTACGAATCTTGTTCATGGCGCGTCCCTTACAAAACTTCAGGAGCGAGGGACACGATCTTCATGAACTTCTCGGTGCGCAGTTCGCGCGTCACCGGGCCGAAGATACGGGTGCCGATTGGCTCCAATTTGGCGTTCAGCAACACTGCCGCGTTGCCATCGAATTTGACCAGCGAGCCATCACTGCGGCGAATGCCCTTGGCTGTGCGAACTACCACTGCGCTGTAAATCTCGCCCTTCTTGACGCGACCACGCGGAGCGGCTTCCTTGATACTTACTTTGATGACATCACCGACACTCGCATAGCGACGCTTGGATCCACCCAACACTTTGATGCAGAGCACGGATTTGGCGCCGGTATTGTCGGCAACTTCTAATCGAGATTCAGCTTGGATCATTTCAATTCTTCCCAACTTGCACCAGAACAGAACCACTGCGGCTTCGCAGCCAAGCAGTCAGCTATGCCCCAGTCAGTCTTGGGCCCGTCGTTGGTGACGCAAACCACTTGCGCCACGTTCGCTGGGCAGACACTTAACACTTTTTCAAGTGAAGCCGGCGATTATGCAACACTATGATCCGGTCGTCAAGACGTTCAAGCGGGTAATTGTGAATATTGCTGCGCCAAAGCTGAGAATGATGCAACCTTTGGGTCCAAACCTGTTTCCTGCAGCAGAATTTCGCCGACTTGGGACGCAAGAGTGCCGGCTAGGCGGGAATCCAGAAAAAGCAGGCGAGAGCGCCGCGCCAGTACATCCTCAACGCGCAGAGCATATTCGTGGCGGGCGGCAAAGCGGATCATCGCTTCGGTCAAGCCGGGGCAAAGCGTTGCGTTAGCGCCAGGCAAAGTCCTGAGCAGGTCTTGCTCGTCGCCATAGGAATGCAAGCCGGGCGGCTGACAAATCGAAACCGTCTTCATTCCCTTTTCGCCAGCGCCGACCAGTTTCAAATGCAACGTCAGACCAGCGGCACGGGTCTCAAGCAGGGACCTCTTCATGCAGGTAGCCAGCACTTCCTCAGCCATGGCACGGTAGGTCGTCCATTTGCCGCCGGTGACAGTCACGAGGCCGCTACGGCTGACCAGCACAGTATGTTCACGACTCAATCCCTTGGTGTTGCCACCCTCATCGTCCTGCGGCTTGACCAGCGGACGCAAGCCGACCCAAATACTTCTGACGTCTGCGGGTTTCGGCGCGCGGCGCAAATAGCGGGCTGACTCATTCAAAATGAAATCGACTTCTTCCTTGAATGGCAACGGCTCACGAGCCAGATCATGGCGCGGCGTGTCCGTGGTGCCCAAGATGACTTTGCCGAGCCATGGCACCGCGAAAAGGACCCGACCATCGGCGGTTTTTGGCACCATCAGCGCGGCATCACCACCCAGAAATTCCCGGTCGACCACCATGTGCACGCCCTGACTCGGCGCGACCAATGGCTTGACCAGGCGTTTGGCATCGCGGCCACTGGCAGCGCCATCCATTTGCCGCAGCTCATCAACCCAGACACCAGTGGCATTGATGACACAGCGCGACTGGATGCCGAACTGCCGACCGCTCAGTGCGTCTTCGCAGAGCAATCCAGCGAGCCGATCGCCGTCATACAGGAGATCCGCCGCCCGGCAGTAATTGACCAGCAGCGCACCACGGGTCGCTGCGGTGCGGGCCAGCGCGAGAGCGAGTCGGGCGTCATCGAACTGACCATCCCAATACCTGATGCCGCCAACCAGTCCTTGTGGCTTTGCTGCCGGCAGCAACGCCAGCGTTTCTTGCACGCTCAAGAATTCAGTTCGGCCCAAGCCGGCCTTGCCGGCCAGAACGTCGTAGGTTTTGAGTCCGGCGCCATAAAAAGGAACTTCCCACCATTTATAGGCTGGCACGACAAACGGCAAAGCTTGCGCCAGATGCGGCGCATTCTCCAGAAGGGTGCGACGTTCATGCAGCGCTTCGCGCACCAGTCCAATATTGCCCTGTGCCAGGTAGCGCACACCGCCATGTACCAATTTCGTGGCGCGCGATGAAGTGCCCTTGGCAAAATCGTGGGATTCCACCAGCACCACGCTGAAGCCGCGGGCAGCCGCATCCAGCGCCACTCCAAGTCCGGTCGCGCCGCCGCCGACGATGGCAATGTCGTACTGACGTTTCTCAGCCAGCCGTGCGATCAGATCACGGCGCCGGGTCAACAAGGGCTGCGCGGGGCTGCTCATGGGTTAATAATGCCTTTCCCTAGCTAATTTCAGCAGTATCCCATGACCTATCTGCTCGCCCTGGACCAGGGCACCTCCAGTTCCCGCAGCATTGTCTTTGACGCTGACGGGCGAATCAAAGCGCTGGCACAACAGGAATTGACGCAAATTTACCCGCAACCGGGCTGGGTCGAGCACGACCCGCAGGAGATCTGGCGCACACAACTCGCAACCGCCCGTGAAGCGCTTGCCAGGGCTCGCGTCCACGCCCGCAATGTGAGCGCGATCGGCATCACCAATCAGCGTGAAACCACCATTGTCTGGAACCGGCTCACCGGCTTGCCGATTCATCACGCCATCGTCTGGCAGGACCGCCGCGCCGAACCGGCCTGCGCGGAACTGCGCGAGCGCGGCTTGGCCGCCACAATCCAGGCCAAGACCGGCTTGCTGATCGATGCCTATTTTTCAGGTACCAAACTCAAATGGCTGCTTGATCATGTACCTGGTGCCCGAGCGCAGGCCTTGAGCGGCGAATTGGCCTTCGGTACCGTCGATAGCTGGTTGATCTGGCATCTGACGGGCGGCACAGTTCACGCCACCGACGTCAGCAATGCTTCGCGCACCATGCTGTTCAACATCCATCGCAACCAGTGGGACTCGCAATTGCTGCAGGCGCTGGATATTCCGCCCACCCTATTGCCCCAAGTCAGGCCGTCAAGCGACCTGTACGGTGAAGTCAGTGGAGACTTGCTCGGTCATGCCATCCCGATCGGCGGCGTTGCAGGCGACCAGCAAAGCGCCCTTTTTGGCCAGGCCTGTTTCAAGGCCGGCATGGTCAAGAACACCTACGGCACGGGCTGCTTCATGCTAATGCACACCGGGACCGTCTGCCAGACATCGCATAACGGCCTGATCAGCACCAGCGCCGCGCAAACCGGCGCCAAGCCTGAGTTTGCAATTGAAGGCAGCGTGTTTGTCGGCGGTGCAGTAGTTCAATGGCTGCGCGACGGCCTGCACGCCATCTCGAAAAGCTCGGAGGTGCAAGACTTGGCACGCAGTGTTCCCGATTCGGGCGGCGTGATGGTGGTGCCGGCCTTTACCGGCCTGGGTGCGCCGTACTGGAAGCCTGATGCCCGCGGCACGATCACGGGTCTGACGCGCGGCACTTCAATCGCGCACATCGCCCGGGCGGCACTGGAGAGCATTGCTTACCAGAGTGCCGCCCTGCTGCAGGCGATGAGTCTTGACGCCGTGGCCTCAGGTGGCAACGAGGTGGCCGAAATGCGTGTTGACGGTGGCGCATGCGTGAACGATTTATTGATGCAATTTCAGGCCGACTTACTTGGCATTGAGGTCGTGCGTCCGGC
>CAIVLG010000057.1 GCA_903906695.1 uncultured beta proteobacterium | reverse complement strand
CTGGAGACGCTGACCACGGAGCGCTCGCCGCTGAAGAAGCAGACCGCCCGGCTGGTGCAGGTGCTGGCGATGATAGCCTTCGGTGCCAGCCTGTTCCTGATTGGGGCCTACGGTCTGTTGCGCGGTGATTGGCTGGGTGCCTTGCTGGCCGGCATTGCGCTGGCCATGGCCTTGCTGCCACAGGAGTTCACGGTGGTGTTGACGGTGCTGCCGGCGCTCGGCGCCTGGCGCCTGTCGAAGCAAAGCGTTTTAACCCGACGCATTGCGGCAATCGAGACGCTGGGCGCGACCTCGGTGTTGTGTGCCGACAAGACCGGCACCCTGACCGAAAACCGCATGACCGTGGTGCAGCTTTACGCACCGGACGGCGGCGCTGCGAAGGGTGAAAATCTGACGGTCGATTACGCGGCCAGCACCGAGCTGCCCGAGACCTTTCATGCGCTGGTCGAATACTCCATTCTGGCCAGTGTGGCCGACCCGTTCGATCCGATGGAAAAGGCTTTTCATCACCTGGGCCAGCATTTTCTGAAAGACACGGAGCACCTGCACCGCGACTGGACCCTGATGCAGCAATACGGTCTGACGTCGCAGTTGCGCGCCATGTCGCAGGTCTGGAAAGCAGTCGAGGGGCAGGGCGACGACCTGGGCCATGTGGTGGCGGCCAAGGGTGCGCCGGAGGCGATCATCGAGCTGTGCCATCTGGACAGCAGCGCGCAAGCGCCCATTGCCGCTGCCGTGGAACTCATGGCGGCCAAAGGATTGCGCGTTCTGGGTGTGGCGCAAGCGCGTTATTCCGGCGAGGACTGGCCCGCCGTTGAGCACGATTTCGAGTTTGAATTCGTCGGTTTGCTCGGGCTGGCGGACCCGTTGCGCCCTGAAATTGCGGACGCCGTGGCCCAGTGCCGCAGCGCCGGCATTCGGGTTGTGATGATCACCGGCGACTACCCGGCAACGGCGCAGGCGATCGCCAAAGCGGCGAAGCTTGACGTCAGCGAGCCCGACCAGTTGCTGACCGGTGATGCGTTGGCCCTGATGAGCGACGCCGAGTTGCAGCAACGCATGAAACGGGTCAGCATCTGCGCTCGCATAGCCCCACAACAAAAGCTGCGCATCGTGCAGGCGCTCAAGGCCAACGGCGAGATTGTGGCAATGACCGGCGACGGCGTAAACGATGCGCCAGCGCTCAAGGCAGCGCACGTGGGGGTCGCCATGGGCGGGCGCGGCACCGATGTGGCGCGCGAGGCGGCATCGATTGTGCTGCTGGACGACAACTTTGCGTCCATCGTGAATGCCGTGCGCCTGGGGCGGCGCATCTTTGACAACCTGCGCAAGTCGATGTCCTACATTCTGGCGGTGCACGTGCCGATTGCTGGTCTGGCACTGCTGCCGGTGTTGCTGGGCTGGCCGGTCGTGCTGTTTCCGCTGCACATCGCTTTTCTGGAACTGGTGATCGACCCCGCCTGCTCTATGGTGTTTGAGAACGAGCCATCGGAGGCGGACGTCATGCGCCGACCGCCGCGCGATGCCGATGCGCCGCTGTTCGCCGGTCGGACGCTAGCGGCAGCCTTGCTGCAAGGACTTGGTGTGCTGGCGGTGGTGCTGGCCGGCTATGCCTGGAGTTCGGGCTGGTTGACCGAGCCGGCCGCTCGCGCCTTTACCTTTACCACGCTGGTGCTGGGTAACCTCGCGCTGATCTTTTCCAATCGCACCGGCAGCGCAACGCTTTGGGCCTCTCTGCGCGTGCCGAACCGCACGCTGTGGACCGTCACCGGCATCACGCTGGGCTTGTTAGCGCTGACTCTTTACGTGCCGTGGTTGAGCAAGCTGTTCTTTTTTGCGCCGCTGTCGGCGCCCGACCTGTTGATCGCCGCCGCGCTGGGGCTGCTTGGCACACTCTGGTTTGAGGCCATCAAATTGGCGCGGCGCTGGTCAAACAGGGCCGACAAGAAGATGGTTTGACAGTAAGTCATATTGACTTAGCGCTTACGACGCCGCTTACCTGTGGCTGGCCGCCGAGCTCAAGTGCCCACTGGCCACCTTTGACGAAAAGCTGGCCAGTGCCGCGCAGACGCATCTGAGTACCTTGCCCTGAGGCAGGCAGTTCAAATTCAGGCTTCAACCAGCACCGGCACGCGCGGCGCCAGCGCGCACATCAACTCGTAGCCGACGGTGCCAGCGCTGTGCGCCACCTCATCAATGCTCAGTACCGCGCCGTTGCCAGCGCGACCCCACAGCGTTACCTCGCTGCCAAAGCCAGATTGCGGCATTTCCGTCAAGTCGACCACCAGCATGTCCATGCTGACGCGCCCGACAGTGCAGCCGCGAACGCCATCGATCAACACCGGTGTGCCGCTCGGGCAGACCCGGGGGTAACCGTCGGCGTAGCCGCAGGCAACAATGCCTATGCGCATGGCCCGGCTGGCGACAAAGGTGGAACCGTAGCCGACGCTGTCGCCCGCTGCCAGATCCTGCGTGGCGATGATCTTTGCTGCCAACGTCATGGCAGGCTGCAAGTCCCACTCTGCGGCGCTGTGCTGTGGAAAGTCCGGCGCACTGCCGTAAATGGCGATGCCCGGGCGCACCCAGTCAGACCCCAATTCGCTGTGCCGCAAGGTAGCAGCGCTGTTGCAGACCGAGCGCTCACCCGGCAAATCCTTGGTGACGGACGCAAAGACCGCCATCTGGGAGGCCACGCCGCGCGCACCATCGGCGTCGCTGAAATGCGTGATCAGTGAAATCTCATCGACCTGCGGCAAGGCGTTCAGACGCGTCCAGGCGCTGCGGTAGCGCTCGGGTGTGAAGCCAAGCCGGTTCATGCCGGAGTTCATTTTCAGAAAAACGCGGTGCGGCACATTGGTCTTGTGGCTGGCCAGCATGTCGATCTGCTCATTGCAGTGCACCGTGTGCCAGAGGTCGAGCCGCGAGCACAGTTCGAGGTCGCGCAACTCAAAAACACCTTCGAGCAAGAGCACCGGGCCGCGCCAGCCCAGGGCGCGCACACGCTGCGCTTCGTCCAGATCCAGCAGGGCAAAGCCATCGGCTGCACGCAAGCCCTCAAAGGCGCGTTCGATGCCATGTCCGTAAGCATTGGCTTTGACGATGGCCCAGACCCGCGCGTCTGGCGTCGCTGCGCGGCAGCGTGCCAGGTTATGACGAAGGGCTGCGGTGTGAATGGTGGCAAGTATCGGGCGCGGCATGGCTTGAGGGTGTGAGCAGGACTGCCGATTTTGACAGCTCACAGACGTGCTATAACCCCGCATCGTTGGAAACCCTGTCAAAGATTCAATTGTGTCAGTCACACTGATGCGCCCCTGCAGACAATGAAACGCGGTTTTTTTATCATCATGTCGGCGCAGTTCTTCAGCTCGCTGGCAGACAACGCGCTGTTTGTCGCTGCCGTCCAGTTACTCAGAACCAGCAAGGCGCCCGAGTGGCAGCAGGCCGCCCTGGTGCCCATGTTTGCGTTGTTCTATGTGGTGCTTGCGCCTTTTGTCGGCGCCTTTGCCGACTCCATGCCGAAAAGCCGAGTCATGCTGATCAGCAATTTCATCAAGGTGGCAGGCTGCCTGCTGATGCTGTTTGGCACCCATCCGCTGATGGCTTATGCACTGGTCGGTCTTGGTGCGGCGGCCTATTCGCCCGCCAAATACGGCATTCTGACCGAGCTGTTGCCGGCCTCGCAACTGGTCAAGGCGAATGGCTGGATTGAAGGACTCACGATCGCCTCCATCATTCTGGGCGTGCTGCTGGGTGGCCAGTTG
>CAIVLG010000056.1 GCA_903906695.1 uncultured beta proteobacterium | reverse complement strand
GGCGGCGCACTGCTGCACGATCATGTCTTTCACCTTCGACGTGCCGCCAGCCTGCAGCCAGGCATGGCAGCTTCCCAGCGTCGGATGACCGGCAAACGGCAACTCAGCACCGGGCGTGAAGATACGCACCCGGTAGTCAGCGCCGGCGGCAGCACCCGCTTCGCTTGGTGGCAGCAGATAAGTGGTTTCAGACAAATTCGTCCATTGCGCGAATTGCTGCATTTCTTCATCGGACAAACCAGTCCCATCAAGCACCACCGCCAGCGGGTTGCCCAGATAGGGTCCGGCGCCGAACACGTCAACTTGTTTAAAGGTGCGAGTTTTCATGGTGTCAAAGTGGTAGCGTAAGTCTTGATGGCAACCGCCAATGCGGCCACGCCGCGATGGATTTCTTCCACGCTGGGATTGACAAAAGACAGGCGCAGTGTGCGTGGGTCAGCGTCGCCAGCGTAGAACGGCGCGCCGGGGACAAAGGCAACGCCCTGCTCCACTGCGTAGGGCAGCAGATCCGCCGCACTCATACCTTTGGCCAGGCGAGCCCAAAGGAACATGCCGCCAGCAGGTTTGTTCCAACTCAGGGTCGAATCCGGCTCACCTATCGGCATCTCGCGCTTCAGGGCTTCGAGCATGGCGTCGCGCTGCAATTTGTAGAGCGCCCGAATGGTCGGCACATGACGCTCCAGAAAACCGTCTTTCATCACTTCGGCAATCACGCGCTGGTTGAAGCCCGGGCTGTGCAGGTCGGCCGCCTGCTTGGCCTGCAGCAGTTTGGGGTACACCGCTTGCGGCGCCACCAGATAGCCAAGGCGCAGGCCGGGCGCCAGCACTTTGGAGAAGGATCCCAGATAGATGCCTGCATCCGGATTGCGCGCCGTCAGCGGTGCAGGCGGAGCGGAGTCAAACCACAGGTCGCCATAGGGATTGTCTTCAATGATGGGCAAACCGAGTTGTGCGGCCTGCCTGCTGAGCGCTGCTCGGCTGGCCTCGGACATAGTACGGCCCGTCGGGTTTTGGAAGTTGGGCAAAGCGTACAGGAAACGTGCACCTGCAGCCTTGGCGCTCATGTCAGCGATGTCAATTCCTTCTTCATCGCTGGTCACGCCGATGACTTCGGGTTCCATCGGTGTGAAAGCCATGACAGCACCGAGGTAAGTGGGCGACTCCACCAGAATTTTGCTACCGGCATCCACCAATACCTTGGCCACCAGATCGAGCCCTTGCTGGGAGCCAGTGGTGATCAGCACCCGCGCCGGATCGACCTGCCAGGGCAGCGCAGCCGCGACCATTTCACGCAGCGGGCCGAAGCCTTCGCTCGCCGCGTATTGCAGAGCGGCCGGCGCATCATCACGCAAGACCTTGGCACAGGCAGCGGCGAACTCTGTCACCGGAAACGTCTTGGGCGAGGGCAGGCCGCCGGCAAAGCTGATGATGCCTGGCCGCTCGGTGATCTTTAGTATCTCGCGCAACACCGATGGATTCATTCTGGCCGCACGCTTGGCCAGCAGCCAGGGTGAAGCGCTTCTTGCATTCGTCGTCATGGTTATTCCTTTTGAACGAGTTGCCTATTTGGCAACGCTGACGGGCATCTTGCGACCCGCAAAGACCACCGCGATCACGGCCAAGCCAAAGCCGGCGCTCACCCAGTCCAGCGTTTCACCCAATAGGGGCACGGCAAACAGCATACCCAGGAAGGGTTGCAGCAACTGCAACTGGCTGACGCGCACAGTTCCGCCCAGCGCCAGAGCGCGGTACCAGGCGAAAAATCCCAGCCACATGGAAAACACAGCCACGTAGACAAAAGCCCACCACGCCTGCACTGTGATGACTGACTGCGGCCACTCGATGATGGCCAGCGGCAGAGTGACCGGTAAGGAAATCAGCAATGCCCAGCAGATCACGTAGTCAGGTCGCATGCGTTGCGAAAGCTGGGCGCCGTAGCCATAGCCGATCGCAGCGCAGGCCATGGCAAGCAGCAGCAGTGCGTCTGCCGGAGCCAGTATCAACCCGGCTCTGCCTGAGCGCAACAAGGCAAACGCGACGACCAGCGCTGTGCCCAGGCCGGCGCAAAACCAGAAACCACCTGAGGGCCGTTGCCGGTGCAACCAGGCGCCTACCGCCGCTGTTGCCAGTGGCAGGACACCCACAATCACGCTGGCGTGGACCGCTTCGACATGGCGCATGGCAATCGAAGTGCAAAGGGGAAAACCAAACACCACCCCCAGCGCCACGATGCCCAACGGGCGCCAGTCGGTGCGCTGCGGCCAGGGCGCACGCGTCAGCCACAAGAACACCGCCGACAGAAGCGCCGCCACAACGGCCCGTCCAACTGCGATAAACACGCCTGAGAGTTGGGGCGCTTGCGGCGTACCCACCGCCATGCGCGTCATCGGTAACGTCAGGGCAAAGATCGTCACGCCCAGCAGGCCCAGCCAGAGCCCTTTGCGGACATCGTGGCTGAGCATCAAAATGTGCTCATCCAGGCAGCTGTGGCGAGCAGCACCAGCGCCATGAAGCGGTTGAACCAGTGCAGGCGCTGGTTGGAATCATTCGGACCACTGAGCCAGTCACGCAGCAAGGATCCCATGAGCGCGTAGGTGAGGTTGCTGGCCAAACCAAAAGCCAGCATCAGCGGCAGGATGATGGCAAAACGCTCGACCGCGTCAGCATGCCCTGCCACCCAACCCGCCACTACCGTCAGTGCCAGCATCCAAGCCTTGATATTGAGAAACTGCAACATCACGCCCTGCCAGAAAGTGACATTGAGTTGCGATGCGTCGGCCTGCGCCAAGGTCGCAGAGCGTGCCAGTTTGTGGGCAAGCCATAACAGGTAAACGACACCCAGGCTTTGAATTCCGATGCGCAGCATCGGCACAGCGAGCAGCAGAGCGCCGACACCGCCGGCGCAGATCGACAGGAGCAAACCCCAGCCCAGCGGCACCGCCAGCACAAAACGCAGCGAACGCTTCAAGCCGAGGTTGGCGGCCAATGCGGTGGAAAGTGTGGTGTTGGGTCCGGGTGTGAAGCTGGCGACCGCGGCCAACACCATCAGCGCGGTGAATTCAGTGCCGTTCATGCGCTTGCCGTTTGCATTGCTGCGAGTTCCTCCCAGCGCGCCAGAGCAGTCAGCAGTTCTTCGTCGAGCGCAGCATCACGCTGGTACATGGCAGTGGCGCGCTTGGGATCCTTGTTGTACAGATTGACGTCGGCCAGTTCGGCTCTGAGGCTGGCCTGCTCCAGTTCTAGTGCTTCGATCCGTTGCGGCAGCTTGTCCAGTTCACGCTGCTCGCGCTGCCCCAGCTTCTTTCCCGTGGGCGCCGCCCTGACCGCCACAGGCTTCGATTCTGCCTTGGCCTTTGCAACCGGTTTGAGCGCATTCTGACTTTCCCTGCTGCGTCTGGATTGAATCAACCAGTCCTGCACACCGCCTTCGTATTCACGCCACAGGCCAGCGCCCTCAAAGGCAATGGTGCTGGTAACCACGTTGTCGAGAAAGGCGCGGTCGTGACTCACCAGAAACACGGTTCCTTCGTAGTTCTGCAGCAATTCCTCCAGCAGTTCAAGAGTCTCGATATCGAGGTCGTTGGTTGGCTCGTCGAGTACCAGCACATTGGCGGGTCGGGCAAACAGACGCGCCAGCAGCAGTCGGTTGCGCTCGCCGCCTGACAGCGATCGCACCGGTGAATTGGCGCGGGCCGGAGAAAACAGGAAATCACCAAGGTAGCTCTTGACGTGCTTGCGCTGATTGCCGATCTCGATCCATTCACTACCCGGACTGATGAAGTCCACCAACGTCGCGTCCAGATCCAGCGCATTGCGCATCTGGTCGAAGTAGGCTACCTGCAGGTTGGCACCCTGGCGAACCTTGCCGCTGTCAGGCTGCAGCTCGCCCAAAATCAATTTGAGCAGCGTCGTTTTACCGGCACCGTTGGGACCGATCAGGCCGATCTTGTCACCGCGTACCACGGTGGCAGAGAAATCCTTGATGATGATCTTGTCGCCAAACGACTTGCTGGCCTCGGTCAACTCGGCCACCAGTTTGCCCCCCAGCACGCCAGCAGCGACATCCATGCGCACCTTGCCCACAACCTCCCGATGCGCAGCACGGCTGGCGCGCAGTTTTTCGAGCCGCACGATGCGGCTCTGACTGCGCGTGCGTCGCGCCTCGACGCCTTTTCGGATCCAGACTTCTTCCTGCGCCAGCAGCTTGTCGGCCTTGGCACTGATAACCGCTTCTTGCGCCAATTGCTCTTCCTTGAGGAGCAGGTACTGCGCGAAATTGCCGTCGTAGGAACGCAGAATGCCACGATCGAGTTCGATGATGCGAGTCGCCACCCGGTCCAGAAAAGTCCGGTCATGGGTGATGGTGACCACACTGCCCTTGAAAGCCACCAGCAGTTCTTCGAGCCACTCGATCGAATCCAGATCGAGATGGTTGGTCGGTTCATCCAACAGCAATACGTCGGGTTGCGCCACCAGCGCTTGCGCCAGGGCAACCCGCTTCTTGGTGCCGCCTGACAGCGTGCTCACCAGTGCAGTCTCGTCCAGATGCAGGCGGTGCAGCGTTTCGGTGACGCGCTGCTCCCAGTTCCAGCCATCCTGTGCTTCGATCGCGCTTTGCAGCGCATCGAGGTCTCCGATGCCTTCACAGTATTGGTTGACCAACGCAATCACGCCTGCCAGGCCGGCACTGGCCGCCACAAAAACTGTCGCATTCTGATCCAATACCGGTTCCTGCGCCACATAGGCCAGACGAAGATTCTGCTGCAACTGCAAGCTGCCATCGTCTGCCTTTTCAAGGCCTGCCAATATCTTGAGGAACGATGATTTGCCGGTGCCGTTGCGACCAATCAGACCGACGCGTTCGCCGCTTTCGAGCGCAAAGTCGGTGTGATCGAGAAGAGCAAGATGGCCGAAGGCGAGTTGGGCGTTGAGAAAGGTAATAAGGGCCATAGGGTGGAGATTATCCTGCTCGATCAACCGGTGCCGCTATCATGGAGCGATGACCATTACCGGATCCCATCTGCGCTTGGCCACGCCCAACTCGCCACAGGAGTTGGACGCCCTGCGCGGCATTCTTGGAGACTATGCGAAAGAGCTTGGGATTGATCTGTGTTTTCAGGGCTTCGCGGCCGAACTGGCAGGCTTGCCGGGCGACTATGCGCCACCCGGCGGCAACTTGCTGACGGCGCTGGTAGATGGCGTTATTGCAGGCTGCTGTGCACTGCGCCCGCTGAAATCGCTGGCATACCCCAACGCCTGCGAGATGAAACGACTTTTTGTGCGTCAAGCTTACCGGTCAGCGGGTGTGGGGCACAAGCTGGTCGAAGCCATGCTGGACTTTGCCAGCTTCGCCGCCTATGACTATGTGCTGCTCGATACTTTGGACGATATGAAGAGGGCGCGAGCCCTCTACCAGGAATTCGGCTTTGAATAAATACCGCCTTACTATAACAATCCCATAGCAGGCGCGCACTACCTGATGGCCAAACTAAAACCGGCAATCAGCCCTTGGCTTGCGCCAGCAGCGTTGCAGCGTCGCTAACCTCGAATTTGCCCGGACCTTCGATGTTCAAGGCTGTCACCTTGCCATCTTTGACCAACATGGAATAGCGATTGCTGCGCAGGCCAAGTCCTTTGCCGGTCAAATCAAGCGTCAGGCCAGTCGCCTTGGCAAAGGAGGCGTCACCATCGGCCAACATGCGCACCTTGCCCGCCGACTTCTGGTCCCGTGCCCAGGCGCCCATGACAAAGGCATCGTTGACACTGACGCACCAGACATCGTCGACACCAGCCGCTTTGAGCTCTGCGTACTTTTCAAGATAACCTGGCACATGCTTGGCGGAGCATGTGGGTGTAAAGGCACCAGGCAGACCGAACAGCGCAATGGTCTTGCCTGCACTGGCCTTGATCACATCGACCGGATTGGGCCCCAGGCTGCAACCGCCACCTTCGACCTCCGAATACTCCATCAGAGTGGCTGAGGGAAGACTATCGCCTACTTTAATCATTGAATGCTCCTGAATGAGTTGACTGAACAAATAAGAACGGCCCACATTGTGAGCCGCTTCCGCGAAACCTGCATTCGCAGACCGCAAAGGCCTACACCGCAGCCGCCTTTTGAACCAGACGGGTCGCAACCCAGTTCTTGGTCTTGGAGATCGGTCGGCTTTCGGCAATCTCGATGATGTCGCCCGCCTTGTACTCGCCTTTTTCGTCATGCGCGTGGTACTTACTCGATTTGCCGACGATCTTGCCGTACAACTCGTGTTTGACTCGGCGTTCAATCAGCACAGTCACAGTTTTGGCGCGCTTGTCGCTGACTACCTTGCCAATCAAGGTGCGCTTGAGGGATTTTTTAGCTTCCGTCATTCATAGCTCCTTATTTGGCGGACTTTGCGCTCAGCTTCTCGACAAGAATTGTCTTGGCGCGAGCAATATCGCGGCGCGTAGAGCGCAGCGTGGCGGTGTTGTTAAGTTGTTGCGTCGCCTTTTGCATACGCAGACCGAAGTGAGCTTTTTGCAGCTCTTTGACTTCGACTTGCAAGGCAGCGACGTCTTTTTGACGCAGTTCAGTCGTGTTCATGGTTTATTCTCCTGCCTACTGGCCAATCATGCGGGCCACAAAAGTGGTACGCAAAGGCAGCTTGGCTGCCGCCAAACGAAAGGCTTCACGCGCCAGTTCTTCTGGCACGCCGACAATTTCAAAAACGATCTTGCCAGGCTGGATCTCAGCCACGTAGTACTCCGGGTTTCCCTTGCCATTGCCCATCCGCACTTCGGCCGGTTTTTGGGAAATCGGCTTGTCGGGAAAGACCCGAATCCAGATACGGCCACCGCGTTTGACGTGGCGCGAAATGGCACGACGTGCCGCCTCAATCTGACGGGCAGTCAAACGTCCACGATCCACACATTTCAGACCAAAATCGCCGAACGCGACCGAGCTTCCTCGGGTCGCTATTCCGGTGTTACGGCCTTTTTGCTCTTTGCGATATTTGCGACGAGCGGGTTGCAACATAATTATTCTCCTTTGCCGTCAGCTGCTGCAGCTGGCGCGGCTACCTTGCGGACGCGCTTAACGGCGGGTTTGTTTGCGTCGGCACCAATCGCCTCTGCAGGTTTGTCGCTGCCGTCAGCCGGGGCGGCGTTGACACCGAGGTTCGGACGGCGCGCACCACCACGAGGCGCGGGACGATCAGAGCCCGGCCGTGCACCACGGTCATCACGCCGCGGGCCGCGCGGCCTGCGCTCCTCATCAGAGCGGGGTTCAGTGGCAGCCGGCAGGTCGTTACGACCCAGCGTATCGCCCTTGTAGACCCATACCTTGACGCCGATAACGCCATAAGTAGTTTTCGCTTCCGAGGTGCCGTAATCAATATCGGCACGCAAGGTATGAAGCGGCACACGACCTTCGCGATACCACTCGCAGCGCGCAATTTCAATACCGTTCAAACGGCCCGATGACATGATCTTGATGCCGAGCGCTCCCAGACGCATGGCGTTCTGCATCGCACGCTTCATGGCACGACGGAACATGATGCGTTTTTCGAGCTGTTGCGTAATGCTGTCGGCAATCAGCTTGGCATCGATTTCGGGTTTGCGCACTTCTTCGATATTGACAGCAACCGGAACACCGAGCTGCTTGGACAGTTCACGCTTGAGGTTCTCGATGTCTTCGCCCTTTTTGCCAATCACAACGCCCGGACGTGCCGAGAAAATTGTGATGCGGGCATTCTTGGCCGGACGCTCGATCAGAACGCGGGATACCGATGCGTTCTTCAACTTGGTCTTGAGGTACTCACGCACCTTGATGTCTTCGGCCAGCATCCCTGCAAAATCGCGATCGCTCGCGTACCAGCGTGACGACCAGTTGCGGCTGATAGACAGGCGAAACCCGGTTGGGTGGATTTTTTGTCCCATATCTTGCTGGCCTCTTTCAGTTACCGACCGTCACATACACATGGCACGTGGGTTTTCTGATTTGATTGCCACGACCTTTTGCGCGGGCCGTGAAGCGCTTGAGAGACGCGCCTTGTTCGACGTAGATGGTTTTCACCTTCAGTTCATCGATGTCGGCGCCGTCATTGTGTTCGGCATTGGCGATCGCCGATTCAAGAACCTTCTTGATGATCACAGCAGCTTTTTTCTGCGTGAAAAGCAATATGTTCAGGGCTTGGTCCACTTTTTTGCCGCGAATCAAATCCGCGACCAAGCGGCCCTTGTCGACCGACAAACGAACGCCACGAAGGGTTGCACGTGTTTCCATGTTCACCTCCTTATTTCTTCTGGACTTTTTTGTCTGCCGGGTGACCCTTGAAAGTTCGGGTGAGCGCGAACTCCCCTAACTTGTGGCCAACCATTTGATCGGTGATATAGACCGGCACGTGCTGCTTGCCGTTGTGCACGGCGATGGTCAAACCGATGAAGTCGGGCAGTACCATGGAGCGTCGCGACCAGGTCTTTATCGGCTTCTTGTCTTTGGAGGAGACGGCCTTGTCGGCTTTTGCCACCAGATGGTGGTCAACAAACGGACCTTTTTTGAGAGAACGAGTCATCTACCTGCCCCTTACTTCTTGCGACGCGACACGATCATGACCTGCGTGCGCTTGTTGTTACGGGTACGGTAACCCTTGGTCAGATTACCCCAAGGATCGACAGGATGACGGCCTTCGCCGGTCTTGCCCTCACCACCACCGTGCGGGTGATCCACCGGGTTCATGACAACGCCGCGAACCGTCGGACGGATACCCATCCAGCGCTTGACTCCGGCTTTGCCGAGGCGGCGCAGACTGTGCTCTTCGTTGGCCACCTGCCCCAGCGTGGCGCGGCATTCGATATGAATCTTGCGAACCTCACCGGAACGCATACGCACCTGGGCATAAGTACCCTCACGCGCCAGCAGGGTTGCCGAGGCACCGGCGGAACGCACAGTTTGGGCGCCCTTACCAACTTGCAATTCAATGCAATGCACGATAGAGCCAACGGGAATATTGCGGATCGGCAGTGTGTTGCCTACACGGATCGGCGCTTCCGCGCCACTCATGATGGTGGCACCGACCTCAAGACCGCGCGGCGCGATGATGTAGCGACGCTCGCCGTCGGCGTAGCAGACCAAGGCGATATGAGCCGACCGGTTCGGATCGTATTCAATGCGCTCCACTTTGGCCGCAATGCCGTCCTTATTGCGCAGAAAGTCTACAACACGGTAATGGTGCTTGTGACCGCCGCCTTTGTGACGCGTCGTAATGTGACCGTTGTTGTTTCGTCCAGCATGCTGAAACTGAGGTTCCAGCAGCGGAGCAAAGGGCTCACCCTTGTACAGGTGATCACGCGAGATCTTCACCACGCCACGACGGCCAGGTGAAGTTGGTTTCATTTTGATAACAGCCATGATTACGCAGCCTCCCCACCGAGGTTGAGCTCTTGCCCGGGCTTGAGCGTCACATAGGCCTTGCGAATGTTGTCGCGACGGCCAACCGACTTGCCAAAACGCTTGGTCTTGCCTTTGGTGTTGACAACCGAAACGCCCTTGACCTCAACCTTGAACATCAACTCTACAGCGGCTTTGATTTCGTATTTGGTGGCATCCTGCAGCACCTTGAAAGTCACGGCATTGCTCTTCTCACCCACCATCGTGGCCTTCTCGGACACGATCGGAGCGACCAGAACCTGCATCAGTCGACCTTCTTCAAACTTGCTTGTATTTGGACCGTGACTCATGCGAACATCTCCTTGAGTTGATCCATCGCGGCCTTGGTAACCAGCACCTTGCGATAGTGAACCAGAGACAGTGGATCGGCATACCGTGGCTCAACCACCAGCACATTCACCAGATTGCGGGAAGCAAGGTACAGGTTTTCGTCAACTTCATCGGCGATTACCAATACAGATTCCAGATTCATGGCCTTGAATTTGGCTGCCAAGGACTTGGTCTTGGGAGAGTCCACCTTGATTGACTCAACAACTGCCAGACGACCTTCTCGGGCCAGTTGCGACAAGATCGATGCCATGCCTGCACGGTACATCTTCTTGTTGATCTTCTGGGCGAAGTTTTCGTCCGGCATGTTCGGAAAGATCCTGCCGCCGCCACGCCACAAGGGCGACGATGTCATGCCGGCGCGGGCACGCCCGGTTCCCTTTTGCTTGAACGGCTTCTTGGTCGAGTGGTGTACCTGTTCACGGTCTTTCTGGGCACGCGTACCCTGACGGGCATTGGCCTGGAAAGCCACTACAACCTGGTGCACCAGATCTTCGTTATAGGCACGACCGAAAACGGTTTCAGGCGCTTCAAATTTTGAAGTGGCCTGACCTTGGTCATTAAGGAGCTCGAGCTGCATCAGTTCGCTCCTTTCGTTTCGCTATTTCTTGCTTTGACAGCCGGCCGAACCGTCACAAAACCACCCGCCGAACCAGGAACAGCACCCTTGATCATCAAGAGCCCCCGCGCTTCATCGATCCGAATCACGTCGAGGTTTTGGGTGGTCACCGTATCGTCACCCAGATGGCCAGTCATGCGTTTGCCAGGAAACACGCGACCCGGATCCTGTGCCATGCCAATCGAACCAGGCACATTGTGCGAACGGCTGTTGCCGTGCGACGCACGTTGTGAACTCATGTGATGGCGTTTGATCGTTCCAGCAAAGCCCTTGCCGACGGTGGTGCCCTGCACGTCCACTTTCTGACCCACTGCAAACACTGCGGTCACGGCCACCGTCGCACCTGCTTTGTATTGCGAAGCGACGTCAGCTGTCAAACGGAATTCTTGAATGATTTCGCCGGCTTCGACACCGGCTTTTGCGAGATGGCCGGCGGCAGGCTTGCTGACGCGCGAAGCTTTGCGTGTACCAAATGTTACCTGCAAGGCAACATAGCCGTCGTTCTCTTGGGTTTTGACTTGAGTCACGCGGTTGTTTGATACATCCACTACCGTGACAGGGATAGCGTCCCCCTCGTCGGTAAACAGGCGCATCATGCCCACCTTGCGGCCCAACAACCCTAAGGAGTTGCTCAGACTCATTATTTTCTCCGTAACTCCCACCACTGCAACTTCAATTGGCTACAGCGTTTTTCGTGAGAGACTGTTGATAAAACTCTGCTGAAAATGCTTGGCAAACCCAACAGAGCCTGTTATTGTATCCTGAACTTACCCGCCAGACAAGCTGGGCCAAGCAAAATTCTGCCGAGCACCGCTCTGTCTACAGCCTCCTGGCTGATTACTGCAGTTTGATCTCGACATCCACGCCCGCAGGCAAATCAAGTTTCATCAGCGCATCGACCGTCTTGTCTGTCGGATCGACAATGTCCATCAAGCGCTGATGCGTGCGGATTTCGAACTGATCACGACTGGTCTTGTTGACGTGCGGCGAGCGCAGAATGTCGAAACGCTTCATCCGTGTCGGCAAGGGCACCGGGCCCCTCACAATGGCACCGGTACGTTTGGCGGTATCCACAATCTCCGCGGCCGACTGGTCGATGAGTTTGTAATCGAACGCTTTCAAGCGAATGCGAATTTTTTGTTTGGTAGCCATGGTGATTCCTCAAGCAAAAATCTTAGCCACGACACCGGCACCAACGGTCTTGCCGCCCTCACGGATGGCAAAGCGCAGGCCTTCTTCCATCGCGATCGGGTTGATCAGCTTCACAGTGATCGAGACGTTGTCGCCTGGCATCACCATTTCTT
>CAIVLG010000055.1 GCA_903906695.1 uncultured beta proteobacterium | reverse complement strand
TCAGCCAGACCATCGCCCAGCGCCAGCTGCTGAATACTCCACTGGTGCTGCGCGGGTAGATTCTTTGGTGCGAGGCGTACAGGGAGATCAGTTCCCCACTGGCCTGTGCCGGAACGATCGGGATGATCTTTCGGGGGTCGGTTGCTTCGTTGCTCACGCGCTATCCTCAATTTTCAAAAATCATGACGGTCTGATTCGAATCGGCCTGGTGGTCTCAAGCCACTCGCGCAAAAGCCTTTCGCCTCTTTGTAATCTGCTCCATCTGTCGGGAAATGTTGCCGCAGACCAAATCACACAGAGCGTAAATCGAGTCGTCTGCAATGCAGTAGTAGACGCTGGTACCCCGGCTATCCCGTTCAACCAGCCCGTGCTTGGTCAGCAGCGCCAGGTGGCGTGAGACGTTCGCAGCTGTGGATCCGCACAACTGGGCCAGTTCACCGACATTACGCTCACCATCCCGCAAGAAGTTGAGAATTCGCAAGCGTGTCGGCTCCGACAGCGCCTGAAAATAGGCCGCAACCTCCAGCAGGGCGTCCGGGGGTAGGTTTTCCATGGCTTGGGTTTCCTTCAATAACTCACAGTTCAACATATCAAAACAGCGCCACCACTTGTCAGGTGGAATTTATTGATGTATTATTCAACTAATTACGCAATTAGTCAATTATTTAAGTAAATTTTTTTCGCCACCCGATTTCCGGTGGCTCAGGAGTAACGGATGTTGAAAACCCCTCTGTTGACCGTGTTGCTGGTGTCCGGACTTTCAGCCGTCCCAGCGGCATGGGCAGCTGATGCTGCTGCGCTTGCCACGGTGGCCGTTCAGACCTCGGGCTCTGCCGCCGCCGATCGTCTTAGTTTTGACGGCGTCGTCGAAGCGGTCAGGCAATCCACGCTCTCGGCGCAAGTGCCCGGCGCCATTGTTGCCCTGAGCGTCAAGGCCGGCGACCGGGTGCGAGCAGGGCAGGAATTGTTGCGCATCGATGCCCGCGCCGCCACTCAGAATGCGGCGGCGAGCGTGGCCCAGGTTGAAGCTGCACGTGCCGAGGTGAACCTGACTTCGAAGGAATACGAACGGCAAAAACAATTGTTCCAGAAGCAGTACATCAGCCAGGCCGCGCTGGACCGGACACTGGCCCAGTCGCAGGCGGCCCAGGCGCAGATGAAAGCACTGCAGGCGCAATCCGATGCTGCTCAAACCCAATCGCGATTTTTTGTCATCAACGCACCGTACGCCGGCATCGTCAGCGAGGTGCCGGTGACGCTGGGCGACATGGCCATGCCGGGCCACCCGCTCATTGTCATGTACGACCCGACGGCACTACGCATCTCCGCCGCTGTGCCTCCCCAAACGCAAACGGGTGCGGCTGCCGGCACGATTCAGTTTGAAATCCCGGGTCTCGTGCCAGCGCAGGGACCAATGACGCCGACCTCAGTCACGCTGTTGCCGGTGGTCGATTCCGCTACACATACGGCGCAGATCCGGGTGTCACTGCCAGACAGCCTGAAGAGCGTCACGCCGGGCATGTTTGCCCGCGTCTGGATCGCAGCAAGCGCAGCAACCCCGAGCACTGCGGCCACCGAGCGCCTGTATGTGCCGACCAGTTCCGTGGTTCGACGTGCCGAGATGACCGGCGTCTACGTCGTGAACGACAAGGGACGACCGGCGCTGCGGCAGGTCCGCCTGGGCCGGGCGCAGGGCGACCGCGTCGAAGTCCTGAGTGGTGTTGAGAAGGGCGAGAGAATCGCTGCTGATCCGCAAGCAGCGGCAAAGGCGCGCTGAAATGTCCAGTCCAAGCAAAATGGGAATTTCAGGACGCACCGCCGCGCTGTTCCAGGGCGCGCACATCACACCGCTGCTGGCGCTGCTGGCACTGCTGCTGGGCGCGTTTGCCGTGCTGGTCACGCCGCGCGAGGAGGAGCCGCAGATCAACGTCACGATGGCCAATGTGCTGATTCCGTTTCCTGGAGCGGCGGTAGCGGATGTCGAGCAGATGGTCGCGACGCCGGCCGAACAGGTGCTGTCGCAAATGGCAGGCACCGAACACGTCATGTCGGTCTCGCGCCCGGGCATGGCGATCATCACGGTGCAGTTCAAGGTTGGCGTGCCGCGCACTGAAGCGCTGGTTCGTCTGCACGATACCCTGCGCTCCAACGCCGATTGGCTGCCACGCGGCCTCGGTGTGCTCGAACCCATCATCAAACCCAAAGGCATAGACGACGTGCCGATTGTGAGCTTGACGCTCTACAGCAAAAGCCCGACGGCAAATCCGCTTGAACTCGAACGCGTCGCCCACAGCATCGAGGCGGAAATCAAACGTGTCAATGGCACGCGCGAGGTGCAGACCATCGGCGGTCCGGGCAGTGCCGTCATGGTTCGCATCGACCCGGCACGCATGGCAGGCAGCTCAATCACGGTCAGCGACATGCGCAATGCCTTGCAATCGGCCAATCTGGGCTTGCCGGTTGGTGAGCTGATCGCCGGCAACCGTTTGGTGGCGATTGAATCCGGCCCCTTCCTGGAGCAGGCGCGTGAAGTGGCGGAGCTGGTCGTGGGCGTGCAAAACGGCAAGCCGGTTTTCATGAAGGATGTCGCCGATATTCAGGATGGCCCCTTGCCAAGCACGCGCTATGCCTGGTACGGACAGTCCCAGAAAGACGGCGGCGCAGAGTATCCTGCAGTGACCCTGACAGTGACCAAGAAGCCGGGCGAGAACGCAATCGATGTCGCCAATGCCGTGATGCACCGGGTGGAGCAGCTCCGCAACACTGTGATTCCCGAAGCGGTGCAGGTCGCCGAGACCCGAAACTACGGCGCCACCGCCAATGACAAAGCACAAAAGCTGATTCAGAAGCTGCTGTTTGCAACCGCCTCGGTGGTGGCGCTGGTATTTTTGACGCTGGGTCGGCGCGAAGCCGCTATCGTCGGAACGGCAGTGATTCTCACGCTGATGGTCACACTCTTTGCCTCCTGGGCCTGGGGCTTCACGCTCAACCGCGTTTCGCTGTTTGCCCTGATCTTTTCGATCGGCATTCTGGTCGATGACGCTATCGTCGTGGTCGAGAACATCCACCGCCATCAGCAGCATCACCCGGGCAAGACGCTGGCTGAAATCATTCCCGGCGCTGTCGACGAGGTCGGTGGCCCGACCATCCTGGCCACCTTCACAGTGATCGCAGCACTCCTTCCCATGGCCTTTGTTTCGGGTTTGATGGGACCGTATATGAGCCCGATCCCGATCAATGCCAGCATGGGCATGCTGCTGTCGCTGGCGATTGCCTTCATGGTCACGCCCTGGCTGGCGCGGCTGTGGATGAAGGAACACACTGCGTCCCATCAGCATGTTCATGCACCTAAGGGTCTCAGCGGCAAGCTGGGGCCCCTGTTTCAGCGTGTCTTCAAGCCCTTGCTGGACGACCATAGTGGCAAGCGCAATCGCGGCTTTCTGGGGCTCGGCATTGCGCTGCTGATCGTCATCTCCGTCGCCTTGCCGGCCACCGGTCTGGTTCTGCTCAAGATGCTGCCGCTGGACAACAAGTCCGAGTTTCAGGTCATCGTGGACATGCCGGCCGGCACACCGGTTGAAAAAACGGCGGCCGTGCTGCGCGAACTGGGTGGCTACCTTTCCACGGTGCCCGAAGTGACCGACTACCAGGCGTATGCCGGAACGGCGGCTCCAATCAACTTCAACGGCCTCGTGCGCCAGTACTATCTGCGCGCGGGCGGCGACGTCGGTGACATTCAGGTCAATTTGGTTGACAAGCATCACCGTGCCGATCAAAGCCACGCGATCGCCACACGCCTTCGCCCTGCCCTGCAAAAGATCGGTCTGAAGATGGGTGCCAATGTCAAAGTGGTGGAAGTTCCGCCCGGACCACCCGTGCTGTCGCCCTTGGTGGCCGAGATCTACGGCCCCGAAGCCTCTGGCCGGCTCAGCGTCGCCAAGGCAGTGCGAGCTGTCTTTGAAAAAACACCCGATATCGTCGATGTGGATGACAGCAGCATAAGCGCCGCACCGCGCAAACTGCTTCTGGTGGATCGACGCAAAGCCGCCATGCTGGGTGTGCCGCAACAAGCGATCGTGACCACGCTGCGCGCGGGTCTGGCGGGCGAGGCGGCCACCTATATGCACGATGCCAGCCGATACCCGGCGCCCGTCATGCTGCAACTCCCTGAAGAAAGCCAGGGGAACCTCGAGGGGCTTTTGCAACTGGGCGTTCGCAGCGCATCCGGCAAGCTGGTGCGCATCAATGAACTCGTCACCGAAAGCGACACTGTACGCGAGCAGCCGGTCTATCACAAAGATCTGTTGCCAGTGAACTTCGTCGTCGGCGACATGGCCGGAAAGATCGACAGCCCGCTCTACGGCATGTTCCAGATGCGCAGCGAAATCGCCAAGCTGCAAACGCCCGGGGGTGGCCCGATCGTCGAATACTTCATCCGCGCGCCGGAAGACGCCACGCGGGACTACGCGCTCAAGTGGGACGGCGAGTGGCAGATCACCTACGAAACGTTCCGCGACATGGGTGCTGCCTATGCGGTCGGCCTGATTCTGATCTACCTGTTGGTGGTGGCGCAGTTCGGCTCCTACCTGATCCCGCTGATCATCATGGCGCCCATTCCCTTGACGATCATCGGCGTGATGCCGGGCCACGCCTTGCTCGGTGCGCAGTACACAGCCACCAGCATGATCGGCATGATCGCACTGGCCGGCATCATCGTGCGCAACTCCATCTTGCTGGTGGACTTCATCCGGCTGCAGGTGCGAGAGGGTGTGCCGTTCAAGAGCGCCATCGTGCATTCGGCCATTACCCGCGCCCAGCCCATCATGTTGACCGGTCTGGCCGCCATGCTGGGCGCGTTCTTCATTCTGGATGACCCGATCTTCAACGGGCTTGCGATTTCGCTGATCTTCGGCATCTTTGTCTCGACCATGCTGACGCTGGTTGTGATCCCGACGCTCTATTACGTTGCTTACCGCGGTCACCTGGATCAGGTCGTCGCCGACTGACTTTCAGGCCTTCTCGCTTATCCATTTAATTTCTCCATCCATTCACTTTTTAAGGAAATAAACCATGACAACCTGGCAAGCCGTTCGTGTCGTCGCAGGCACTTTCATCCTTCTGTCGCTGGCCCTGGGCATACCCGGCAGCCCGATCTTCATGAGCCCATGGTGGCTCGCGTTCACTGCGTTTGTCGGCGTCAACCTGCTGCAAAGTGGCATCACCAAATGGTGCCTGATGGAAACCATCATGAGCAAGCTGGGTTTGCGTCAAGGCAACTGATCAAGGGAGTCGACATGCTTCTGGTCTGTCCAAAATGCGGCGTCAAGAACCGCGTCCCGCTTGAAAAGTTGGGTCATGAGCTGGCTTGCGGTCGCTGTGGCAAGGACATCATGGCGGCCGAGCCTTCCGAGATGAATGACCAGACCCTGCCCGCTTTCCTTGACGGCACGGAGCTGCCGGTGGTCGTGGATTTTTGGGCGGAGTGGTGCGGTCCGTGCAAGATGATGGGACCGCAATTCGTCATCGCCGCGCGTCAGATGCCCAAGGTACGCTTCGTCAAGGTCGACAGCGACGCCTGTCCCTTGGCAAGCGCACGTTATTCGATTCGCAGCATTCCGACACTGATCGTGTTCGAGCACGGCAAGGAAAAGGCGCGCGTCTCGGGCGCGATGTCGGCATCTGACCTGCAGCGCTGGATTCAATCCAATCTTTAGGGATCGCCATAGTGAAGAAACTTTTCAAGCAACTCATTGCCGGCGCCCTACTGATCGGCTCTGTCTCGGCCCATGCCATGGACCTGCTGGAAGCCTGGCAAGCCACGCTCCAGCACGACCCGCAAGCGGCGATTTCGAAAGCCTCACGACAGGCGGGAGAAACACGCAGAGAGCAGGCCGCATCGCTGTGGCGACCTGGGGTGGTGCTCAGCGCCACAGCGGGGCGCATGAGCAGCGAGACCGAAATGACGGGTGCGCATTTTTCGGCACCGGGCTTTGGTCAGTCCGACGGCGTGGGTTTTGCCACTTCGGTCAACAACGGCAACTCAAGCCGCTGGGCCCTGAGTGCGCGCCAGCCTTTGATCAACCCGCAGCTCAAGGCACAAGGGCGACAGCTTGAGATTTCAGCCGAGACGGCGGAGTTGGAGTGGCAGGCGGCGCAGCAGGATCTGATGCTGCAAACTGCGCAACGCTATTTCAACGCGGTGCTGGCGGACAACAAGCTGGCTTTGTTGCGCGCTCAACAAAAGGCAGTAGAGCTGGCCCTGACGGAAGCGAAAGACCGTTTCGCGCTGGGTGACAAACCCGTCACCGACACTTACGAGGCCTCGGCTCGGGCGCATGCACTGCAAGCTCAGGTTCTTGGCACGCAGGACGAACTTGCTTTGACATTGAATGCGCTGGCCGATGCAACCGGCGTTGCCAGTCCGTCGGTACGGATGTTGACCTCGAACGACGACGTCGTCCCTCCAAACCTGCCGCCCCTGGCGCATTGGCTCACCGATGCCATGGAAAAGAATCCGATGTTGCGAATGCAGATGGCCAATCTGCGCGCCACCGAACAGGAGCTTGCCAAATACAGTGCGGCGGGGGCGGCGACGCTCGATCTGGTGGCGCAAGCGGGTCGCGATCAGCTCAATGGGAGCGGTAATTTCGGCTCGGCCAGCAACACTGCCAGCCAGCAGATGATCGGTCTGCAACTGAACGTCCCTTTGTATACCGGCGGTTATCGCAGCGCCAAGCAGGAAGAGGCATTGCGCCTTCAAGACAAGGCCAGCGGCGAGCTTGAACGCGCCCGCCAGCAAATCAGTCAGCAAACCCGCAGCGCCTGGCTGGCACTGCAGACCGGCAGCAGCCGCCTGACTGCCCTGAGCGAAGCGCGCAAGGCCAGCCTGGCAAGACTGGACGCCACGCGTCTCGGGCGACAGGTGGGCGATCGCACCACGCTGGATTTGCTGCAAGCCGAGAACGATGCCAGCGGCGCTGAACTGACACTGTTGCAGGCGCGCATCGATCTGTTGCTCAATCAATTGCGACTGCATGCCCTGGTCGGCGACCTGAACCAGCCCAGGCTCGAAGTCGTCAACGCGCTGCTGCGGCGCTGAATCCGCCAGCCGTAAGCTGCTCCAAATTCAATCAATACCAGGAGACAAACATGGCACATATCGTTATTCTTGGCGCCGGCATCGGCGGCATGCCAACCGCTTACGAGCTTCGCGAGAAGATCGGAACGTCGCACCGCATCACGGTCGTGAACGCAATCGACTACTTTCAGTTTGTACCATCCAACCCATGGCTCGCGGTCGGCTGGAGAGAGCGTGAAACCATCACCTTTCCGATCAAGCCTTACCTTCAGAAGAAGGGCATTGATTTTGTCGCTCAGCGCGTGCAGAAGATCGACGCCGGCGGCAGTGCTCTGGAACTGCAAGATGGTAGCCGACTGTCCTACGATTACCTGGTTATCACGACAGGACCCAAACTGTCATTCGAGGAAGTTCCCGGCAGCGGTCCCGACGCGCATACGCATTCGATCTGCACCGTGAATCATGCCGAGAAAGCGTGGGGCGACTATCAGAAGTTTCTGGAAAATCCGGGACCGGTGGTGGTCGGCGCCATGCCGGGTGCATCGTGTTTTGGTCCGGCCTACGAATTTACATTTATTCTCAACACCGACCTCAAGCGGCGCAAGAAGCGCAAGAACGTTCCAATTACTTTCGTCACCAGCGAGCCCTACATCGGTCACATGGGCCTGGGTGGCGTTGGGGATTCAAAGTCGATGTTGGAGAGCGAGTTCCGCAATAACGACGTAAAGTGGATCACCAATGCCAAAGTGACTCGCGTTGAAGAGGGCAAGATGTTTGTCACGGAACTCGACGACAACGGACAGGTCAAGAAAGAGCACGAATTGCCCTTCAAATTCAGCATGATGCTACCGGCTTTCAAAGGCGTCGATGCCGTGGCGGCCGTTGAAGGGCTTTGCAATCCGCGCGGCTTTGTCCTGATAGACGAATATCAGCGCAGCAAAAAATACCGCAACATCTTCGCCGCTGGCGTCTGCGTTGCGATTCCACCGGTCGAGGTGACACCGGTAGCCACCGGTGCGCCCAAGACAGGCTACATGATCGAAACCATGGTCACCGCCATCGTGCACAACATCGAAGCCGATCTGGAGGGCAAGCCTGCCGATTCCAAAGGAACCTGGAATGCGATTTGTCTTGCCGACATGGGCAATACGGGTGCCGCCTTCGTTGCCCTGCCCCAGATTCCACCACGCAACGTCAACTGGTTCAAGAAGGGCAAATGGGTGCACCTGGCCAAGATCGCGTACGAGAAGTATTTCATGTACAAGATGAAGAACGGCACCTCGGAACCGATCTATGAAAAGTACATCATGAAGATGCTTGGCATCATGCGGCTGGACAAGAAGTAGAGCAACAGGAGCATTTCATGAGCGAAAAATCCATTACCGTTGAACTGACGCAGCAGCAAGACTACCGCTTCGATATCAACTTTGGTGCGGGCATACCGGTTCTCACGGGCGACGAACCGGCACCGCTGGAAACGGGCCAAGGACCATCCCCGGTTCAGCTCCTGTGCGCTGCTGTCGGAAACTGTCTGAGTGACTCTCTGCTCTTTGCCTTGCGCAAGTTCAAGCAGACACCGGAGCCGATCCGTTGCAGCGTGCAAGCCAGTGTCGGACGAAACGCCGATGCCCGAATGCGCGTGCTGGAGATGACGGCCACACTCGCGTTGGGTGTGCCGGCTGCACAACTGGAACACCTCGACCGTGTTCTGTCCCAATTCGAAGCGTTCTGCACTGTGACCCAGAGTGTGGGTCAGGGCATTCCCATTACCGTGCAGGTGTTCGATTCAACCGGTGCTCGCTTGAAATAACCAATAAGAAATGTCATGGCTTCACACCACGCAACCCCTCTCAAGTTCCTGGCCCCGGGCTGGTTTTCGGTGGTCATGGGTCTATCCGGCCTGACACTGGCCTGGGTGCGCGCTGTTCCCTATGCTGGCGATAGCGCCCAAGCTGTGGCCTGGGTACTGGGGATGGGTGCTGCCCTGGTGATGGCCCTGCTTGTTGGTCTTTCACTGCTGCGAAAGCTTCGCCATCCTCAGGCATTTATCGAAGATCTGCAACATCCGGTGCGCCACGTATTCGTAGCAGCGTTCCCGGTTTCGCTCATTCTTCTTGCGACAGTCGCATACGCTTTGAGTGGCAACTCGGCGCTTGCCCGGGTCACCTGGATGTTCGGTTCTGCATCGCAGGTTCTGGTCACTGTTTGGGTCCTCTCGCGCTGGTTGAATACCGGCGACGGCGGCAAGCCCACCATCTCTTTCTGGACCGGTATCACGCCAGCGTTATTGATTGCGGTGGTGGGTAACGTGGTGGTGCCGCTTGCGGGAGTGCGGCTGGGTTTTTCCGAATGGGCAGCTGCGCAATTTGGTGTGGGTCTTTTCTTTTGGCTCGTTGTCTTGACACTGATATTCGTCAGGTTGGGGCAACACGGCATGTGGCCAGAGCGTTTGTTGCCGGCCACTTTCATTACAGTGGCCCCGCCTTCGGTCATTGGACTGTCTGCCCTGCAACTCGGCGCGCCGATTTCTGTCTCCTGGATGGCTTGGGGCGTTGCAATGTTTTTCCTGTTCTGGTCGGCCAGCATGCTCAAGCGTTTGCGCTCTACCTCCTTTTCTGTGACTTTTTGGGCGCTATCGTTCCCGCTGGCCTCTTTGACGGCCCTGACGCTGCGCCTGTCTGAAAACGCGACGAACTGGTTCGGTATGTTGGCCATGCTGATGCTGGGCCTGACTTCTCTGCTGGTGACCATGCTGCTGCTGGGAACCCTAAGAGGCTTGCTCAATGGAACGTTGCTGGTACCCGAGCCAGGACCCGGCAGTGCGCCCGCCGCGTCGGCTCAGGGTGGCGGCGTTTGAGCATCAATCTGGGTCCCGTGGCTATTCAAGTCAGCCACTTTCTGTTGCTTGTTTCGATCCTGATCGCTGCCATCGTAGGTCACATGGTCGGACGACGTCATCGGATCGGCATAGCCAACGTTTTGATGGATATGCTGCTGGCGGCGATGCTGATGGCACGCATCGTCTTTGTCGCAATCTGGTTTGACCAGTATCGCGCTGCACCATGGTCTGTTTTCGACATTCGTGACGGTGGCTTCACGCCCTGGGCAGGCGTGGTCGCTGCGATCGCGGTGGCCATCTGGCGCGGCTCAAAGCGCCCTGAGCTGCGCCGTCCGCTGAGTATGGGGCTGATTGCCGGTGCTCTTGCCTATGCGATGTCGGGGGCGCCAGGCATGCTTGGTGTGAGTGGGCAGTCGGCGTTGCCGACGGTTGAATTGAAGACGCTCGCAGGGCAAACATCAAATCTGGTGTCTGTCGCCAAAGGAAAACCCATGGTGGTCAATCTTTGGGCCACCTGGTGCCCGCCGTGCCGACGCGAAATGCCCGTGCTGGCAGAGGCACAACAGCGCGAAACGGACGTGACTTTTGTCTTTGTCAACCAAGGCGAAGGCGAGGCCAAGATACTGCGCTACTTGAATGCTTCGCAATTGAAACTTGACAATGTCCTGCTTGATTCAGGAAACGAACTCGGCCACGCCATCGGGTCGACGGCCTTGCCCATTTCCCTGTTTTACGATGCGAGCGGGCATTTGATCGATACCCATGTAGGCGCACTATCGGTGGCAACGCTTGCCGCCAAACTTGGCCCTTTTCATTTACACACAAACAATCCGCTGAACAAGTAGCGGAACAGGTCTGCGTTATGCGCGATCGTCAGAACGGCGCTCCTTGCTATGTCGCATCAGCATAGTCACCAGCAAGGCTGCTGCTGCCGAACTGGCCACAACAGGTGATGCAGCAATCAGCCGAGCCAGCCCGTCGATTCCCTCAATGCTCACTTGTTGCGCCCGCTCGGCCAAGGCGATCACGTCACTCACTTGCACCGAGGTGACATCTTCAATCCGAACCTGCAGGTCGGGCCAACTGCTACGAAACCGGATCTTCGCAAAAATGCCGTTGGCGATCGCCACAAGCGACAGCACGCCCAGTGGCTGCATCAAGTGCTCCAACATTCTGAGGCGCAAATTCGGAGGTGCGGATTCGTAGACTTTGCCGACGAGAGCTGGAACGGCTGTAGCGAGTTCGTGATTTGAAGGTGAGTTCATTTTTGCAATCGATGAAGAAATCGTGTTCTTACGATACTTCGATTGAATCGAAATTCAATCAAGGCGCGGTAAAGATTCGTTGCGAATTGTGACGGCAAGTCAAATTTCTTCCTTCACGGCGTGATGGATAGAAAACCGGACTTTTCAAAATCGACGATGGCGCCGATGCCCGACACTACGCGTTGCAAAATTCACAAAACGCTCCCCATCAGCGAAGTTGCTGGCCAGTCCCAGGGATACTCGGGTTGCACCGGCGCTCTTGCCGCCACGGTCCTGCATGACATGCAGAAAACGCTGCAGGCTGAGGGAATCGCAGGCAACTGCAAGACCATCATTTGGCAATGTCAAACTGTGCAAGGGCTCTGTGGATATCGGTGGCGTCTTCAGGTCGAATCAAGCGAGCGACTTCCCGGCCATTGCTAAGAAACACCAAAGTAGGCCAAAGCTTCACCTTGAATGAACGCCCCAGAAGCCTGCCGCTGCCATCGGCAATTTTGATATGGCGCAGGCGCGGATGATCGGCAAGAGCCAAGGCCAAAAGCGGTTGAGCCGCAACACAGTGTCCGCACGTCGGACTGCCAAACTCGATCATGGTTGGGCCCTGCAGGGTGTCGATTTCCGTGCGCTTGGGTTCTATCGTTTCATAGACTTCATTCATCGTCATGAAATTGAGATCTCCCTATCAATATCCAAACAATTGAGTTGGCGGTCACTATAGCTCCGCAGAAAACTCACGCACGGCGAACACTCCCTGTGGGCGGGCGGCACGTTTCTCAATGGCTGGGTTGACGACCGTCCACGACTCGGCCCAAAGACACAGCCACAATTTCCCCGTCGGCCAGTGGTCGCCAGGATTCGTCGATGACCGTGAGCAAACAGAACTTCGCCGTCGGCGTAGAGAAAATTTGCCGGACCGAGTTGGCGCAGGTCTGCCGCGTAGGCTGCAACCAGAGCCAGTCGCTCTTCAATCGAAGGCGATGCAGATGGGTTTTGCCAAAGGACTTTCATGCGCTCCATAAGTGCGCAATAGGCGTGCTCAGAGTCGGTTTCGCCCACCGGGTTGAAACGGTCCAGTGAAAACTGGTGGTTTTGCGAGATGCCTGGCAGATGACCGTTGTGAGCGAACAGGT
>CAIVLG010000054.1 GCA_903906695.1 uncultured beta proteobacterium | reverse complement strand
GCCGGGGGCTCATACGCTTCGCTTTTTGAAATCGCCCCCGACACCTGCCCCACCCCCGCCTCGCGCGGTTGGTCATCGCGCACGCCCAATGCCGTGCCTTGAGTTGTCATTGCGGACTCGATCCGCAATCCATCTGCGCATGGCACCAATGCCGGAATCAGTGCGCCGCCTTCGACCTGCTCCGTCTGCTGATGCGCCGTGTCGGCGGGCGACAAGCCGGTGGGGAAGGGGAAAGGCTCGAACGCGGCCAGGGAGTTGTAGCGTGGATAATTGCCTTTACCCATGCGTCCGCCTCGAGCCAAGGCTCAGAGGACGTGCATGCGGCTTGACAACAGACCGAAGGTCTTGTCGTCGGCGCGGGGGATCACGATCAGGCTGTGCTCGGGTGCCACGCTGACAGGAAAGAAGACAAAGAAGCGGTGCTTGGCTGTTTCGACCGTGGCGATGTAGCGAGTAGTGCCAACAAGCTTGCTACGCAATTCAGGCCGAGGACGACCGTGACGCCACCAGTTCTTGGCACGTTGCGCTTCGCGGTTTGTTGCTCTGATACTTTTGATGTGCCTGGTGGCGTACTCAAACGGCATTTCGAACAGCGCTGCGTCACCCTCCGTCATGCCTGTACCAAAATCAATTGTCCATTTACCACACCATCGTCGAGGCATGTCGGTGTAGCTGCCGCCAAGCTCCGAGCGCATCATCTTGTCTCCCAAAAACGGTGTGTTGCCGATGGTGACGTTGGCTCTGGGCCAGTTGGCTCCGGCTACTTGTATTTCGCTGGTGGCACCGGAAACCGGGGTCAGAGCCGAATTTCGAACCATAGTGGCAGTCTTCGGCGACGCATCACGCCTGAATTCGGATCTGACCCCGCTTTCCTGCGTAGCTTCTACATTCGTTCCTGAAGCGCTCAGGGGTGCGGGCGGTGCGGATGTCGGAGCCGATTTCAAAAAGCGAAGCGTATGAGGCTCCGGCGTCCGCGCCTCCCGCGCCCCGGGTTCAAATCGGACGAGCAGCGCATCGCGGCACTCGATGTGATCCAGCGGCTCCAGCACGGGGTTGGTCTTGAACTCGTAGCCGTGTGCCAGGCGCCACTGCAGCTCACCAATCCAGACTGTGACGCGTGCCAACTCGGCGGCGTATTCATTGAGCTCGATGCCCAGCACGTTGTGCGGACCGGTCACCAGATCGGACTCGCGGTCCAGGCCCAGAGCAGCTCGCACAAATCCAGAAAATGGCTTTGTGCGCCTTGCTCTTCGTTGAGTGCGTAGGCCGGCCCCGGCACGCCGTTCGGTGCGCCCCATTTGGCGATGAAGTCTTGCGGCGTCATCCCCTGCGGTCTGCCTCGACCTGCACCAGGCAATCGTAAAAGGTCGGTGCTCGACCCAGGTCGGTCAGGGCCTGGCTGGTGAGCTGATTGACGTTGCTGCCATCGAGCCCCAATTTGCGCCACCAGACACCGAGTCCGTTGACCACGCCGAGGCGGGCCCGACTGGAGACCTTGAGCTTGCAGCGATAGACACCGCGCGGGTTGAAGACGCGCACCGTGTCGCCGCTTTGCAGGCCACGCGCAG
>CAIVLG010000053.1 GCA_903906695.1 uncultured beta proteobacterium | reverse complement strand
TATCAAGGTGCGTGCGGGACACGGAGCTGCGTGCCTTGGGGGTGTCTTCCTGCACCATCAGGCCGGTGTTGGTGCCGCCGGGCAGGCCATCAACAGAAATGCGGCCAACGTCGGTCGGGGTGGTCTGTTGCGCCCAGAGCGGTGACGCGCCGCAAAGGGCGCTGGTCAAGATGGCAATGGGGGTGAGTTTGAAGTTTTTCATGCGGTCAACATTCCGAACAAAGGGTTAAAGAACAATTAAACAAAGTGATTTGATGAAAACGGGTGGCTCAGGCGCTTGGTGGGTTGAATTCAATCTCGGCGCTGAACTTGTGCGACTCCTGGTCGACCCAGGTGTTGGCCGGAAACGGGGGATAGCTGCCTCGGCGCACCGTGGCCAGCGCAGCGTCATCGAGCAGATTCGAGTTCGATGATTCCAGAATTCCCACATCCTGCAAGGCGCCAGTGCGAGCCAGTGTGAACCACACTTTGACCTTGCCCTGCGGGCGTTGCTGGCTGGCGGCACGACCAGTCGGGTAACGCTTGCTTGAATTGAGCATGGCACGCAGCATGCCAGCATATTCGGCTTCCATCGAGGCTGCCTGCGCCTTGACGTTGGGCACTGCTGCCACCGGTTCTGGCAGGGCCAGAACTTGCGGCGTCGGCCTGGGCGTGGCGGTTTCGCGCTGTGCCATTTCGATGCTGCTGGCCGCTGGCGGTGGCGGCACATCCTGCGGAACAGGCAGTGGCAAGGTATTGGCCCGAGGGGGCAGGTCTGGTAGCGGCCTAAGCTCCTTCGGTGGCGGCGGTGGTGGTGGCGGCAATATGACTTCTTGAATGACCACGGCTTCCAGCGGCTTCTTGATCAGGTTCAGTCCCTTGCGCGCCATTCCTGACACCAGTGCGTAGACCAGCAAGGTGTGCAATGCAATCACGATCAGCAGGCCCTTGAGCTGTCGCGATGGGTCGCGCGGCTGATAGTGAAAATCCAGGCTCAACGTATTCACGGAACGGCCTGCTCCGGAGCGAACGCTGATCGAACAATAGGGATCTGCACCATGTTTCCTTTTGGCGTTGGTCGCATTACGTCAAAACACACTGATGCTCTGTTCGCCGGAGATGGTTTCGCCCCGGCACCAACAGGTCTTAATTTACTGGCAGAAGGTGACAGTTTGACGACAGACACAGCGATGACTCGCCGTGGCGGCCCCGGATCTGTGCCCGGGCGCGGTCAGCGCAAGGTCTGCTGCGCCGCTGCGAAGCCGCGCACGAATTCCGCCAGCCCGCGGTCGAGTTCCAGCTCCGCAACCAGGGTCGCCGAGCGCATCGCATCGCGCATCATGCCGAGCTGGGTCTGCACGTCGCTGGCTTGTTGCTGCCAGCGCTGCGCCTGATTCCCTGGCAACAGGCTTTGCAGGGCCTCCACGTTGTAGCGCAGTCTCTTGGCAAGAATCCGGACACGATGTTTCTGTTCAGGCTGATCGATATTCCTGCTTGCCAGCTTCAGCTGTTGGCGCAGGCGCTTGATGCGCGAGCGCGTCCAGCGGCGTGGGGATGGTTTTGCTTTAAGCACAGGTGCTTGAGCGGAGTCCGGATCGGTCAGGCTTTCCAACCACTGGGTGGTCTTCAGCAGGCAGGCGCCGACGCTGGCTTCCTGAAGTGCGTAGCGTATCGCTTTGCGTTGCAGATCGGCGGTCTGCTCCAGGGCCAGCGTCATGCCCTGCCAAAGATCCGCGCGGTGCGTGTCTTGCTCGATGAATGCTGGCGCAAGCGGCGGCAAGGTCTCACTGCGCGCGACGTCCAGATCTCGCAATCTGCCCAGACAGGTCAGCAGGGTCTGCAGGGGCTGCCAGGACGGTAAGGCTTCGGCTGCCAGCACCGGCCTGAAGAATCGACTTGCGCTCTTGAAGCGGCGCCAACCGACGCGGGCCTGGTGCACCACCTCAGCATCGTCCGAAACCAGCAGTGTGTTGAGGTTGGTGGTGAACTGGGAGAAGGTCTCGCGCAGCACCCGCTGCGCAATGGCAGGCAGCGGTATTCTGGGCGGCAATGGCTGAGGCCGGGCATGCAAAGCGCTGTTGATGGCGCCAGCGGCCAGAGCGTAGCCGCGTTCCGCCTTGCTGCTTGCAGCCGGAAGCAGCGCAATGCTGTCGGCGATCTGTAGCGCAAGCTCGAACAAGGCGGCTGGTTGTCCTGCTTTGAGTTCCAGTTCCAGTTCACAGATCGGCGTGCTCTTGCCACCGGTCACGATGTGCCCGACATCCAGCGCCAGTTCAAGCACGCTGCCATCGCGCCTTCGCAGCAGCCAGAGCGTTCTCTCGAAGTTTGTCTCGAAGATCGGGGCCAGTGCTTGAAACAGCGTGCCCTGTGTGTCGATGCGTCGCCACGGCGTGTCCTGCAAGGCGGCCGCTGACAGGCTTGCGTTGGCGACCGGCATCTCCCACTCGCCGCGCAGGCTCAGTGCCGAATTGCCCTGGGCGCTTGTCTTGAGGGTCTGCAGCCACTGCGGCTTCTCCGAGTCGCCGACCCGGCGCAGTCTCAGGGCGACGCGTTGGCTGCGCAACAACAACTCGGGAGTGTCGAAGTAAATGTTGTGCAGTTGCAGCGCTGTGCCCTTGCGGCGCGCCAACACAGGAAGCCGCCCCAGCCGCCGTTTCAGCGTCGACGGATCAGACGTTGGCAGCGCCAGTTTGAGTTCTATCTCCTGTGAACCGAGACCCGCCACCAAAGGCTTCATGGGCTGCGCAGGGTGCTGCCGGTGTGCGCTGCGAATCTTGCGTCGGTCCGTTGGTTGGTGCCGCTCTTGATGAATTGACGGTAGGGAATGGAAAGGGACAGTTGCTTGGGTCGAAGCGCCTCGATCGTATTCAGTTCATTTTTGAGTTGCAGCACCAGATCATCGTCCTCACCATAGCGCGAGCGCAGATCGGCCAGCAATGTCTTCAGATTGTTAAGGGGTCTGGGCATGGAAGTTTCCTCGTTCAGGTCAACAGTATTAACCATGAGCTCATGATATCTTGTCCCCATATTTTGATAACCTTTGATTTAACTCAAGTAGTTGCCATGAATAGCCAGCTCGTCAGTCATCTGAACCACTCGCCAGCTGACCCTGCAGCGCGGGGTAGGGCTTTCGGCCCTTCAGGCCGGTCCAGAGCAACTTGTTGAATTGTGCCGTCGGCACCTGATCGGCCTGCGAGAAGTCGAAGCCGGCCATGACCCGGTCCCAATAGGCTGCGCTATGTCGAGGCTTGATGTTCGGCCCCTTGGCGAACGCCACGCTGGTTTGTCCCTGTGCCAGATTCAGTGTCGTCGTCTTCAGAACGGTCGAAGCGATGGCACTGTATGACCAGACACCCGACGATTTGATATCGAACAGATCGGTCATCGGGCGCTGGAAGGCGGTGTTCAGGTTGATGTGTTGCGTGCCCAGAATATCCTCGATGGTGCGCAGCACGCTGACCTGGTTGTAACGTGTGCTGACAACCTCACCCTGCTTCACGTAGGGACCGACCACATAAGCCGGGGCGCGATGCGAGTCGACGTGGTCGGGACCGTCCTGCACGTCGTCCTCGATCACGATCAGCAGCGTGTCGGCGGCATACGGGCTGTGCGAGACCGCCTCGACCAGACGGCCGACCGCCAGATCGTTGTCGGCCTGCTGCGCCTCGGGCGTGTTGACGCCGGCCAGCGCGGTACCGAAGCTGCCCATGTGGTCATGACTCAGGCGCACCAGCGACAGACTGGGCAGCTTGCCATCGACGACGAACTGGTCGAATTCGCGCTTCCATTCGTTGTAGCGCCAAAGGTCCGGGTAGTTCTGATCGTAGCCGCGAAAATAGACGTCCGTCAAAGGAGTCAGCGCGGGTTCAAGCGAGGCGACCTGAATGACGCCGGCGGCGAACGGATCGGACAGGGGCGCGGCGCTGCTGCCGATACTGCCAATGTTGTTCACCAGGAAACCGTAGTTGCGCACGCTGCCGCCGGCCTGCAGTACCGCGTTGAAGATGTAGCCGTTCTGGATGCCGAAAGGAGCATCAGTCGAGGCGTGATTGCCGATTCCGGCCAGCAGGTTGTCGGTGCCACCAGGCAGACTGGCGCTCGCCTCGCTGTACATGGTAGTGCCTGCCACTCCAGCGGCCGCATCGCGCAGGGCGGTCGTGGCGAAGTTCACCGGCACGTTCCGGTTGGTCCCTTCCGACTCGTAGGACAGGCCCCGGTTGACGGCGGCGTAGTTGATTTGCTGCGTGATGGCTTCGGTATTGGTGACACGCCCCTGCATCACCCAGGACCAGCCGTCCATGCTGCCATCGCCCGGGTCCATGAAGTTGTCTAGCGTGACGAATTGGGCCGCCAGACGGTGAAAGTTAGGCGTCACAAGTTTGCCAAACTGGGTAAGCGCCGGATCGCCATTGGCGCCGTTGCCCAGATCGCCCAGAACCTGGTCATAGGTGCGGTTCTCCTTGACGATATAGATGATGTGCCTGATGTGTTCACGCAGAAAGTTCATCACAGCGAGGTCATTGGGGTCGCGTGGGGCGGAATAGAAATTGTTCTGCGCAACCTTTGCCGTCAGGGCCGGCAGTTCGGCAGCTGTGGGCACTGGCGCACTGACCAGCGACGCACGCTCGAGCTGGAACTGGTACTGGTTCGATGCTTTCGCGCCATTGCTGGCCGCCGTGTTTCCGCCCGGATAACTCGTCCCCGTCAGGCGCGCCGTCTGGCTTGACAGGTGGCCGGGATTCGGGCCGGTGGCGTTCTTGCCGTTGATGATGTACATCCAGCTGCCATCGCCACTGAAGCGGATGTCGTGCGGTTCATAGGCGGTCGGAAGCAGGCCGCTGACGGTGTTGGCGTGGGTGCCCTTGAGCGGGATCACGGCGATCGAGTTGGCGCCGGCGTTGACCGCGTAAAGCGTGTTGCCGTCGGGGGACAGCGTGACCGCAAAAGTCGCTGCGCCGGTGTACTTCGGCCCTGGCAGCATACCGGCTGGTGCGCGCGCGTCAATCCTGGCGACGACCTGGTTGTTCGATGTGTCGACGACGGCCACCTGGTCGGCGTTGTCCTGGGCCACGTAAAGCCTGGCTTGTGCGGAGTCAAGCACCATGCCCAGCGGATTGCCATCGACCTTGATGCGGCTGACCAGACGGCCCGCCGTGGTCGAGGAGATGTCCACCACCACGATCTCGCGGTCACGCGCCGATGACACATAGACCGTGTCATTGCCCTTGACCGCAACCGCGAATGGATAGGTGCCGCCAACACCCCCGCTGGAGCCCTCGTTGTTCACATAGAAAGGGCGCAGATCGTGCTCGTAGCGGAGCGCGCCGCTGGCGGTATCGATCACGCTGATCGAGTCGTTGTAGTTGTTGGCGACGATCAGCGTCTGGCCGTTGGCGGACAGGCCGATGCCGCTGGCGTTGGGTTGAACCCTGACGCCGAGGCCTTTACCGCCGTGGTTCAGCGCAATCGGCTTTGCTGGCACCCAGGTGCCGGCCTTCCTGGTGTACACGTAGACCGCGTCATCGACTCCGCCCGCGGCGTACAGCGTGTTGCCATCGGGCGCGAAGGCCAGGCCGACGTGGGCGTTTCTTTGCTGGATCACCTGAGTCAGTCGGGGCGAGGTTTGGTTGGCGCCGGCCACGTTGTAGATGAAGATGTACTGCGTCGAGTTCGCGGCATCGACCAAACCGTCTGCCGCGTAAAGCGAGTTTTGGCCGGCGCACAGGATCGCCAGGGTCGTGCTATCGGGACTCATTTGCGAGCGCACCGCCTCGCCGGCGACAAAATTGGGATAGGCAGGAAGGCCCGGGTTCAACAATTGTTGAGCAGCGCCGCTGATGAAGGTTGGCGTGATGTGCTGGCCGGTGGCCAAGGGCAGATCGGTGCTGGTTTCCGGCGAAGCGGCCTGCGCCGGCAACGCCAGCAGAAAAATCGGTGTGACCAAGCCCAGGCCTAGCAGGTGAAGGGTTCTGGATAGCTTCATTGCGCACTACTTTCGAATGGTTGGGCTGGTTTGGCAGCAACGGGCCCAATGGTATTGCAAAGACGTGACGTTCCTCGCTGCGATGACTGCGGTTTGACTGACATCCCGTTGACATATTGCTTGGTTACGGTAGGCACTTCGAATTGGAGTCCGCATGGTCCCTGCCATCAGCATCAGTGCACTGAACAAGACTTTCCCGGGTGGCCGCAAGGCTCTGCAGGAGATCAATCTGACGATAGCCGCCGGCGAGATGGTGGCGCTGATCGGCGCCTCCGGCTCTGGCAAATCGACCCTGCTGCGACATTTGGCAGGATTGCTGGCAGGCGATGCCTCGGGTCAGAGCCTGATTCAGGTTCATGGCCGTACCGTGCAGCAAGGCGGCAAGATCGCCACACACATCCGCCAGACCCGGGCCGGTATCGGCTTTGTCTTTCAGCAGTTCAATCTGGTGGACCGACTGCCCGTGATCGTCAATGTGCTGGCAGGAACATTGCATCGGGTGCCGCTGTGGCGCAGCCTGATGCGCTGGTTTACTTCCTCCGAACTGGCGTGCGGCATCAGTGCCCTCAGACGTGTTGGCATCGAGGAGTGCGCGGCGCAACGCGCCTCGACCCTGTCGGGGGGGCAGCAGCAACGGGCTGCCATTGCGCGTGCCCTGGTGCAAGGCGCCAAGGTGATCCTTGCGGATGAGCCGATCGCCTCGCTTGATCCCGAATCGTCGCGCAAGGTGATGGACATTTTGGCAAGTGTCAATCAGGAGGATCAATGCACAGTGTTGGTGTCGCTGCACCAGGTCAATGTCGCCATCAAGTACTGTGCCCGCACCATTGCGCTGCACCAGGGACGCGTGGTCTACGATGGCCCCTCGGCGGCATTGACACCGGCCCTGCTGCGTGAACTTTACGGTGCTGACGCCGACGATATTCTGTCGCTGGGCGATCACATCTCCAGCCTGCAGGAGCGCAAACCCGCGCTGCCCCATCTGGTCTGGCCAGCACCCCTCAGCGGCGCAACAGCCATGGCCCGCGTGGCATGACCCGCAATTTCTATTGTCAACTGTCTGAATCATATTGAAGGAACTTCCCATGATCAAGAAACTACTCGTCAGCCTGACCGGCGCGGCGCTGATTGCTTTTAACCCGGCTGCCGCCCAGGAATTGAAGGAACTCAATTTCGGCATCATTTCAACCGAATCGTCACAGAACCTGAAATCCGACTGGCAACCTGTGCTGGACGATATGGCCAAAAAGACCGGCATGAAAGTCAACGCTTTCTTTGCTTCGGATTACGCCGGCATCATAGAAGGCATGCGTTTCAACAAGGTCCAGGTCGCCTGGTTCGGCAACAAGTCGGCGATGGAGGCGGTCGATCGCGCCAGCGGTGAAGTGTTTGCACAGATGGTCAACGCCGACGGCACGCAGGGCTATTACTCGCACCTGATCGTACACAAGGACAGCCCGATCAAGACGCTCGACGACATGTTGAAAAACGGCAAGAACCTGTCTTTCGGCAACGGTGACCCGAACTCCACGTCGGGCTTTTTGGTGCCGAGCTACTATGTGTTTGCGCAAAACAAGATTGACGCCAAGACCTTTTTCAAACTTTCACGCGGCGCGAACCACGAAGCCAATGCACTGGCCGTCGCCAACAAGCAGGTCGATGTCGCCACCAACAACAGCGAGAACCTGGACAAGCTCAAGGAAAGGCTGCCCGAGAAGTTCAATGAAATCCGCATCATCTGGACCTCACCGCTGATCCCGATGGACCCGCTGGTGATTCGCAAGGATTTGCCGGAGGCCAGCAAAGCCAAGGTGCGTGACTTCTTCTATTCCTATGGCAAGACCAGCCCGCAAGAAAAAGAAAATCTCGTCAAGCTCAACAAGCTGTCGGGCTTCAAGCCATCGAGCAATAGCCAGTTGATTCCGATTCGACAGCTCGAACTGTTTAAGACGCGCAACAAATTTGAATCCGATGTCGCCATGGCCGCCGACGAAAAGCAGGCCAAATTGGCCGACATCGACAAACAACTGGCCGCGCTGGCTGCCACCAAATAAGCCGGTTGGTCGTCTGAAAGTGGCCACGTCTGGCGCCTCCTCAGTTGCGCCGGCCCAACCACTGGTGGCAGAGCGCACCAGCTTGACCGGCTTGTTGGCTTGGGGCCTGCTGCTGGCGCTGCTGGCAGGCTCCTGGCAGGGCGCCGATATGCGCCCCCTGGACTTGTTTCGGGACGCACGCAACATGGCCACCTACGCAGCCGATTTCTTTCCGCCCAAGTTTGGCGATTGGCGGCTCTATCTGTCCGAAATGCTCGTCACGCTGGAAATCGCGCTCTGGGGAACCGCGCTGGCGGTCGTGTTCGCGGTGCCCCTGGGGCTGCTGTCGGCGGTGAACATCACGCCGGTTTGGGTGCATCAGCCGGTGCGACGCCTGATGGACGCCGCGCGTGCCATCAACGAGATGGTCTTTGCGATGCTGTTCATCGTGGCGGTCGGGCTCGGGCCATTTGCCGGTGTGCTGGCGTTGTTTGTTCACACTACGGGTGTCCTGGCGAAGTTGTTTTCAGAAGCCGTCGAATCGATCGATGCGCAGCCGGTGGAAGGGATCCGCGCCACCGGCGCCAGCGCTCTGGAGGAGATTGTTTATGGCGTCATACCGCAAGTCCTGCCCCTGTGGATTTCCTTTTCGCTCTATCGCTTTGAATCCAATGTGCGCTCCGCCTCGGTCGTCGGCATGGTTGGCGCCGGCGGCATCGGCGTCATCCTGTGGGAAATCATCCGTGCTTTTCAATATGCCGAAACCTGCGCCGTGATGATCATCATCATCGTCACCGTGACTGTCATCGATGTGATCTCGGCACGGATTCGAAAATCGATAATATGAGAACCTGCGGGGCAGACCGCAGTTCCGCGCAGCGAGCCGGCTCTGTCCCCGGATGAAAGTTGGATATGAAACGTCTGTTGGGTCCTGTTCTTGCCATTTTGTTGCTGCTGGGCATAGGCGTCGCCGGCTACCGCTCCTACAGCCAGAAAACGTCGATCGAAAGCGCCAGACTCGATGCTGAAAAGATGGAAACCGTGCGCGGTCTGATTGGCTCCGAAAAAGAAGGCTTCTTCAACGACCCGCGGCTGCAGGCGATATTGCGCAAGAACGGCCTGAATGTTCAGTTCGAGAAAGTCGGTTCGCGTGCCATTGCGCAACGCACCGATCTCAAGAGCTTTGACTTTGCCCACCCTGCAGGTGCTCCCGCAGCCTTGAAGATCCAGCAAAACATCAAGGCACAGCAGGTGTTTACGCCGTTTTTCACGCCCATGGTGCTGGCTTCCTGGACGCAGTTGCTGCCCACGCTGGAACGCGAAGGCCTGGTGAAGAAGGAAGCTGACAACTACTACCTGGTGGATATGCCGCGCTTCGTCGAACTGATGGACAAGGGCGTGCGCTGGAAAGACCTGAAGGACAATACGGCCTACGCGGTGAGCAAGAGCGTGCTGATCTCCAGTACCGACGTGCGCCGATCCAACTCCGGCGCCATGTACCTGGCGCTGGCGAGCTACGTGGCCAACGGCAACAATGTGGTGCAGTCTGAGGCCGAACTGCAAAAAGTGTTGCCACTGATGAGCAGCATATTTCTGAAGCAGGGGTTTCAGGAAAGTTCCAGCGCCGGGCCGTTTGAGGACTATGTGTCGATGGGCATGGGCAAGGCCCCGATGGTCATGATTTACGAGTCGCAATTTCTCGAATACCTGGGCCGCCAGGCGGGCAAACCGAACCCCAGCATGGTGCTCATCTACCCCAAGCCAACGCTGTTCACAAAACACGTCTTTGTCGGCATTTCGGCGCGTGGCGTCAAACTGGGTCAATTGCTGGAAAGCGATCCTGAACTGCAGGCTCTGGCGGTGGAGTATGGTTTTCGCACCAATGCGCAAGCGCCTTTCCTGAAAGCCATCGCCGACAAGAAATGGCCGGTACCGGCAGTACTGGTCGATGTCATCGATCCACCTTCGTTCGAAGTGCTGGAGCACATGATTGCAGAGATCGAAAAGAAATACACCCAATGAACCTACTCGCACAAGGAGATGTTCCCATGAACCCGTCACCAGCTTCCTACCCAAATGCAGTCGCCGCCCCGGTGGCTGCGACATTGGTGCTGACGCCACCTGAAGCGCTCAACCTCGTGGCAGAGCCGCAGGCCAAGGATGCAGTTCCCCTGTCGAGCGAAACAGCAGCGCAGGTTGACACGCAAGTCGAAGCATTCATTGCCAGGCTGATGAATGAAGACATGAATAGCGATGCCTTCAAGTCGCGCATGGATTCGGCGTTTCGCCTTGGCAAGGAAGAGGTCTCCAGCGCTGCGTCGCTGATGACGGGGCGCTTCATGGATCGCAATTTTGTTGGCATGGAGGACTCTGCTGCCTACAAGGCGATAGCGGATCTGCGCAGCCAGTTGGACGAGCTCAACCCAGGCAAGGAAGGGGACCTGCTGACGCAAAAAAAGATACTGGGCTTTATCCCGATGGGTAACAAGCTGCAGAGCTACTTTCGCAAGTACCAGACGGCCGGCAGCCAGTTGCAAAAAACCATGGAGCAACTTTATGCGGCGCGCGATGACATGCACCGCGATTCGGTCGAAGTGGAGGCTACCCGCAGCAAACTGTGGGAATCCATGGTGCGGCTGAAAGCTGCGATCCGCTTTTGCGAACAGCTTGATGTGCGTCTGGCAACGCAGGTGCAGTCGCTCAAGGCCAGTGACCCGGAGCGCGCCCGCGCACTGGAACAGGAGGTGCTGTTTTACGCGCGCCAGAATCTCAGTGACCTCTACACTCAGTTGGCCGTGTCGGTCAACGGCTACCTGTCGCTGGGTGAGTTGAAGAAGACGGCACGTGAGATGATGAACGGCTGTGATCGCATTGCCACCACAGGGATGAGCGCGCTGGCAGTGGCGCAGACCGTGGCACGTGCAACTGGCAATCAGATCAAGGTGATGGAAATGCTCAAGGGCGTCTCGGGCACGATTGACAACCTGCTTGCCGAAAGCAGCAAGCAATTGGGCCAGCATGTGGATCGCGTTGGCGAGTTTTCCAGCAATCCGGTGATCGGAGTGGAGCGTCTGAAAGAGACATTCGATGCCACCTTCAAGGCCATGGATGCGATGGACACCTTCCGTTCCAAAGCGATTGAGACCATGGGCCACAACAACGAGATGATGAAGACCCAAGTGCAGCGCGCCGAGCAGTACCTGGACCGGTCGCGTGGGGAAAAAGCGCGCCAGGCGCTGACGCAATCCGACGCCCAGCGCTCATCGGTCAGCGGGCCGGTGGCCCTTTGACGCGGGACGACAACATGAAACCCCGCTTCAAAGCGCTGCCTATGCTGGGCTTGGCTGCTGCGCTGCTGCTTGGCACGCTGCTTGCCTGTAGCCGGGACGACCCCAAAGCAGCGGCGGACGGCGCCGCTGCCAACGCCAAGCAGTTCAGCATACTCGCCGGCTCCGAGGTCAGGGATCTGGAGCCGCTGTTGCCGGCGCTGGAAAAAGCCACCGGACTGCACCTGCGATTCACCTACGCCGGCACGCTGGACGCAGTAGAGAGAATCCAGGCTGGCGAGCAATTTGACGCTGCCTGGCTGGCCAGCAACCGCTATGCCATGTTGACTCCAGGCGTCAAGGAACGGGTTTTGGCCAGCGAGCGCACCATGCTGACGCCGGTGGTGCTGGGACTCAAGCGCAGCAAGGCGCAGAGCTTGGGCTGGGCCGATGCGGCGGGCAACAGCATCGCCGATGTGACCTGGAAAGACATTGCACAGGCGGCAGAAAAAGGCCGCTTCAGCTTTGGCATGACCAGCCCGAGCGCCAGCAACACCGGATTCTCCGGCCTGATCGGCTTGGCGGCGGCGCTGGCGGCCAAGGGCGACGCGCTGGAAGTCGCGGACATCGACGCGCGCCAGCTGGGCGCTTTCTTCAAGGCGCAAACTCTCACCGCCGGCTCCTCGGGCTGGCTGGCAGAGGCCTATGTCAACGAGCAGACGCGCATCGACGGCATGATCAACTACGCCTCGACCCTGCACGCCCTGAACGCCGGCGGCAAGCTGAGCGAACCGCTGACGCTGATCTTCCCAAGAGAAGGCATCATCACGGCCGACTATCCGCTGATGTTGCTCAACAACGCCAGGCGCGCTGACTACGATCAACTGCTGGCCTATGTCCGTTCGCCGGCGTTTCAGGCGCCGATGACACGGCAGACCTTTCGCAAGCCGGTTGCCGCTGAAGTGGTGTTTGACCCCAAGTTGTACCCGGCCAGCCTGATTGAACTGCCGTTTCCCGCCAAGCTGTCGGTGATCGACGCCGTGCTGCAGGCGTTTGACAATGAAATTCGCCGACCGGCGGATTCCAGTTTTGTGCTGGACATATCGGGTTCCATGAACGGGCCGCGCATGGAGCAAATGAAGGCTGCCTTGCTCGGTTTGACCGGGCTGGACACGTCGCTCTCAGGGCGCTTTGCACGTCTGCGCGATCGTGAGACCATCAGCCTGACTGCATTCGATGACTCCGTGCGCCCGGCGGTGGTTCTGAGCTTGACCAAAGAACGGCGTGACGCCGCTGAAAAGCGCATTCGCGACTATGTGGCTGCCCTGCGCGCCGAAGGCGGCACTGCCATCTTTACGGCGACCCGGACGGCCTATCTGCAATCGCTCAGCCGGCGTGCGCGCGAACCGGAGCGCTTTTACTCGGTGGTGCTGCTGACCGATGGTGAAAACAACCAAGGCCTGGACGGCGCTCAATTTGAAGCCTGGTACAACAGTCTTCCCGAGAGTGACAAACGCATTCGCATTTTTGCCATCCAGTTTGGCGAGGCGCGCGCCGACCAGTTGGAGTCGCTGGCGCGGCTGACCGGTGGTCGTGTCTTCAATGCCACCAGGACACCGCTGTCGCTGGTGTTCAAGGAAATCCGGGGCTACCAATGACGCGTGCCAATTCAGCCCTGTTGTACCTTTACAGCAGCCGTAATATTGCCGGATGCTGTCTGGGTCTGCTGGGTGTTATCGCCTATTTGACCGGCTTCATTGATCAATGGTGGTTGCCGATCTGCCTGGGACTTTACATTGCCGGCGTGTTGCTGGTGCCCAGTCAGGACTTGATCGATCTCGATATCTACCAGCATTACGATGGCCAGCGCCTGACCGAAGGCGTGCAGCAACTCATCACGCAGACGCGCAAGCAATTGCCGGAGGAAGCCCTGACAGTGCTCAGTGGCATCCCCAAAGTGCTGGATTCTTTGCTGCCGCGACTGACCGGCGCCAATGGCAGCCCGATGCTGCCACCGGACCAGATTCAGACCGTGATTGGCGCTATTGCCCGAGACCTGCCGCAGACGGTGGCCGGTTACCTGCGCCTGCCTAGCGCCTTCGCCAATTTGCACCCGGTGCAGCAAGGCAAGACTGCCAAGGATTTGCTGATTGAACAACTGCAATTTCTGAAGAGCCAACTCGACAAAATAGCCGACGCCGCCTTCCGGGATGACGCCGACGCGCTGCTCGCCAACGGGCAGTACCTGAAAGAAAAATTTCACGCACCAACCTATTTGAAATAGTCCAGTGCTAGTCTCGATTTTCCCTTCAACTTCACAAGGAAACTTCAATGATGAACCGACGCGAACTCTTGTCTACTGCTGTTCTGGCAGGTACGACCGCAGCCTTTCCGGCATTGGCCCAGTCGTCCCGGGCGATTTGCTACAACTGCCCACCGGAATGGGCCGACTGGGGAGGCATGCTGCGCATGGTCGGGCAACGCCTGAATATTCAGGTACCGCCGGACAACAAGAACTCCGGCCAATCGCTGGCAGCGCTGATCGCCGAGAAGGCAAAGCCGGTGGCCGATGTGGTCTATCTGGGTGGCCAGGTTGGTCCGCAAGCCAAGGCAGCCGGCGTGATCGAGGCCTACATGCCCAAGGGCTTTGCCGAGATTCCGGCGTCTCTTAAGGATGCCGAAGGCTACTGGTTCGCGATTCACTCCGGTACGCTTGGTTTCTTCGTCAACACGCAGGCCTTGGGCGGCAAGCCGGTGCCGCGTAGTTGGGCCGACTTGCTCAAGCCAGAGTACAAGGGTCTGGTGGGCTACCTCAACCCGGGCAGCGCTGCGGTCGGCCAGGTTGGCGTGATTGCCGTCAACCTTGCCTTGGGTGGCAGCTACGACAACCTGGACGCCGGCATCAAATACTTCAAGCAACTGCAGTCGAACAACCCCATTGTTCCGACGCAGACCGCGTATGCGCGGGTCCTGTCGGGCGAAATCCCGATCCTGCTCGACTACGACTTCAACGCCTACCGTGGCCAGTACACCGATCAGGCACCCACGGTGTTCGTTATTCCGCAGGAAGGCACGCAGCAGCTTCCCTATGTCATGGGTTTGGTCAAGAACGGTCCCAACCCCGAGCAGGGCAAACGCATTCTTGACTTTGTGCTGTCGGACGAGGGCCAGCGCCACTGGGCCAACGCCTATCTGCGCCCGGTCTTTGCCAAGGCGATGTCGGACGACATGAAGAAGCGCTTCCTGCCAGATGCTGACTATCAACGCGCCAAGGCGATTGATGTGCAGAAACTGGCCGACGCGTCCAAGGCCATCGGCAGCCGTTACCAAAAAGAAGTAGGCTGATGAAGACAGACCGCGCCTGGCTGATCGGCTTGACGCTGCCAGTCGCGGTCATGTTTTTCACGTTCTTTGCCATTCCTCTGGCCAAACTCTTCGTCATTGGCGGCAGTGGCGAAATGGGTTGGTCCGCCTACGTGTCCGCCTTCGTGGAGCCACGTTACTGGCGCAGCATGGTTTCTACGGTCGCTTTGTCCGTCGTCGTCACCGTGACGACGCTCATTATTTCGGGCATTGCGGGTGTCTTTCTGGCGCGTCACGAATTTGCCGGGCGACAGGTCCTCACTGCATTCTTGACACTGCCTCTGGCATTTCCCGGTGTTGTCATTGGCTTCATGGTCATCATGCTGGGAGGTCGCCAAGGTCTGATACCCAACATCAGCAACGCGTTGTTTGGCGAACGACTGGTCTTTGCCTACTCGATGGTTGGTCTCTTTATCGGCTACATCTACTTCTCCATCCCGCGCACCATACTGACCGTCATCGCCGCCGCCGAGAAGCTCGACCCGCAGCTTGTCGAAGCAGCGCGGTCCCTCGGAGCCTCGAACTGGCGCGTGCTGCTTGACGTGCTGATACCCGGGCTCAAGCCGGCCCTTCTTGCGGCCGGCGCGATCTGCTTTGCGACCTCCATGGGCGCGTTTGGCACGGCATTCACCCTGGCAACCAAGATCGACGTGCTGCCGATGGTCATCTACACGGAATTCACGCTGCAGGCCAACATCGCCATGGCCGCAGCACTGTCCTTCGTTCTGGGCCTGCTGACCTGGTCGGCACTGGCCTTTGCCCGCAGTTTGACGGGCAACGCTGTCGCCGCAGCAGCATGACAAGAATCGCCAAGGCCCGTCGCACGCCGGTGTTCTGGTCGCTGCTCGCTTTCACCTTCGTCGTGGCTGGATTCCTGATCGTGCCCGTCGTCCTGTCCGTACTGACCGGTTTGACCAAAAACCAGTTCGTGGGGCTCTCTAGCGGCCTGACATTGCAATGGGTCTTCAAGGTCTGGGAGAGTTACCAGGACAGCCTGTGGCGCTCCCTGGGCATCGCCCTGGCCTGTCTGGTCAGTACGCTGGTGCTGGGCGTGCCGGCAGCCTACGTGCTGTCACGCGTCCAGGGAAAGATGGCCCGGACTATCGAGGAATTGCTGATGCTGCCGGTGGCCCTGCCCGGTCTGGCAACGGCGTTGGCGCTGATTGTGACCTACGGTGCCGTGGGCAACTTCCGCACGCACTGGACCTTCATTCTTGTCGGCCACATCCTCTTTACCCTGCCGTTCATGGTTCGCTCGGTGCTGGCAGTTCTGCTTTCGGTGGATATGCATTCACTTGAAGAAGGTGCGCGCAGCCTTGGCGCTACTTTTCTGCAACGCTTCACCGGCATCGTCCTGCCCAACTGCCGCTCCGGCATCATCGCCGGGTCTCTGATGGTGCTGACGCTGTCAATCGGTGAATTCAACATGACATTGTTGCTGCACACGCCGCTGACCCAGACCCTGCCGGTCGGACTTGCCGATGCCTATGCGTCGCTGCGCATTGAAGTCGGCAGCGCCTACACGATTGTTTTCTTCATGATGATTGTCCCGCTGCTGATAGCGCTGCAACTTGCCGGCGGTCGAAAGGTTTCCAAATGAACTCGAACCATGGCGTGCGCATCCTGGTGCAGGCTTGCAGCAAGAGCTACAAACAGCAGGTCGTGCTGGAGCCGACCGACTTGCGCATCGAGTCTGGCGAGACGCTTGTGCTGCTTGGCCCTTCCGGCTGCGGCAAGACGACAACCTTGCGCCTGATTGCGGGCCTGGATGCACCTGACTCCGGTCGGGTGCTGTTCAACGATGAAGACGTCACTGCGCTTCCGATTGAGAAGCGCAACATTGGCATGGTCTTTCAAAGCTATGCGCTGTTTCCCAACATGACAGTCGAAGAAAACATTGCCTACGGTTTGCTTGTCCGCAAGATGCCTGAAGTTGAGCGCAAGAAACGCGTGGGTGAGATGCTGGAGATGATGCACATCGAGGCACTCGCCGAGCGGCAGATTACCCAGCTCTCCGGCGGCCAGAAGCAGCGCGTGGCACTGGCGCGCGCCATCGCCCCTCGTCCGCGGGCCCTGCTGCTTGACGAGCCACTGACAGCGCTGGATGCCAGGTTGCGCGAGACGCTGCGCGTTGACATCAACGCGCTGCTCAGAAGCCTGGGCATCACGACCGTCTACGTCACCCATGACCAGACCGAGGCAATGGCCCTGGGAGACCGTATTGCGGTGATGGAGAAAGGACGCATTTCTCAGGTCGGCACGCCGCGAGACATTTACTTTCGTCCGGCCAACCGCTTTGTGGCCGATTTCATTGGCACCATGAATACGGTCGGCAAGAACAGCTTTCGGCCCGAGGAGGTTCGCGTCGTACCGCCAGCCCAAGCTTCGATGCGCGGCGTGGTCGTCTCCAACTTCTTCCTCGGCGACCACAACCGGGTCCAGGTGCGACTTGACAGTGCTGAGGAAGTGGTCTTGAAGCTTCCACCCAAACAGAGCTTCACGGTGGGCGATTCGATTGGGCTTGAAGTCGATACCCGGGGTCTCGTATGCTGATTGCCCAAATATCAGACCTCCACATCAAGGCCGGTGGCAAACTCGCCTACGGCATCGTTGACACTGCCGCGATGCTGAGTGCCTGTGTCGCCAGCATCGTGCGCCTGAATCCCTTGCCCGATGTCGTTCTGGTCACTGGCGACACGGTGGACTATGGTCGCCGTAACGAGTACGACCTGCTCAAGGAATTGCTGGCACCTCTGGGCATGCCTTTGTACTTTGTGGTGGGCAACCACGACGAACGCAGCGCCCTGCGTGAGTCGTTTTGTGGGCCCGGCTTTGAGTATCTTGAGCAATGCGACGAGTTCCTGCAGTACGCCGTTGAGCTGGGAGGCCTGCGGCTCATCGCGCTGGACACGGCGGTGCCGATGGAGGGGAGGGGCAAGTTGTGCTCAAAGCGTCTGGCATGGCTTGATGAGCGTCTGAGCGAAGACAACAGAGCGACCCTGATCGCGATGCATCACCCGCCGTTTGCTACCGGCATTGCCCACATGGACGCGCTCGGTCTGGAAGGATGGCAAGCGCTCGAATCGATAATTTCCAGGCACAGCCATGTGGAACGGCTGCTGTGTGGTCACATTCACCGCTTCATTCAATGCAGGTTTGGAAACACGTTGGCATCGACCTGCCCAAGCCCGGCACATCAGGTTGCGCTGGATTTGCGTGCTGATGGTCCGGATTGTTTTGTGATGGAACCGCCCGGCTATCAACTGCATCTATGGCGCGATGGTCGACTGGTCAGTCATACCTGTGCCATTGGCGACTACGCCGGGCCCTATCGTTTTCGCCAAGGTGGTGTCCTCATTGACTAGCCAGGTAGCGCACCGCGTGGCCGCGTCCGGTTCACCAAGCCGACACCCGAATTCAGTAGAATCGCGCCCATGATTCCACGCTGGGTCACGGCTGCCTATCTGGTGTATCTGGCATTGCCAATCACCTTGCTCTTGATGGGCTCGTTTGGTGAGTTGTGGCTCAACACGCTGGTGCCGACCGGACTCACCGTAAAGTGGTATCTCGAGGTGGCGTCCGATCCAAGTTTTCGTCGCGCCTTTACCGCCAGTTTGCTGGTCGCCGTCGCCACCTCAGTGGCCTGTGTCGCAATCGGCTTGCCTTTGGCTTATGCGGTTTTCCGGACGCAAAACCCTAAGCTACGCGCTGCGGCGCGCGTGCTTTACCAGTTGCCGGTGGCGCTGCCGGCGCTGGTGCTGGCGTTTGGCTATATCCTGATGTTTTCTTCGGATACGCTGCCCTGGCTTGGCAGCATCTGGTTGTTGATTGCCGGTCATATTGTCCTGTGGCTACCGTATTTCTTGCAGACGGTGGTAGCGGACATGCAGCGACTGGGTTTGCGCACGATCGAGGACGCTGCCGAGTCGCTCGGCAGCACGGCATGGCAGCGTTTCTTTCACATCGTGCTGCCGGCGCTGCGGCATTCGGTGCTCTCAGGCCTCATCATTGTGGTGGCTTTGTCGATCGGAGAATTCCAGTTTTCCAACCTGATCTCGGGCTTCCTCAATCGGACCTATCCGGTGGTGCTGCTTCAGGCGTTCTATGGTGCCACCGGGTTTGCCTGTGCCGCCACGGTGATTCTCCTGATCCTGGCGCTGACAGCGTCCATCACGGGCGCATTGTCAGCCCGTGGAACCACTCGCATTTCAGACGCGGGTCTTAAGCGATGAACGAAAAGCCGTCGGTCCACCTGGAGCACGCAAGCTTCCTCTACCCCGGGGGCAAGGCCGGCGTTTTCGACATCACGCTTGACATCGCCCCGGGAGAATTGGTCGTCTGCATCGGCCCCAGTGGCTGCGGCAAGACAACGCTGCTCAAACTCATTGCCGGTTTCTTGCCCTGTTCAGCCGGTCATGTTCATCTCGATGGCGAAGATGTCACGACGACCAGCGTTCGCTCACGCCAGTGCGGCATTGTTTTTCAATCCTATGCGCTGTTTCCGCATATGCGGGTTTGGGAAAACGTCGCTTATCCGCTGCGAGTGCGTGACATTGCTTTGGGCGAACGCAAGCGTCGTGCTGACAGCATGCTCGACATGGTGGGCCTGGGCGGTTACGGCGAGCGTTTGCCGGCCGAGCTCTCAGGGGGACAGCAGCAGCGCGTCGCCTTGGCCAGGGCGCTGGTTTTCGGGCCCCGTGCGCTGCTGCTGGACGAACCATTGTCGGCGCTCGATGCCGCCACCCGTGTGGCGATGCGTGACGAGATCCGTCGCATACAAAAGCAGCAGAATATTGCGTCGCTGCTGATTACGCACGATCAGGACGAAGCGCTGTCGCTGGCTGACCGCATTGCGGTGCTGCGGGATGGGCGGCTGCTACAGGTCGCGCCGCCGCAGGAACTCTATGATCATCCGGCGGATGCCTTTGTGGCTGGCTTTGTCGGCCGCGCGAACCTGATCGACGCTACTGTGGTGGCACCCGACGTCGTCGATTCACCCCTTGGCTGCCTCATGACACCATTGCATCGCCTGCCCATCGGTGCCCCGGTGCAACTGCTGCTGCGTCCTGAGAGAGTGGAACCAAGCAGCAGCGCGATCGGCGAAAACATTTTTCCGGTCACTGTTTTGCACGATCGCTTTTTCGGCGCCAGTCGACAGCTGGAGCTCGCCATAGGTCAATGCATATTGAAGATCGACACCAGCACGCGCGAAACTTTCTCCAACGTTCACTTGCCTCGCGACGCGATCCAGTTTTTACCCACCCACTGAAGGAGTTCACGATGATATCCAAGCGATTTTTTATGGCGTCCCTGACGTCCCTGTTCGTTGCCGGGCTTGCAGCGCAGACCGTGTTGGACAGTCCGGAGCTCTACCCCGGCGAAAAGGCGCTGTTCGAGGCGGCGAAGAAAGAAGGCATGGTGGTCAGTTTTGACACCGGACCGACCTGGGCCAACTGGGCCGCCGAGTTTGCGGCTTTCAAGAAACGCTACCCCGAAGTGGAAATCGTCTACAACGACATCGGATCGGCTGCCACTGTGGTTGCTCTGGACAAGGCCCGGAATCGCCCGCAAGCCGATACTGCCTACTATTTTGCGGCGTCGGCCGTTGATGCCGTCGCCAAAGGACTGGTTGCACCCTTCAAACCCGTCAACTTCGACAAGTTGCCCGCTGTATTTCGTGAGCCGGACGGTCGCTGGTTCACGATCCACACGCTGACAGTGGCATTCATCGTCAACACCAAACTGGTGAAGAACGTGCCGCAATCCTGGGCCGACCTGCTCAAGCCCGAGTACAAGAATTCGGTGGTCTACCTCGACCCACGCTCGACCGGCGTCGGTCAGGTGCTGACCTTTGCAGCGAACTTTGGCGCCGGCGGCGACATGAACAATGTCCAGCCCGGCTTGAATTACCTGGGCAAGTTGCACCAGTCCGGCAACGTGTTGCGGGTGCTGGGTACAACGCCTTATGCACAATTTCTCAAGGGTGAAATTCCGATCTGGATCTCTTATGAAAACGATGGCCTCAAAGCCAAGCACCTTGACGGCCTTGGTGATGCGGTTGCCGTGGTCATACCCAAAGAAGCGTCGGCTGCTGCGCCCTATGCCATCAGCCTGGTAGAAAAAGGACCCAACCCGAACGCCGGCAAGCTCTGGCTCAACTTCATGATGACCGATTTCGGACAGGGCATTTTTGCGCAGGGCTTTGTCCGGCCTTCCGTCCCTGGTGTCAAGTTGCCTGACTCGGTGGCCGACAAGCTGCCGGCTGCGCCGCAGGTTCATCCACTCGATGTGCGTGCGGCTGCTGCCAAGAAGGCCGAAGTTGACAAGGGCTGGGTTGCTGCCACAGAGGCGAAGTAGCTCACTCTGATTTGAAGCCATGAGACCGAGAACGCAACTGATGTTGGCCGCTCCGGCAGGCCTGTTCCTGGTGTTCTTCTTTGTACTGCCGGTGGCGGCGGTAGCGGTTGACGCGCTGGGCGAGGGCACGCTGGCATTCGTTCGTGTCTTCACGCTGCCCGGCTTCTGGCCATCGCTGGCGGGCAGCTTGACGCTGACGCTGGTCGCGGCCACGGTCTCGACGGTGGTGGGTTTCATGGTGGCACTGCACCTGTCGCGCCAACCGGAGCGATCGCGCACCGCCTATTCACTGGTGATTGCCTTGCCGCTGACGTTTTCCGGGCTGATCGTCGCCTATGGCTTCATTCTCGGCTATGGTCGCGCGGGCTTCTTCACCCAATTGCTGGCTTATGCGGGCCTGGATTCGGCCGTGATCGGCAAGGCCCTTTTTACGTCGTCGGGACTGGCTTTTGCATCGTCCTACTACTTGATCCCGCGCGTCGTGATGGGCATCCTGCCGGTGCTGGTCAATTTCGACCGGACCCAGCTGGTGGTGGCTGAGTCGCTGGGCGCAACCCCGAAGCAGGCCTTGTGGCAGGTGCTGCTGCCACAGGTTGCGGCGCCGCTTGCCGGTGCGTTCTGCCTGGTCGCTGCGGTTGTCTTTGGTGCCTACGGAACGGCGCTGGCATTGGTTGGCACGCAGCTTCATATCCTGCCGCTGCAACTGTACAGTCTGATTTCCGAAACCGGATCAGATTTCCCCGCAGCCGCAGCCCTTGCGCTGATGATTACGGCAACTTGTGCCGCCATCATGACAACCGGAGAGTGGTTTGGAAGCCGCCATGAACGTCACCTTTAGACTCGACCGCACACAAGGCCTGCTGTTTGATGCAAGCGGTCGCCGCTTTGATCCGCTGCTGCGAAACTGGATCGAGATCTCGGCACCAGCTTCCGGCGAGACGCTCGATGGCATTTCGGCCGCAACCTGGCTGCAGCGTCAAAGTGGTGTTCCGGTTCGGGTCCCCATCGGTGTGATTGGTCCGCGTGATGCAACCAGCAAACAACTGTCTGTCGCCGAGGACATCGGTCGTGGCCTGGCCAACATGGGCTTTCTTGTCATTTGCGGTGGCAGGCACGGCGTGATGGAAGCGGTCTGCCGCGGTGCCGCTGGCGCGGGTGGTGTGACCATAGGCCTGTTGCCGGATGCCGACCCTTTGTTTGCCAATCCCCATGTTGGCATCGTGATCGCCACTGGCATTGGCGAAGCGCGTAACGCGCTCATCGCCCGCGCCTCGCTGTGTCTGGTTGCCATCGGAGACAGCTTCGGTACGCTCTCGGAAGTGGCATTGGGACGTCAGTTCGGCAAGCCTGTTTTTGGACTGGAAGGGGCCGCGCAGCTTGAAGGTGTTGTTCAACTGGCATCAGTCGATCAGGCACTGCAAGCGGTTGCGCGATGTGCATTGGCGCTTTGAATCCAGCATCTGCCGGCGCCCGCTCACGCTGACAACTCTGCATCGGTCAGTCGTTTGAAGGCCTGACCTGGCGCTGCTTCGACAAACAGGCAGAGTCGATCCAGCACCATCGGCGCAGTCGCATTCAGGCCGGCCACCGGTCGCGCCATTTCCTGCATGACACGGCGTGCGAGCTCTTGCGGCAATGGGCCACTCAGGGTGAAGTGCAAACGGAACAGCTCCAGCACATATGGGTAACCATAGCGCAACAGCAACTCATGCGCTCTGGCGTTCAGAGGGACGCGAAGGCGACGCGCCAACTCGCCAGCTGACAAGGGCGCGCGCAAGTCGTCGAGTCCGAGTACGCAGTCTGCCGCCAGCGATGCCAGTCGGTCCGAAGGCCTGAGCGGCACCAGCGCTACAAAGTTCTCCAGCATGACGGCGTGCAAGGGGCCCAAATCAACGGGCTTGAGTGTCTTGGCCAGCGCCTGCATTCGTATCACCAGATCATCGACGGTACAGCCGCCGACCAGGTGAAAGGGGGCCTTCAGCGTGGCATGAAAGCCATAGCGACGCGGCTCTGCGGTGATGGCGAACATGTCGGCAAGTTCGACCTGGCTCGGTACTGGCTGTGCCAGGACCGCATCGTCACACTCATCGCGCCCCAGCCAGTGCGCGCCAAATGTCCACCAGGGGGAAAGTCTTGCAGGCGAAAAATAGATCGCGTAGCGTGCTGTCATGCATCATCTCCGGCGTTCACAATCAGTTGCACGCGGTCACCGCAAAAGACGGTTTCGCCGTACTTGATGGGCTGTCCCCGCATATCCACGTCAACACACTCGACGCACAGCAGTGGTCGGTTGCCAGGCTGCTTGAGCAGCCGTGCCGTCTCTTCGCTTGGCATCTGTGTCGTGATGCGGCTTTGCAAACGCAAATAGTCCTGCACGCCAAAATGTTTCAGTATTTCGGTACTGCGCTTGCCCTGCGCCAGCATCTCGAGCAGTCCGTCGAAGCGCCGTGCCGGGTAATAGGCAGTGGCCAGACCGATAGGCGCGCCGTCGGCCTCGTCAAGCAGCTCGACCATCAGCACCCGTTCCCCTTTCTCCAGTTTGAGGTCCCGGACGGCGCGCTCGGGTGCCGCCATTTCCCGTGCGCCCAGCAGTTGTTGGCTTGGCAACAAGCCCTGGCGCAACAGATTTTCGCTGTAGCGGGTTCGATTTGAGAGTGCATAGTCCAGCAATTCGTGCTGCACAAAGGTGCCTCGGCCGGGTTCGATCCGCACCAGACCATCGCTTTGCAGTGCGGCTACCGCTTGGCGCAAGGTGTGGCGGTTCACTGCGAAGCGTGCAGAAAGTTCAATTTCGCCCGGCAGGCGACCGGTTTCCACGTAAGCGCGATCACGAATCTCGGATGTCAGGGTATCGGCAATCTGGCGCCACACGGCAACTCCGCTACGGCGTCCAGGGGCGCTCGAAATAGGGTGGCTGAATGTCATAAATATTTCATGTTGTCGCGGTGAACTAGCGACCTGTTGCGGCCCAGATTCAAAGTTCAGTGGATCGGGCTCAACTCTAGTGACTGATTTAGACATCTGTATGACAAAAGACATTCCGCCGATCGACAATTCGGCGCGCCAAACTTGGCTTGGCGTGCTGGCGCGCGCGACTCGGGTTGAACTTGAGGCCAAACTGGCGCTGGTGCGCGAACTGCCTGCCTGGCAACAGGTTCGCGCGCCGGAAGTCGGCATGTTGATGTTGCGTGGACGTGTCGGCGGCACCGGCAGCCCCTTTAACCTGGGCGAGGCCAGTGTCGTGCGCTGCGCTGTGCGGCTGGCTGACGGAGCGCTGGGTGTGGCCTATGCGCTGGGACGCGACAAGCGTCGCTCCGAACTGGCGGCGCTGTTTGACGCCTTGTTGCAAGACCCGGCGCGGCACGACGACCTGCAACGCTTGCTGATCGAGCCCCTGCAAACGCTGCAGGCGCAGGCCTGCGAGAGACGCCGGCGCGAGGTGGCGCCTTCCAAAGTTGAGTTCTTTACCTTGGTAAGGGGTGACGCATGAGTACCACAACAAGGCTGGCAGCCGGTCTGCTTGACGGCGTGCATGAGACACAGTCTGCATTTCGCGCATTGCTCGATGCGCTGGCCCGACCGGGACAAGTACGCACGCTGGCGCCGGCCTTGCCTGGCGTGGCGCTTGGCGGTGCGATGGCCCGTTTGTTGCTGACGCTGTGTGATGAGGAAACCCCGGTCTGGTGGCAGAACACAGATCCTGATTTGCAGCTATGGTTGCGCTTTCACACGGGTGCGACGGTGGCGCCTCGTCCTGAACTGGCCAGCTTTGCCTTGCTCACCGACCTGGGTTCTGCACCTGCACTGACCGACTTTGCGGCCGGCAGCGTCGAGTCGCCAGAGTTCTCAGGCACACTGCTGATCGAACTGCCCAGCCTGCAAGGCGGTCCGTCGCTGCAATGGCGTGGCCCCGGCATCGAGGACCAGCAACAGGTTGACTTGCAAGGTCTGCCAGCGGATTTCTGGACGCAGTGGCAAATCAATCATGCGGCCTTCCCGCAGGGCGTTGATGTCATTTTTACCTGCGCTGAGCAGGTCCTTGGCCTGCCACGCACGACGCGCGTCAGTCGAGTGGAAAGCGTCTGAGATGTACGTTGCTGTCAAAGGCGGCGCCGCCGCGATCGAGAGTTCCTGGCGTCTGCTGGAAGCGCAACGTCGGGGCGACACCACGATTGCCGCCCTGTCGGTGGCGCAGATTCGTGAGCAGCTCTCGCTGGCGGTCGATCGTGTGATGAGCGAAGGCTCACTTTACGACCCCGAACTGGCGGCGCTGGCCATCAAGCAAGCCAGCGGTGACCTGATGGAGGCGATCTTCTTGCTGCGCGCTTACCGCACCACTTTGCCGCGTCTGGGCTACGCGCTGCCGCTGGACACGGCACGCATCGAGCTCGTGCGGCGCATTTCAGCTGCTTTCAAGGAGGTGCCGGGGGGCCAGTTGCTGGGGCCTACCTACGACTACACCCAACGCTTGCTCGATTTCGCGCTGCTGGCCGAAGACACGAGCAGCGCCACGTCGCCAGCTGCTGCGGACGATCCACAGAATGCGAGCCAACCAGCGGACGCTGACCCTGGCGATGCGCCGGTGACGGTGCCGCGCATCAATCAATTGCTGGCGCGCGAAGGGCTTCTCGAAACGCCAAGCCCGGATGACGACGAGCCGGCCGGCGACCTTACCCGCGAGCCGCTGATGTTTCCAGCAACGCGCGAACTGCGTCTGCAGGCGCTGGCTCGTGGTGACGAAGGCTGGCTGCTTGGCATGGCTTACTCAACCCAGCGCGGCTACGCCAGCTCGCACCCGTTTGCCGGGGAGATTCGACGCGGTTTTGTCGGTGTCGAACTGGTGCCGGATGAACTTGGCTTTGCGATTGACATTGGCGACATTGAGGTCACCGAGTGCCAGATGATCAACCAGTTCAATGGCAGTCGCGAATTGCCACCTCAGTTCACCCAAGGTTATGGTCTGGCCTTTGGCGGCGGCGAGCGCAAGAGCATGGCGATGGCATTGGTGGACCGGTCGCTGCGTGCTGACGAACTTGGCGAGCCGCACGTTGCGCCAGCGCAGGACCAGGAGTTTGTCCTCTCGCACGCCGACAGCGTTGAAGCCTCCGGCTTTGTGCAGCATTTGAAGCTGCCGCACTACGTGGACTTCCAGGCCGAGCTGGAACTGGTGCGCAAGTTGCGCGAGCGCGCCTCACAGGAGAGCGCATGATCGAACAGCATTACAACTTTGCCTTCCTGGACGAGCGCACCAAGAAGCGCATCCGGCGCGCCTTGCTCAAGGCAGTAGCGGTGCCGGGTTATCAGGTGCCTTTTGGCTCGCGCGAGATGCCTTTCGCCTATGGCTGGGGTACCGGCGGGGTGCAAATCACGGCCAGCATTATTGGCCGAAGTGATGTGCTCAAGGTGATCGATCAAGGCGCGGACGACACCACCAATGCAGTCAATATCCGGCGTTTCTTCGAACGCACCACGGGTGTTGCGACGACTGAGGCGACGCGCCAGGCCACAGTGATCCAGACCCGTCACCGGATTCCGGAAGTGCCTCTGACTGCATCGCAAATTCTGGTTTACCAGGTGCCCATGCCGGAACCTATGGCACGCCTGGAGCCGCGCCGGCGCGAGACCATCAAGATGCACGCCTTGACTGAATATGGCTTGATGCACGTCAGGCTGTACGAGGACATCGCGCAGCTGGGTGCGATTTCGCGCGCCTATGACTACCCGGTGCTGGTCAACGAGCGCTATCTGATGTCGCCGTCGCCGATCCCAAAGTTTGACAACCCGAAAATGCACATGAACCCGGCCCTGCAGCTGTTTGGTGCCGGACGGGAAAAGCGTCTCTATGCGGTTCCACCCTACACCACGGTGCGCAGTCTGGACTTCGAGGATCATCCGTTTGAAGTGCAGCGTTGGGAGCACGGCTGTGCGCTTTGTGGCGCCACCGAGAGCTATCTCGACGAGATGATCGTCGACGATCAGGGCAGCCGGCTGTTCGTGTGTTCGGACAGCGACTATTGCCAAGAGCGGCGCCAGGCCGGCCATGTGGGTAGCCAGCAAGTTGTGAAACAGGAGCTTGCGTGAAGCCCGACGTCTTGTTGTCGGCCCGCAGCGCTGGCAAGGCCTACGTTCATCAGGGTCAGCCCCGGTGGGCCTGTCGCGATGTGAGTTTTGACCTCTATCCGGGAGAGGTGCTGGCGGTCGTGGGTGAATCCGGCTCCGGCAAGACCACCTTGCTGCGCCTGTTGGCTGCACGCCTGGGCTGCGACGAGGGTTCGGTCCATTACGAGGTGCGCGCCGACCTTGCCGGCGAGCACGACAGCTTGATGGATCTGGCAAGCATGTCGCAGGCCCAGCTGCGCCGGCTGGCCCGCACCGATTGGGGTTTTGTCGAGCAACATGCACGCGATGGGCTGCGCATGAATGTGTCGGGTGGTGCCAATGTCGGCGAACGCCTGATGGCGCTGGGTGCGCGCAACTATGGTCTGTTGCGCGGCGAGGCCTTGTCATGGATGGCGCGCGTCGAACTCGACACCGGGCGCGTTGATGATTTGCCTGGCAGCTACTCCGGCGGCATGCAACAGCGCCTGCAAATCGCGCGCAACCTGGTGACCCAGCCGCGCCTGGTATTCATGGACGAGCCGACGACGGGGCTGGATGTGTCGGTGCAGGCACGTCTGCTGGACCTGTTGCGTGAGTTGGTAGACGAACTGCAACTGGCAGCGGTGGTGGTGACGCATGACCTGGCAGTGGCGCGCCTGCTGGCGCAGCGCATGCTGGTGATGAAGGACGGCTGCGTGGTCGAGCAGGGCTTGACCGATCGCGTGCTGGATGACCCTCAACATGCCTATACCCAACTGCTGGTTTCCTCGGTACTGACGCCATGAGCGCCCTGATTGAAACGATTGCCTTGTCCAAGACGTTCACGTTGCACGGGCGTGGCGGCTTGCAATTGCCGGTGTTCTCAGGCATCGACTTGAGCGTGCAGGCCGGCGAATGTCTGGCCCTGACGGGCCATTCCGGCAGCGGCAAGAGTTCCTTGCTGCGCTGCCTCTACGGCAACTACGCTGCCAGCAGTGGCGAGGTGCGCATTCGCCATCACGGCACGTGGATCAGCCTGTCGAATGCGGCGCCGCGCGAAGTGTTTGAACTGCGGCGTCACACGCTGGGCTATGTGTCGCAGTTCCTGCGCGTCATCCCGCGTGTTGCGGCGATCGACATCGTCGCCGATCCGCTGCGTCGCATCGGCGTGGTTGCCGACGAGGCACGCTTGAGGGCCGCGCAATGGTTGCAGAGATTGAACCTGCAGGAGCATTTATGGCATTTGCCACCGGCCACGTTTTCCGGCGGTGAGCAGCAGCGCGTCAATATCGCGCACGGCATGATCACCGCGTC
>CAIVLG010000052.1 GCA_903906695.1 uncultured beta proteobacterium | reverse complement strand
CGCGGCCAAAAACGGGGGGCGCAACCGCGTAGTCCTTGCAAAAGGTTAGTAATTCACACCGTAGCTGCTACACCGGTTGATGGTTCGCGATGTAATGTGCGAAAGCCATGACGGATGAACCCACTCAAGCATCGTTCACCGATTCATGCTCTGCAGGCAGAATGACCTCAAGCAGCTCGCAATCATCCGACCAGCCAAGCACGCTGTGACGGATGCCAGGCGGCTGAATCCAGCATGAGCCTTCCCTCATCACATGGACGCCTTCTCCTTCAAATTCGTTCTTGAACCAGCCCTTGAGAACGTAGACCAGTTGAAACTGAACGTTGTGGTGATGCTTCTGGCGCTGCGCTTCAGTGAATGGGGCCGTCATGCGAATTACATGTCCAGCAGCGAAGCCTCCCGTCGCCGCGGCAATGCCAAGATCCCGATAGGCTGAATAGCTGCGCAGTCCTCCGGTCTTGAAGTCTGACTCGTGCAAATGACTGACCATAAATCGCTGTGCAGGTGGATTGACTGGTTCTGAGCTCATCGCTGTCTCCTTCCGCAGATTAGCGCTACGGCCCGCGCCACGGTGTGTGGTACTTTCAATTCTCTTCCTTGACCGATCTCCCTCGTTGATGCAAGGTCACTGTCCTAATCAGCTGGCACGCAACCTGCTGGCTTTCCGGTGTCAAAATACACGCTGACCGGTGCTTGAACCCAATCGCTGGCAGCTGTTGTTCCGTCGTGTCATTAACCTGGAGAAACCATGTCGAAGAAGTTCATCACGCGCCGTCAAGCCCTTGTCCTGGTCGCCGCTGCAGCCAGCCTGAGCACAGGTCTGGCCATGGCCCAAGCCAAGCCCAAGGTCGCCGGCATTTACACCGTGCCATTTGAGCAGCAATGGGCAGGGCGCCTGCACACCGCACTCAAAGCCGCGGAAGCCCGTGGCGACATCGAATACAAAGCCAGCGAGAACGTCTCCAATGCCGACTACGAGCGCGTGATGCGCGAGTACGCCACGGCCGGCAGTGTGCTGATCGTGGGTGAAGCCTTTGCTGTTGAAGCGGCGGCGCGCAAGGTCGCCAAGGACTTCCCCAAGGTATCTTTCCTGATGGGCTCCAGCGGCAAACCGCAGGCACCCAACTTCAGCGTCTTTGACAATTACATCCAGGAGCCGGCCTATCTGTCAGGCATGATTGCCGGCGGCGTTACCAAGAGCAACAAGATCGGCATGGTCGGTGGCTTTCCGATTCCGGAAGTCAATCGCCTGATGAACGCCTTCATGGCCGGCGCCAAGGAAGTCAACCCCAAGGTCGAGTTCAGCGTCAGCTTTATCAACAGCTGGTTTGATCCGCCCAAAGCCAAGGAAGCGGCTTTTGCGATGATCGACAAGGGTGCCGACGTGATGTACGCCGAGCGCTTTGGCGTCAGTGACGCGGCCAAGGAAAAAGGCAAGCTGGCGATTGGCAACGTCATCAACACGCAGGACAAGTACCCCGACACCGTGGTTGCCTCCGCTCTGTGGAAGATGGAGCCCAGCATTGACCGTGCTGTCAAGCTGGTGAAGGACGGCAAGTTCACCGCCGAGGACTACGGCCCGTATTCGATGATGAAGCACAAGGGTTCTGAACTGGCACCGCTGGGCACTTTCGAGAAAAAGGTTCCCGCCGAGATTGTGGCCAAGGTCAAGGCCAAGGAAGCAGCCATCCGCGATGGCAAGTTCACCGTCAAGGTGGACGACAACCAGCCCAAGTCCAGCGCCAAGTAGGGCGCAGGCAATGCACCGCCTGTTGCGCTGCCTGCTGCTCTGTGCGGGCCTCTCGGCCCTGCTGTCGCAGGGCGCCCAGGCTGGAGTGCTGCTCGACGCAACGCCGCGAGTGGCCATTGTCTCGGCGTTTGCGCCGGAGCTCGGCCTGCTGATGGGCAAGCTCGAACAGGTCAAACAACACAAGGTCAACGGTGTGACCTTCAGCACCGGCATGCTGCAGGGCAAGCAGGTGGTGCTGTTTGTTTCCGGCGTGAGCATGGTCAACGCGGCCATGAACACGCAGCTGGTGCTGGACCGCTTCACCGTCACGCACCTGGTTTTCAGCGGCATTGCAGGTGGCGTCAATCCGGCGCTGAACATTGGCGATGTGGTGGTGGCGCAGCGCTGGGGGCAATACCTCGAAGTGCTGATGGCACGTGAGCCCACCGCCGGCAAATACGCGCCACCGGTCTGGATGGACGACGTCACGCTGCCCAACTTCGGCATGATGCACCCGCGTCCCCAATCCGTGCGCTCAGGCACGCGCGCTGAGGAAGAAAGGAAGTTCTGGTTTGAGGTCGATCCGCAGCTGCTGGACATTGCACGCAGCATCAAGAGCACGCCGCTGGCGGACTGCGATGCTGCGAAGAAATGCCTGCAGACCCAACCGAAGCTGGTGATTGGCGGCAACGGCGTTTCGGGACAAGCCTTCGTCGACAACGCGGCGTTTCGCGAGTACACCTTCAAGACCTTTGCGGCCAATGTGCTCGACATGGAGACCGCGGCCACGGCCCTGGTCGCCTACAGCAACGGTGTGCCCTTCATCGCCTTTCGCAGCCTGAGCGATCTGGCAGGCGGTGGCGGCGGCGAGAACGAAGTCGGCACCTTCATGAAAATTGCCGCCGACAACGCGGCCAAGGTGCTGCTGGCCTTTCTGGCAGCCTGGAAGTGACGGACCGGGTCATAAGCTGACCATGAGCGCCGTCGTCCTAGAGATCAAAGGCATCAGCAAGCGCTTTGGCACGCTGCTGGCCAACGACGACATCTCGCTGAACCTGCACCGCGGTGAAGTTCTCGCGCTGCTGGGGGAGAACGGCGCAGGCAAGTCGACCCTGGTCTCCATACTGTTCGGGCATTACACCGCCGACGCCGGCGAGATTGAAGTCTTTGGCCAGAAACTGGCCGCGGGCGATCCGAAAGCGGCACTGGCCGCAGGCATCGGCATGGTGCACCAGCACTTCACGCTGGCCGACAACCTGAGCGTGCTCGATAACGTGATGATGGGCTCGGAGCCTCTGTCGCAACCGTTCACACGCCGGCGCGCTGCGCGCACCCGACTGGACGAGGTGGCTCAGCGCTTTGGCCTGGGTGTCGATCCGGCGGCGCTGGTCGGCAAGCTCTCGGTGGGTGAGCGCCAGCGTGTCGAAATTCTCAAGGCACTGTACCGCGGCGCGCGCATCCTGATTCTGGACGAACCCACCGCCGTGCTGACGCCGGCCGAGAGCGAAGCGCTTTTTGAGGTGCTGGCGCAGATGGTGGCGCAGGGCCTGTCCATCATCTTCATCAGTCACAAGCTGGGTGAGGTGCTGCGCGTGTCGGACTGCATCGCGGTGTTGCGCAGCGGCAAGCTGGTAGCACAAGCCAGCGCGCGGGACACCACACAGGCGCAGCTGGCGTTGTGGATGGTCGGCCATGCCATAGACGCTCCAAGCCGGCACCCTGCGGGCACCATCGGCGAGCCGGTGTGTGTTCTGGGAAAAGTGAGCGCCGGCTCCGGCCGCGAGCGCCTGCAGGACGTGTCGCTGAGCCTGTGCGCTGGCGAGATCGTCGCCATCGCCGGTGTCTCCGGTAACGGCCAGGGGACACTGGCCGAGCTGCTCAGCGGCATGCGTGTGCCGGCGAGTGGCCGGATCGAATTCCTGGGGCAAACGCTGCCCGCCGAGCCCGGGCAACTGGTGGCGCTGGGTGTGGCGCGGATTCCGGAAGACCGGCACCAGATCGGCGTCATCGGTGACCTGCCGATCTGGGAGAACGCCGCGTCCGAGCGTCTGCACAGCGCGCATTTTTCGCGCTGGGGCTGGGTGCGACGCTCCGCCGCACAAGCCTATGCACAGCGCGTGCTGGCCGCGTTTGATGTGCGTGGCGGCGGTGCGGCAACCGCGGCGCGCTCGCTGTCGGGCGGCAATATGCAAAAGCTGATTCTTGGGCGCGCGCTGACGCACCCTGAAAGCGACCCGGGCAGCCGGACCCGGACCGCACCGCGGCTGATCGTTGCGCACCAGCCCACCTGGGGACTGGACATCGGCGCCGTGGCCTATGTGCAGGAGCAGTTGATCGCGGCGCGCGACGCCGGCGCGGCGGTGCTACTGATCTCGGACGATCTGGACGAAGTACTGACACTCGGTGACCGCGTTGCGGTGATTCATGGCGGTCACTTGACACCCGCACTACCCGCACTGGAATGGACGCGCGAAAGCATCGGGCTGGCGATGGCGGGCAGCAGCGCAGTGGCGAATGTAGGGGCCTGACTCCATGACACACATGCCGCCCAGCACCATGAACAGCGTCGTCATTGCGGGCCTCTGGCTTGTCATTGCGGGCCTCTGGCTTGTCATTGCGGGCCTCTGGCTTGTCATTGCGGGCCTCTGGCTTGTCATTGCGGGCCTCTGGCTTGTCATTGCGGACCTGATCCGCAATCCATGCAGTTTGAGTTCATGGATACCGGGTCAAGCCCGGTATGACAAAGCCGTTATTTCACATTAGATGATGCGACTCGAAAAGCGCAACCAGACTTCGCCACGCGCCCTGCTGCTCGCCCCCATTGGCGCGGTGCTGTTCACTCTGCTGGTGAGTTCGCTGCTGGTGCTGTGGGCCGGTGCGCCGCTGGCTCGTACCTATGGTTTGCTTCTGCAAGGCGGCTTTGGCTCGGTGTTTGCGCTGAGTGAAACGCTGACCCGCGCCATTCCGCTGATGCTGACCGGTCTGGCGGCAACGGTGGCCTTCAAGGCGCGACTCTTCAACATCGGCGCCGAGGGCCAACTTTATGTGGGTGCTCTGGCAGCCATTGCGGTTGGCGGGCTGCATGATGGCGTCGGGCTGGCGTTGCCGCCCGCTGTACTGTTCGTGCTGATGATGCTGGCTGCCGCACTGGCCGGTGCGCTGCTGCTGCTGGGACCGGCGCTGATGAAAGCCAGACTCGGCGTTGACGAGGTGGTCACCACGCTGCTGCTCAACTTCATCGTGTTGCTGCTGGTGTCGCTGATGCTCGACGGCCCGATGAAGGACCCGACCGCCATGGGCTGGCCGCAAAGCGTGGCGCTGATGGGCGAGCTTGAACTTTCCAAACTCATTCCGCAGACCCGCGTACACAGCGGTCTGCTCTGGGGTGTTTCACTCGCCGTGGGGCTGTGGGCGCTGCTGAAATACACGGTGCTGGGTTTTGACATCCGCGCTGTCGGCGCCAATGCACGCGCTGCTTCCTTTGCCGGCGTCTCGGTGACTCGCACCGTGGTGCTGGTGGCCATGCTCTCGGGGGCGCTGGCGGGACTGGCCGGCGCGATTGAAGTGGCTGGCCGCACCAGTTACCTGACGCTCGACATGTCGCCCGGCTACGGTTACTCGGGCATCGTGATTGCCATGCTTGCTGCCCTGCACCCGCTGGGCGTGGTGGCGGCCAGCGTCTTTGTCGCTGGCGTGCTGGTTGGCGCCGACAGCATGAGCCGCGCCATCGGCGTGCCGACCTACATCGCCGATGTGATCGTTGCCGCCTCGCTGATCTCGGTGCTGGTGGCCACACTGCTAACGCAGTACAGAGTCCGCTGGAAATGACCCCCACGCTTGTCATTTCATGTACTGCGCTGCCCCCCGAGGGGGCCGCAGTCGCCTTGGGGCGGCCCGGCGGCGACTGAATCTATGGAACTCCTGGATATTCTCCTCAATCAGGCCTTCTGGGTGGCAGTGCTGCGCATTGCCACACCGCTGATTCTGGGCACGCTGGGCGTGCTGTTGTGCGAGCGTGCCGGTGTACTGAATCTGGGCATCGAAGGCATTATGGTGGCCGGTGCCTTCAGCGGCTGGCTGGCGGTTTATCTGGGCGCGCCGCTCTGGATCGGCGTGCTGGTCGCGGCCCTCACTGGCGCCGTCTTTGGCCTGTTGCACGCCTTTTTGACGGTCGGTCTGGCGCTGTCGCAACACGTCTCAGGCCTGGGTATCACCTTGCTGGCAACGTCGCTCAGCTACTACGGCTACCGCGTCAGTTTCCCCAAGGTCAGCACGCCACCCACCATCACACCGTTTGGCGAGATGGGCTGGCTTGGTGTGCCAATTCTGGAACAGCAGACCCTGCTGACGCTGCTGGCGCTGCTGCTGGTGCCGCTCATCAGCTACCTGCTGTACCGCACGCCGGTCGGACTGGCAGTGCGCATGGTGGGCGAGAACCCGCAAGCGGCAGAGGGTCAGGGCGTTTCGGTGGTAGCGGTCCGAACCGGCGCCGTCGTGGCCGGCTCGGCATTGATGGGTGTGGCGGGCTCCTTCCTGACGCTGGCCGCTTTCAACGCCTTCTTCTTCAACATGGTGAACGGGCGCGGCTGGATCTGTGTGGCGTTGGTGGTGTT
>CAIVLG010000051.1 GCA_903906695.1 uncultured beta proteobacterium | reverse complement strand
TTCGCTCCTTGGTGGCTACAGTCACTTTCCTGGGAGCCGGCATCGTTACCACGTATCTGTTTCGTCATGTCTTCGTGGGGGTCGCATGAGCCTGTCACGCGCACATCTTCGACTGATCGCCGGAGGAGTCAGCGGCGTGGTCTTTGGCGTGGGTCTGGCCGTTGCGCAAATGACCAACCCCAACAAGGTACTGAACTTTCTGGATCTCACCGGCACCTGGGATGCCAGCCTGCTGTTGGTACTCGGCGCGGCCACCGGGCTGTTTGCAATCGCTTCCCACCTGATTGATAGCGCCAAAGCACCACTGCTGGACGACAAATTTCATTTCCCCGAGCCAAGAGTGATCGATGGAAAGCTGCTTGGTGGCTCGGTACTGTTTGGCATTGGCTGGGGCATTGCCGGCTATTGCCCTGGGCCCGCCATCGCGTCACTGGGTTTTGAGAATCCGGAGGCCTTGTGGTTTGTTCCGGCCATGCTGTCGGGCATTGCCCTGCAGCGCAGGTTCGGGTCAGCGGTTTTCAAGGAAAGGGGCGCGACGTAGCGTCTGAGGGGTCGCTACCGGGGGTGTCGCGCCCCTTTGTCTTGGAAGTCACACAGGATCAAACCGGGCCTTAGACGATATTGGTTATTTAGAACCAAAAACTAAATCGTTTGAGATTTCACAAACCGCCCTTAGAGTCAGTTCCCACAACAAGAGACATCAAAGGATTTTCTTCATGACCCTTGCATCTGAAAGCTCAAGTCTGGCCGACTCGCTCGAACTGGTCCGCACCGTGGCACTGGCCACCGGCTTGCCCTACGCCGGCGGCGTGCCGCCGAAATTGGCCTGGGACCTGTTCTCGGCCGGTGAGGCCTTGCTGGTCGATGTGCGCACGACGGAAGAGCGCAAGTTTGTCGGTCATGTGCCGGGAAGTCTGCACGTAGCCTGGGCCAGCGGTACCAACCTGACGCGCAATCCGCGCTTTGCGCGCGAGCTCGAAGCCAAGGTCGGCAAGCACGCCAACATTCTGCTGCTGTGCCGCAGCGGCAAACGCTCGGTGCTGGCCGCCGAAGTCGCGGCCAAGGCCGGCTTTACCCGCGTCTTCAATGTGCTCGAAGGTTTTGAAGGCGAAATCGACGAACAGCAACACCGCGGTGGCGGCGACGGCTGGCGCTGGCACGGACTGCCCTGGGTTCAGGATTGACAAGGCAAACAAGACATGAGCGTCGTACCCCTGCGCGCACTGCCAGCACCAGCGCCCCTGTTTGACCTGACACGCGTCGTATCGGAACTGGCGCAGGTGCGTCAGCACTGGCGCGAATCGCAAAAGCGCTCGACCGAACCGGGCGGACGTGAGCTGCCTTCGAGCGAGGCGCTGGCGCAAGTCGTTGACGGCTTGCGTGGCGTCCTGTTCCCGATGCGGCTCGGCCCGGCCGATCTGCGCCAGGAGAGCGAGGACTTTTACGTCGGCCACACACTCGACACCTTGCTGCACGCCCTGCTGGCGCAGGTGCAACTGGAACTGCGGCATGAGGCACGGCATCTGACCGACACCGACAACGCGGCACTTGAAACACGCGCGGTCCAGATCGTGCAAGATTTTTCGCTCTCGCTGCCGCGCATCCGCGAACTGCTCGACAGTGATGTGCTGGCCGCTTATGCCGGCGACCCGGCGGCGCGCAGTGTCGATGAAGTGCTGCTCTGCTACCCCGGCATCCAGGCCATGATTTACCACCGCGTGGCGCACCGCCTCTACGAGCTCGGTGTGCCGCTGCTGGCGCGCATGGTGGCGGAGCTGGCGCATGGCCAGACCGGCATCGACATCCATCCCGGCGCCAGTATCGATGAGGGTTTTTTCATTGACCACGGCACCGGCGTCGTCATCGGCGAGACCGCCGTGATTGGCAAGAACGTGCGCGTTTACCAGGCAGTAACGCTGGGCGCCAAGAGTTTTCCGACCGACGACGAGGGCAAGCCGATCAAAGGCTTGCCGCGCCATCCGGTACTGCAAGACGATGTGGTGATCTACGCTGGCGCCACGGTGCTGGGCCGCGTCACGCTGGGGCGCGGCGCCAGCGTAGGCGGCAACGTCTGGCTGACGCACGATCTGGCACCCGGCGCCCACATCACACAAGCCCAGTCGCGCCACGAATAGCCGCTTGGCCCCTATTTCTTAACCACCCTCCTGACAGGTTCTCCATGACGAAAGCACATCACGCTCAAACCACGCTGGGCGACAGCGCAGCACGCCAACTGGCCAACGCCACCAAGACCACAGCACAGCTGTCCACCATCTCGCCGCGCTGGCTGACCCATTTGCTGCAATGGGTTCCGGTCGAGGCCGGCATCTTTCGCCTCAATCAGGTCAAGGATCCCGAGTCCATCAAAGTCACCTGCACCGCGCGCCAGACCGAGAACCAGTTGCCGCGTACCTTTGTCAACTATGAAGAAAAGCCACGCGAGTTCTTCCTGAATGCAGTCAGCACCATCCTCGACGTGCACACGCGCATCTCCGACCTGTACAGCAGCCCGCACGACCAGATCAAGGAACAACTGCGTCTGACCATCGAGACCATCAAGGAAAACCAGGAAAGCGAGCTCATCAACAACCCCGACTACGGCCTGCTGTCGCAGGTGACGGATGAGCAACGGGTGTTCCCGCTCACCGGTGCGCCCACGCCCGACGATCTGGACGAATTGCTGACCAAGGTCTGGAAAGAGCCTGCCTTCTTCCTGGCGCACCCGGTGGCAATCGCGGCGTTTGGCCGTGAAGCCACGCGCCGCGGCACACCACCGCCCACGGTCAGCCTGTTTGGTTCGCAGTTCATTACCTGGCGTGGCGTTCCGCTGATCCCCAGCGACAAGATTGCCGTGGCCGACGGCAAGAGCAGGATTTTGCTGCTGCGCGTGGGCGACAAGCGCCAGGGCGTGGTCGGCCTGTTCCAGCCCGGCTTGCCAGGCGAACAAAGCCCGGGGCTGTCAGTGCGCTTCATGGGCATCAACGACCAGGCCATCGCCAGCTACCTGATTTCTCTGTATTGTTCCCTGGCCGTGCTAACTCCTGACGCGCTGGCGGTGCTCGAAGACGTTGAAGTTGGCAAGTACCACGAATACGCTCACACTTACAAGTAAGAAGCGGCCGTCATGAACTACGCTTTAACCCCTCCCACGGGGGCGCAGGCGCCAATGCAGGCAGGCTTTTCGCCACCGTTCGATCCGGCGCTGATTGCCAGCATGGCGTCTGCCCTGTTTGGCGCGCTGCCGGGTGAGCAGTCCAGGGCGCCTGGCGTGCAAGCCCCCGCCAACCTGGCCCCCGCCGGCTCGCCTCTTAGCAGCCCGGCAGGCTTTGGCCCCAGTGTGCCTGGCACGCCTATTCCACAAGGTCAGGTGCCGGGTACCAACCTGATTCCGGCCTCGCCCACGTCCCACGCCTCGCTGGCGCACCGCGCGCCCGCGCTGTTGCCACATGCGCAAGCAGGCAACGGCCTGCCCGACAAACTGGTGAGCGAATTGCCCGCCTACGAGCCACGCTTTGGCAGCGGCGTGCTGGGGGTGCCCGAAGCCGCTGCTGCTGCCGCTCCACAACCCACCACGGCGGCCACGCCTTCGCCCTTTTACTTTGTCAGCAACAGCTTCGGCCACCCGTCGGCGGCTGCACTGCCGGTAGACGCACCGGTGGCAGACTTCTTTGCAGATACCACAGCACCATCCCGGCTTGCGCCAGCCGCAGCGCCCAGTGCACCCGCCGCCGCCCCGGCTCCGGCAGCAGTGATCTCGGCCGAGCCCAAGTACTACTTCGTCGATTCGGTGGTGCTCCCCAGCGGTTATGTCACGCCGGCCAAAGCAGCACCGCACGCCAGCGCACCCCTGGCGGGGTCGAGTGCACACCCGCCGTTTGACGTGAACGCCATCCGGCGTGATTTCCCCATCCTGCAGGAACGCGTGAACGGGCGGCAGATCGTGTGGTTTGACAACGCCGCCACGACACAAAAGCCGCAGGCCGTGATCGACCGCCTGTCGTATTTTTACGCGCACGAAAACTCCAACATCCACCGCGCCGCGCATGAGCTGGCGGCGCGCGCCACCGATGCCTACGAGGGTGCGCGCGAGAAAGTGCGCGAATTCCTCAACGCGCCCGATGTGAACGAAGTGATCTTTGTGCGCGGCACCACCGAAGCCATCAACCTGGTGGCCAAGAGCTGGGGTGGACAACACGTGGGCAAGGACGATGAAATCATCGTCAGCCACCTGGAACACCACGCCAACATCGTGCCGTGGCAACAACTGGCGTCCGAGAAGGGCGCCAAGTTGCGCGTGATTCCGGTGGACGATTCGGGTCAGGTGCTGCTGGACGAATATGCCAAGCTGTTGAATGACCGCACGAAGATCGTTGCCGTGACTCAGGTCTCGAACGCGCTCGGAACCATCGTTCCGGTCAAACAAATTGTCGAGATGGCGCACCGCGCCGGCGCCGTGGCGCTGGTGGACGGAGCGCAGTCGGTCAGCCACATGCGCGTTGATGTACAGGACATCGGCGCCGACTTCTTTGTCTTCTCTGGCCACAAGCTGTTCGGACCGACCGGTATCGGTGTGCTGTGGGGCAAGCGCGAGCGGCTCGAAGACATGCCGCCCTGGCAGGGTGGCGGCAACATGATTGCCGATGTCACTTTCGAGAAGACGCTGTTCCAGCCGATTCCGAACAAGTTCGAAGCCGGCACGGGCAACATCGCCGATGCGGTCGGACTCGGTGCAGCCATCGACTACATCAATCGCATTGGCATCGAGAACATCGGTCGCTACGAGCACGACCTGCTGGCCTACGCCACGCACCATCTCAAACCCATTCCTGGCGTCCGACTGGTGGGTACGGCGACGGACAAGGCGAGTGTGCTGTCCTTTGTGCTTGATGGCTACAGCACCGAAGAAGTCGGCAAGGCCTTGAACGAGGAGGGCATCGCGGTGCGCACCGGACACCACTGCGCGCAACCGATCCTTCGCCGCATGGGTCTGGAGACCACAGTGCGCCCATCGCTGGCGTTCTACAACACCTGCGAGGAAGTGGACCGGCTGGTTTCAGTCGTGCGAAGCCTGGCGGTCAGGCAGCGCTAAATCGAGCACAAGCACCTGCCTATTGACATGACCCCTGTCATCATCGTTCCTGGCTGGCGCGACTCCGGTCCCGGTCACTGGCAAAGCCTTTGGGCCGAGCAGTTGCCTGGCTCGGTGCGGGTGCAGCAGGAAAACTGGATCTCGCCATCACGCAGCGCCTGGGTGGCTGCTATTGCGAAGTCGATTCTGGACCAAGAGCGGCCGGTGGTTGTTGCCGCCCACAGCCTGGGGTGTATTGCGATTTCACATTTACCAACGGAGGCAAGCCAACGCATACAGGGAGCTTTGATGGTGGCACCGGCCGATCCGGAACGGCGCAGTGTTCTGGTCGATTTTGCACCTGTGCCGTATGCGCATCTTCCGTATCCAAGCATTCTGGTGGCAAGCAGCAACGATCCCCATTGCTCAGTTCGGCTTGCAAGCGCCTATGCGCGAGCTTGGGGCAGCGAGTTTGTTCGCCTGCAGAACGCAGGCCACATCAACACAGAGTCGGGGCACGGAGAGTGGCCGCTTGGAATGGCTCTACTGATGACACTGACAGCGACCAAAATTGCAGATCACCCAGACGCCCCAAGAATCAACAGGACGCTCAACGAAGTCGTGCAGCTGAAAGATATGCCTGCGCTGGCTGCAGTCTGAGGCGCCTGCACGGGGGGTGTCTGACACGAGGACCCGACCCACTCGGTGGCAGGCCTGCGTGATCGATTGAAACGGTCAAAGGCTCGCCACTGTGCTCCGGGCGGCACGTCGACGCTTCGCGGCCGGCTTGCCAGCCACCGGTCTCCTGATTGTTCGTCGGGTCAACGCCTTATTCGGCAAGACGTTACGGATCACCGTCTCGCAATCCTGCTGCGACATGTAGCTCGGCACCGGGTAGTTGAGGTCGGCCTCGCGGCAGGCGGCGCCGGCCAACGCCGGGATGTCTTTCGCACGCAGTGCTGCCAGTTCGCGTGGAATACCCAGACGTGCGTTCATGGCGTCAATCGAATCCAGGAACTTCTCCGCCAGCGCGGCCTCGGGTTCGGAGTCCTTGCCAAGCCTGGCCCGCAGCGCCAGTACGGCCAATTTCGTCGTGATGGCAGGGCTCAGGAAGCGCAGCACATGCGGCAGCATGATCGCATTGGCGAGGCCGTGAGGCGTGTGATAGAAGCCGCCCAACTGGTGTGCAATGGCATGCACATAGCCGACGTTGGCTCGGGTGAAAGCCTGACCGGCGTAACTGGCAGCCAACGCCATCTTTTCGCGCGCCACGAGGTCATGGCCGTGGGCATAGGCCGTGGGCAAATTCCGGTAGATCATGCTGACGCTGGTGAGCGCCATGCGGTCCGTGAACTCGGTACCCCAATGACCGATGAAGGCCTCGATTGCGTGGGTCAGCGCGTCCATGCCGGTCGCCGCCGTGATGTCATTGGGCAAGCCCGTCATCAGGCTAGCGTCCAGCGCCGCCATTTTGGGCACGATGCGGGTGTCGGCAATCACCAGCTTGCGCTTGGCAGCGGGGTCGGACACCACAGCGGCCACCGTCACTTCGGAGCCGGTACCGGCGGTGGTCGGCACCGCGTAAATGGGAGCCGGTGCGTGCAGGCCCTTGAAGTAGCCGACCAGTTGCCGCGGCGACTTGTGATTGGCCGCTGACAAGCCGATGACCTTGGCCGCGTCCATGACTGAGCCGCCGCCAAACGCCACAATGGCGTCGCAGCCTTCGGCCTTGAATAGCTCGACGCCTTTTTCAATCTGCTCGATCGGGGCGTCAGGACCGATTTCATCGAAGACGACGAATTGCGTGCCGCCAGCCGTTAGCGCGTCGGTCATCGGCAGCATCAAGCCCAGCCTGGAAATGGTGGCATCGGTGACGATCAGTATCTTGCGGTGGCCAAAGTCGTTGAGGGCCTGCCCAAGCCGCACGCTCGCGCCCGGACCGACCATCATCGTGGGTTGTGGAATCGGCAGCAGCCGGGTCGCCAGACCAGCCACCCGCATCACGGTTGAAAGACCAACGGATCGAGCGATGTCCGTCAAGATATTCACAGCCATGGAAGTGCTCCTTCTTGTCAGTTAAATGACTTTTATTTGAGCCATTCGAGGTTGACATGATGCATCCTGTAGAAGAATTCTTTTAGTAGCTTCACTCCAAATCAGAGACATCATGAAAACAGTGGTCGGGATCAGCCTGGGTGCCAGTGACCAGGACTTCAAATTCAACACCTCCTTCCTCGGGCACCGGATTAGCGTCCATCGCGTCGGCGCCAATGGCAGCGTCGCCAAGGCAAGCAGGCTCCTCAAGTACTGGGAGCAGCGCGCTGACGTGATCGGTCTGGGCGTGATCAAGGACCGCTACGAGGCGGGCGCGCAGCGCTTTATTGAAAAAGACAGCGCACGCCTGAAGGCTGTGGTATCACGGGTGCCGGTGACGGTTGGCGGACAACTGGGAGACATTCTTCAGGAATGGGCTGTGCGCCACGCGCAGGCTGAACTCGGCAACTATTTCAACAACGCACGCGTCCTGTTCTTCTCCGGCCTGAAAGATTACAAGCTCGCGTTGGCGCTGTCTGAGCACACCGAGAACCTGATGTTTGCCGATCCCTTGCTGCAACTCGGCGTACCCAAGTTGCTGACATCGATGGACGCCCTGCGGATGTACGGCAGCGGTGCGCACTACGTGAAGGACTGGCCTCTGCCCGGCGTGATGGCCTCGGGACCGGTCAAGGAGTGGACCCGCTTTCTGCTGCGCAAAGCAATGCAGAAAGCCACAGTGATCGTCGCGAACTTGCTCGAACTTGACGAGTTTGGCTTGGAGGAACTGGCCGGCAAGACCATCATCACGTCCACCGTCAGTGACCAGCGCGTCGCGCAGTTCAGGGACAAGGGCGTTCACCTGGTGATTGACGGCTCGCCGGTCATGAAGGGCCGGGTGCTCGGCCCCTCCCTGCTCGATGCCATGATTTCTGCTGCAACAGGCAAGCACCCTGACGCCATTGCGGAAGATGATTACCTGGAAATCATCACCGGCCAACAATTGGCGCCGCGCATCATTTACCCCAGCGGCTTCAAACGAGTCAACCGCTTCGCCTTCGTGATCCACCCGCTGTCACAGGAGTACTTCAAGAAAGTCAAGCCGATTGAATTGCTGTCGCAGGTGTCACCCCCGGTGTTGATGGACACGCTCGAAAAAATCATGGCCTATGCGCCACCCTTTGTTTATTCGCGGGTCTCTGGTATCCGTTCGCCCACTGGCGTCGAAGCCGAAGGCTGGCTGATCTCGGTCGGCGGCACGCCCAAAGAAATCATGCAGCACAGCCCCGAGTTCACCTACCGGCGCCTGCTTGATGCCGCCGCCATGGCGCGGCGGCTGGGTGCACAGATCATGGGCCTGGGCGCCTTCACCAAGGTCGTGGGCGACGCCGGTGTCTCGGTGGCCAGGCGCTCGCCGCTGCCCATCACCACCGGCAATAGCTACAGCGCCTCCGGTGCGCTGTGGGCCGCGCACGACGCATTGCTGCGCATGCGGCTGCTACCGGCGCCCAGGGGCAAGGAACGCGTCAAATTCAAGGCCATGGTAGTGGGCGCCACCGGGGCCATCGGCTCGGTCTGTGCGCGCCTGATGGCCAAGGCGGCCGAAGAGGTTTACCTGGTCTCGCCCGAAACCGCAAAGCTGCTGTCACTGAAGGAGTCGATTCTTCAGGAGACGCCGGACGCCAAGCTGTTTCTGGCAGCGCGCGCTGACAAGAACATTGCCGCGATGGACATGATCGTCACGGCGACCTCCGGTGCCGGCAAGAAGGTGCTCGACATCATGCAGGTCAAGCCGGGCTGCGTGATCACAGACGTTGCGCGTCCGCTGGACCTGCCGGCAGAGGAAGTCGCCAAACGCCCCGATGTGCTGGTGATTGAATCGGGTGAAATTCAACTGCCAGGCGATGTGCACATGAAGAACATCGGCCTGCCCAAAGGCGTGGCCTATGCCTGCCTGGCCGAGACCATCGTGCTGGCACTCGAAGGTCGTTTTGAAAACTTCACCGTGGGTCGCGCCATTGAATGGGAAAGAGTGCGTGAAATCTACCAACTCGGTCTCAAGCACGGCATGAAATTGGCCGCCATCTCAGGCGTGAATGGACCGTTTAGCGACCAGGACATTGAAGATGTTCGCACCCGGGCGCTGGCTGCGCGGGCAGAACGGACGTCGCTAGCAATCAAGGCAAGCACTCGCAGGAACACAAAGCAGGTCAGGAAGGCGCCCGCCGCATCCGCGTAGTCTGGCGCACTTCTGCATGGGCGCCAAAATGGAACACACGAACGCCATCATTGCGACCACCATTGGCCGGGGCCGAGCGTCTGGCGAGATAGGGACAACCAACCGAGATCTCAAACATGCCAACGACAACGTTCAATAGCGGCCGCATCAGAAAGGCTGTCAACGACCCTGCATCGCGACAGCTGGACCTGCACTGGGAAAGCAAGACCATTCTGGCCTATAAGCACGTTCCGCAAGAGGTGTATCGGCGACTTTGAAGCGCGCCCAACCCAAC
>CAIVLG010000050.1 GCA_903906695.1 uncultured beta proteobacterium | reverse complement strand
TACAACATGTCGGAGCAACCAGCCGCTTCCATCAACTGCGGCCATACCCGAAGCGGCTTGCCGATTGGCCTGCAAATTGCGGGTCGGCGCTTCGATGATCTCGGTGTTTTGCAGCTGGCGCGCGCTTTTGAGCTGTTACGCGAGCCGCGGCGACCGTGGCCCAGACCACCCGCTGCTTGAATCAGGCCAAAGTCGGATCCGGCTCTAACAACCGAGTTTGATCGTAGACCGGTTGCGGCGGCAGATCGGTCAGATGCAGCGTGTCGGCCCAGGTCAGAATCTCAATCGCATCGCCCTCGATGCGCACCCGATTCAGGCCCGCGTTGGGGATCTCGCTCTGGCGCGGACCGGACAGTGGCAGAGCGCGCGCCGTGCGGTAGATCATGTCGAGGACGCCGCCATGGGTCACCACCGCCACCGTCTGCTGCGCGTACTGCAGCGACAGGTCGCGCACCGCAGCCATGACACGAGCGTGAAACTGCTGCGTGCTCTCGCCGCCCTCAAACGCGTAGTCAGCATGAAACCGGAGCCACTGCGCCCAGGCCTGCGGATGGCGGGTCTTGATGTCTTCGACCCGCAGGCCGTCAACAATGCCAAAGTTCTGTTCGCGCCAGGCAGTGCTCAACACGGCTTCTGTCGCCATCAACTGCTGGTTTTGCGCGCTGATTGGCATGGCGGTCTGCCGGGTGCGGATCAGGTCGCTGCAAACCAGCAGGTTGACCGACTCAGCCGCCAGGCGAGCACCGACGCGGCGCGCCTGCTCATGTCCGACTGCGTTGAGCGGCACATCAACCTGGCCCTGAAATCGCAGCTCGCGGTTCCAGTCGGTCTCGCCATGACGTATCAGAATGAGCTCGATCATTCAGTGCTATCCACGGGCGCTTCTGGCGGTGCCTTGACAATCATCACCGGAACGCCCGCAGCATGCAAGACCTCGTTGGAAACCGAACCGAGCAAGGCACTGCGCAGGGTACTGATACCGCTGGCTCCCATCACCACCAGATCGCATTCATGGCGCTCGATGATGTCAATCAGGGTGTGCGCAGGATCGCCTGAAGCGACCTCACTTTCATAGGGCATACCGGCGTCCTTGAGCAGTTGTTGCGCCGCTTCCAGCGTGTGCGCACCGGCGGCAGCACTGACCTGCTCCAGCACCTGCGGATCGTGTGCCACCAGCAGTTCATACAGCGTGGCGGCTTCCTGCACGTTGGCAAGTACAACACCGGTCTGCAGCCCTTCGCGCGCCATGCGGATGGCAAAACGGACCGCCTCCAGCGAAACCGCCGAACCATCGACCGGCAACAGTATCTTCATCTTGTTTCTCCCGTTTCAAATCAATCCATGGACCTTCATCTACCCTAAGGGCGCGACAGAGACTGTACTTTCTCGATCAGACGCTGATTCACCAAAGGCGACACAAACTTGTTGACCTCGCCGCCGAGGGTTGCAATTTCGCGCACAAAGGTGCTGGAAATAAACTGGTACCTATCGCTCGGCGTCAAGAACACCGTCTCCACTTGGGGCATCAGACTGCGATTCATGCCGGCCAGCTGAAATTCATAATCAAAGTCAGTGACGGCACGCAGGCCGCGCACCATCGCCTTGCCACCTCGCGCCACCACAAAGTCGCGCAACAGACCGGAGAAACTCTCCACTTCAACCTGTGGGTAGGGCTTGACCACTTCACGCGCCATTTCAATGCGCTCGTCCAGGGAAAACATGGCCTTCTTGTGATGACCCGCGGCAACGGCCATGATGACACGGTCAAAGAGCTGCGTCGCCCGTCGCACCACGTCTTCGTGGCCAAGAGTAATCGGGTCAAAAGTGCCGGGATAAACGGCAATCACGGAGTGGGCCATGGTGCGCCTGTGGTGGAATTGGTGGTCATGCCTGCGTCGCATTATGCAATGCGTCGCCCAACGCTAGACAACAGACCTGAGAAGGTGGGCATGCACCGCACCGGCCTTCAGGCAGCGGTGTACTCTGAGACCATAGCTTGATAGCTGTTCCTCGGTCCAACGTATCGGTGCTTCCAGATAGATAAAACCGTCGGGCGCCAGAGCGCGACCGGCGGCCTGCAAGGCTGGCTCAAACAACGCAGAATCGAACGGCGGATCCAGAAATATCAGGTGCTGACTGGCCGGCGTCGCCCGTCTGAGTTCAGCAATGCCATCGCCCCGCACGACCCGAACAGCGCTGGCCTGCAACTGCGTCTGAATCTGCCGGAGCTGCGCCACCAGAGCCGCGTCCTGCTCCACCAGCAGAGCCTCTGAGGCGCCCCTTGAAGCGGCTTCGAGGCCAAGCGCGCCGCTACCGGCAAACGCGTCGATGCAGCGCCAGCCGGTCAGGTCCTGGCCCAGCCAGTTGAATAGGGTCTCACGCACCCGATCCGGCGTCGGTCGCAGGCCGGGCTTGTCTGCGACAGTAAGCCGGGTGCGCTTCCACTGGCCTCCGATAATGCGCACGGCATGGGTCTGTCGACGCCCATCGGCAGTTTTCTGTTTCATGCGCACAGCTTAACCCAGGCCGGTTGCATCTGGCCCGGACTAAGCCTATGCTTGCGATCCATTTCACCAATTTCCCTCTTCTAACAGGAGTGATCATGTACAAGCGGATCTTGCTGGCCTACGACGGTTCTGAGAGCGGGCAAAAGGCCTTGCTTGACTGTCAGGATCTGGCGCAATGGGCCCATTCGGAATTGACCCTGGTGGCGGTGATGCCGCTCAACATGGACGTGATGGGCATGGGGGTCGGCGTCTACGATCCCCAATTGATGGAGCGCGAAAAGCAGGCGCTTCAGGCTGTGCTGGACGAAGGTATGCGCCGGCTGCTGGCGGCTGGTCACGCCGCCACCGGCGAGGTGCTGGTAGGTGAAACGGTCGACGAAATCACCAAGTACGCACGCAAGATTTCAGCCGACCTGATTGTGGTCGGTCACCGCCATCTTGACAGCTGGGCGGCACGCTGGTGGCGCGGCTCGATTTCCAAGACTCTGATCGAACATTCACCGTGCAGCGTGCTGGTGGCCATCACCCATTGATCAGAACGAAGTGTGATTAAGGGGCGGGTGCGGCGGGTCACGGGACGTTTCATAGAATGGAGCGATTCCGAAAACCCAAGCCATGTTCAGTTTTTTCAAAAAGAAGCTTCCAGCCACCGCCGCCCCGGGTGCAACTGAGATACCCAAGACCGAAACCGTCGCCAAGCCAGAGCGAACTGGCTGGCTTGCCAAACTCAAGACCGGCTTGCGCAAGACCGGCTCCAGCATCGCCACCGTCTTTACCGGAACACGCATTGACGATGCACTGTACGAAGACCTGGAGGCCGCGCTGCTGATGGCCGACAGCGGCGTCAAAGCCACACAATTTCTTCTTGAGGATCTGAAACGACGGGTCAAGGACAGTAAAACCACGGCCCCCGCAGCAGTCAAGGAACTTCTGGTGGAGTCGATCACAAAGCTGTTGCAACCGCTGGAAAAACCTTTGCTGATCGGACAGCACAAGCCAACCGTGATCATGGTGGCCGGTGTCAACGGAGCCGGTAAGACCACGTCCATCGGTAAACTCACGCGCCATCTTTCTGACCAGGGTGCCAGCGTATTGTTGGCTGCTGCAGACACCTTTCGCGCGGCGGCGCGCGAGCAGCTCAGCGTCTGGGCGACGCGAGCGGGAACGAGCACCGACGCGCTCGGCAGCACGGTGGAGATCATCAGCCAGCAGGGCGGCGACCCGGCGGCGGTCAGTTTTGACGCCGTCAGCGCCGGCAAGGCACGCGGCAAGGACGTGGTCCTGGTGGACACGGCGGGTCGCCTGCCGACACAACTGCACCTGATGGAAGAACTGCGAAAGATCAAGCGTGTGGTGCAAAAGGCCGATGCCACAGCGCCACACGAGGTGCTGCTGGTGATTGACGGCAACACCGGGCAAAACGCACTGAGCCAGGTCAAGTCTTTTGATGACGCATTGCAACTCAGCGGCCTGATCATCACCAAACTCGACGGTACCGCCAAGGGTGGCGTGCTGGCGGCGATCGCGCGCGAACGTCCGATACCGGTTTACTTTATCGGCGTCGGCGAAAAACTGGAAGACCTGGAAACCTTCAATGCCCGCGAATTTGCGCAGGCGCTGCTGTCCTGAGGCCGCCCGCAGCCTACTTGCTGGCCGCCTTCGCGGCAGGTTTCGCCACCTTGGAGGCAGCTGCCGCCGGAGCCGGGGCAGCGCTCGGTGTGCTCACGCCCAGCCGCTTGCCGATGGATTGCTCCAAGGTCTTGACCTTTGGTTCTACAGCACCCTGGGTTTCGGCGATCAGCTTGTCGAGCAGCGCCTTTTGCATCTCGCCGCCGAGTTGCTGGTACTTTCGATTGACCGGGGACTCCATGATCGCAATCAGTTGCTTGAGTTCGTCCTCGCTGAACTTGTCCTCCATCAGCGCACCGATGGTCGACGGCGCGAGCTTGACTGCGCGCTCGCGCACCATGGGTACGACCTCATCGGCGTACTTCTTTACGTCGGCCTGAATGTCCTTGGCGATGGCTTCTCGCTTGTCGGGGGCAACTTGCATTTGCAAGGTCATGCCGGCCTGCTGCATTAGTTGTGCAGCAGGGCGCTCCGCCAGAGACTGCGCCGCTTGCTCAATGGCGGGCTGCTGCAACATCAAAATCTTGCCCACGAGTTCCTTCTTACCTGGCGTTGACTGCGCGTATACGCCGGTCGTCATCATCAACAGCGCCAAAAGCATCCATTTCTTCATCGCAAACTTTCTTGATAAGACATAAATCGGGTGATCGAAACCAAGCGCCCGAACGTGTATCCATTATCAACCAGCAAGCGCGCAAAACCTGATAATCGCACTTGATGAAAAAAATCCGCAGCTCAAAGCAGCCGGGCGCCCGCCAGCCATGAAAGAGCTGATGTTGCTCGGATCTGATGAGGCGCATCTGGAACTGCTGGCCCGCATCGCCGCCAAGCCGCTGACGGGCGTGCAGGTCAGCCTGATTGCGCCCTACCCACACCATTTCTGTGCCGGCATGCTGGCCGGATTTGTGGCGGGACATCGTGCGCTCGAGGACTGCCTGGTTCCACTGGAGCCACTGTTGAAGAAGGCCGGCGCACGCTGGCTGGGCCAGAGAGTGGCCGCGCTGCAAGTCGAGGCAAGCGCGGTCAGGCTCGACGATGGAAGTACCTTTGGCTTTAGCTGGTTGTCGATCGACACCGGACCGCTGCAAGACCGCCGGCAGATTGAAGCCCGGCTGCCCGGCGCTCGTGAGCATGGTCTTTTTGTGTATCCGCTGGAGGCATTTGCCGCACTGTGGCTGCGTGTCACCGAGTTGGGGGCGACGCGAGCACTGCGCATCGCCATCCTTGGTGCCAGCACGACCAGTCTGGAACTGGCGATGGCGATCCGACAGCGCCTGCCCGGCTCATCGATAACCCTGGTCGCACCAGGCGCTGCGCTTGCCGCCGACTACCCACCAGCCGATCAAGCAAAAGTCATCAAAGCGCTTAAGCAACGCGCCATCACCTTGCTGTCGGATGTGGCCGTGGGCATTCAGGCTGATCAAGTCCTGTTGGGCAGTGGAGCCCGCTTGGCCTGCGACGTGCCTGTGATTGCCTTTGGTGCAAAGGCCCCAGCCTGGCTCGATGGCGGCGGGCTGACACTCGAACAAAACGGCTCGGTTGCGGTGGACGCATGGCAACGCTCCATCAGCCATCCCTGGGTGTTTGCCGCGGCCGGTGTCGATACACGCTCGAATAACGCGCTGGCCAGGAATTTGTTGGCGGCACTGACGGGCTCACAAACCTTGCAGCCTACGCGGTCCGCGACCACTTTGAAATTTCTCAGCTTCGGCGATCAGCGCTCGCTGCTGCGCTGGGGCAATTGGTCAGCCCAGGGGCGCTCGGTGGCGTGGTTGCAGGACAGGCTGAACCAGCGCTGCATCCAGCGCTACCGCAAGGACTGAAGGCGCAGCCTGCCAGCGCCCGCTCCCTGCAAAACCTCGCCAATCTCACGGGCTTGCGCAAAGCCATGGCGGCGAAAGATGTCCAGCACTGCGCCAACCACCTCGGGTGCACACGACACCAGCAGGCCGCCGCTGGTTTGCGGGTCGCTCAGCAAAGCCTGATCGACCGCCGCAAAGTCCGCCGGCAGATCAATGTCGCCACCGTAAGCGGCCCAGTTTCGCGCCGAGGCGCCGGTCACCATGCCCTGCAAGACCAGTTCCCGCACACCAGTAAGCAAAGGAACCCGAGCCCAGTCGATTTGCAGCGTGGAGTTGGCGCCGCGTGCCAATTCCAGGGCGTGCCCGGCCAGGCCGAATCCGGTGACGTCGGTCAGGGCATGGACGCCGGCGAGCGCCGCCAACTGCGGACCCGGCGTGTTTAACTGGGTGGTGACACTGATCATCCGGGCATAGCCGCTGGCATCGAGTTTTTCCTTTTTGAGCGCGGCGGACAGAATGCCGACGCCCAGCGGCTTGCCCAAGATCAGTCTGTCTCCCGGCCTGGCATCGGCGTTGCGCTTGACGCGGCCGGGGTGCACCAGACCCAGCGCCACCAGTCCATAGATCGGCTCCACCGAGTCAATCGTATGACCGCCGGCAATCGGAATTCCGGCCGCCCGGCAGACACTGGCACCGCCCTCGAGGATCCTGCCGATGGTCGCAGTTGATAGAACGTTGATCGGCATGCCAACCAGCGCCAGCGCCAGAATCGGCTGGCCGCCCATGGCGTACACGTCCGAGATCGCGTTGGTCGCCGCAATCCGGCCAAAGTCGAATGGGTCATCGACGATCGGCATGAAAAAATCGGTGGTCGCAATCAGCGCCTGTTCATCGTTGAGCTGATAGACCGCAGCGTCATCCGAGGTCTCGATGCCGACCAGCAACTGCCTGGGTAGCGGCATGGCGCTGACATTCCTGAGGATCTCCGACAGCACGCCAGGCGCGATCTTGCAGCCACAGCCACCGCCATGAGAAAGGCTGGTCAGGCGCGGCTCAGGCGCGCGGTCCACTTGGGAAATTGGGTTTGACGAGGTCATAGACCTTCTATTTTCCCCTTAAAACGGCCCGGCTTTGACAAAGAACAAAGACTATCAGGCAGATTGAACTTTTGAATTAGCACTCGATCCAATAGAGTGCTAACATTACGGCAATGACGAAAAGGAGGTCTGGTATGGCTGATCAAACTGGTGTGTCTGGGTCTGCCCTGACGCTTGCCAATCCATGGGCTGTGGTGCCGTCGCTGGGGAATCTGGACGCGTATATCTCGGCAGCCAATCGCCTGCCGATGCTGACGCTGGAGCAGGAACAGGAATTTTCGCGCAAATACCGTCAGGAGAACGATCTGGACTCGGCTGGGAAACTCGTGCTTTCTCACCTGCGGCTGGTGGTTTCAATCTCGCGCCAGTACTTGGGATATGGATTGCCGCATGGCGACCTGATTCAGGAAGGAAACGTCGGCCTGATGAAAGCCGTCAAGCGCTTCGACCCGGACCAGGGTGTGCGGCTGGTGAGCTATGCCATGCACTGGATCAAGGCCGAAATTCACGAGTACATCCTCAAAAACTGGCGCATGGTGAAAGTCGCCACCACCAAGGCCCAGCGCAAGCTGTTTTTCAACCTGCGATCGATGAAACAGCGCTACAAGACCGACGATGCTGCGTCCGACAGCGGCACGCACCGGGAGACCCTGAACGAGGATCAGATCGACGCCATGGCGGCCGAGCTCAAGGTCAAGCGCGAAGAGGTCATCGAGATGGAAACCCGCCTGGCCGGTGGCGACGTGCTGCTTGATCCGAGCCCGTCGGACGACGGCGAGAGCGCGTTCGGTCCGATCGCCTACCTGACCGATAGCCGGCACGAGCCGACGGCCGTGATTGAGGCCCACCAGCGCGATGTACTGGCAAGTGATGGCATTGCAAGCGCGCTCGAAGCGCTCGATGAGCGCAGCCGCCGGATTGTCGAAGAGCGCTGGCTCAAGGTGAATGACGACAGCTCGGGCGGCATGACATTGCACGAGCTGGCAGCCGAATTTGGCGTCAGCGCCGAGCGCATTCGCCAAATCGAAGTGGCCGCCATGAAAAAGATGAAGAAGACACTGGTCGAGTACGCCTGATGATTCGGCGCGTCATTTTTCTTGCGGCAATTGCCGCTTTGTCGAGCCTCACCGCAGCCCAGAAGGCAGCAACAGAACCAACCGCGGCGGCATGGCCCAGCAAGCCGATTCGCATCATCGTCGGCTTCCCCGCCGGCTCTTCCCCCGACCTGACGGCGCGCACCCTGAGTGAGCCGCTTGCCAAGGCTTTGGGCCAGCCCGTGATCGTCGAAAACAAGGTCGGTGCCGGCGGCAACATTGCCGCCGACTACCTGGCAAGGGCGACCGATGACCACACCATCGGCCTGATGATCAACGGCAATATGACCATCGCCAAGCTGCTCAACTCGAAGCTGGCCTACGATCCGCTGAAGGATCTAACACCGGTCAGCCTGATCGGCGTCTCACCGCTGGTGTTGACAGCGCCAGTGGGCGCGCCAGGCGAAACAGCGCAGGAATTTTTTTCTGCGGCTCGCAAGGCCGGCGACACATGGAGCTATGGCACACCGGGTGTCGGCACGGTCGGCCATATCGGCATGGAGTGGCTCAAGAGCAAGACCGGCATCAAGCCGGTGCACGTGCCCTACCCAGGCTATCCCCAGGTGGCCAACGGCATGCTCGGCGGCCAGTTGCAGTTAGCGATGCTGCCACCGGCACTGGCGGTGGCACAGATCAAGTCCGGCAAGCTGCGTGCGATTGGTGTCACATCGAGCGGACGCAGCACACTGGTGCCAGATCTGCCCAGCATGACCGAGGCCGGGGTGCAGGGTTTCAGCCTCGAAATATGGAACGCGGTAGCGGCTCCGAATTCATTGCCCAAACCGGTGGTCGCCAGGCTGTCCGCGCTGTTCAGCGAGATTGCACGTTCGCCGGACGTGCGACAAAAGCTGTTCCAGCAAGGTTGGCAAGTGGTGGGCTCATCGTCCGAGGGTCTGGCCAAACGCATCAAGGCTGACACAACACTGCTGGGCGGCGTCATCGCGGCCAACGGCATCAAGGCCGAATAGCAGCATCAGCCCCGTCTGCACTGGCAGAAAATTCAAACTGCACGATGTCCCTGAGTGTCTTGAGCAAGCCTGTTTCGGGTTGCTTGAGAAATCCCGCCGCAAACTGATGCAGCAGACGCCGAATCTCATCGGCAGCTGCCAACAACACCATGACGTGCTCGGGTCTGACCGGCACATGGCTTTGCACATGGCGCAAGGCCTGCTCCAGCAGACCGGCCAACTCGGACAGGGCATGCAGTCCGATATCAGCCGAACCGGTTGCCAGCGAGTGAGCCCATCCGACCGTGGCTGACGGCAAGGGCAGATGCAATTCCAGCGCCCATTCGCTGAGTTCCATAAACAGGCGACGCGACCACTCGTCGGACGCGTTCAAATACGCATTGAAGTCGGAAACGCCGATGCGCAGGCCTCCAATCTCTCTAACCTGATCTTCCAACTTTGCAGCCGCCAAACCATAGGCCTGTCGCACGGCAGCGAGCGCACTCCCATCGGGTACCGAATTCGCGTCCACTTGTGCCAGAAGAGACAACACGTCACGCAGCAGACTTTCCGAAACGCTGCGCTCACCTCCGGCAAGTACCCGGTACTGAAGAAGAATGCCAGACAAAGCGCGTTTGCCTTTGACATCGACCGGACAAAGTCCAGCGGAAATGGCTTCAAAATAGGCAGCACAAAATTGCCAGAAAACCCTCGGCTGCAGGTCGCTCTGTGCCGCCACGAACCCCAGACTGATGCGCTGCATGGCAGTGGCTGCCGCCACATCGCCAGACCGGATCAGTTTCAGAACATGACTGTCGATCAGCGCCTGCAGCGCCCGGTCGTAAAGCCTTGCTGGCTGCTGCGCCGGCAACTCAAGGTCGATCCACTGCCAAGCTTGCATGAGTTGCTGCACACCCGTCACTCAGGTGTTCAAAATTGCACCATTTCGAAATCTTCCTTGCGCGCGCCACATTCGGGGCAGGTCCAGTTCAGGGGCACTGCGCTCCAAGGCGTTCCGGCGGCGAGCCCATGTTCCGGGTCACCGACGGCTTCGTCATAAATCCAGCCACAAATCAGACACATCCAGGTTTTGCTTTGGCTCACGGCTTACATTGCCTCCAATAGAATGCGTTCATTGTAAAACTTGACTTCCAGCCACCAAATTTTGTCCATGACACACACCACTGATCACAATCAAGCCCTGTTCGATCGCGCCAAAAGGGTCATCCCGGGTGGCGTCAATTCACCGGTCAGAGCCTTCAAGGCCGTGGGCGGAACACCCCGCTTTATAGAGCGCGCCCAGGGACCCTATTTCTGGGACGCCAACGGGCAGCGCTACATCGACTACATCGGCTCCTGGGGCCCGATGATTCTGGGCCATGGGTACCCCGCAGTCGTCGAGGCGGTGCAAGAAGCCGTGCTCGACGGATTTTCATTTGGCGCACCGACCGAGCGCGAGGTGCAACTGGCGGAAGAGATCCTGCGGCTGATGCCCTCGATGGACATGGTGCGGCTGGTCAGTTCCGGCACCGAGGCAGCGATGAGCGCCATCCGCTTGGCCCGCGGTGCGACCGGCCGCAGCAAACTGATCAAGTTTGAAGGCTGCTACCACGGACACGCCGACGCGCTGCTGGTCAAGGCCGGCTCGGGTCTGGCAACTTTCGGCAACGCGACCAGCGCCGGCGTGCCGCCCGAGGTGGTTCAGCACACGCTGGTGCTCGAATACAACAACGTGGCGCAACTCGAAGAGGCCTTCACCTTGTATGGCAAGGAGATTGCCTGCCTGATGATCGAGCCGATTGCTGGCAACATGAACTTTGTGCGTGCGTCGATTCCCTTCGTCAAACGTTGCCGCGAACTGTGTACCGAGTACGGTGCGCTGCTGGTGTTTGACGAGGTCATGAACGGCTTTCGGGTCGCGCTCGGTGGCGCCCAAAGCGTCTATGCGCGCCAGTTGCCCGGTTTCGAACCCGACATGACCGTGATGGGCAAGGTCATTGGCGGCGGCATGCCGCTGGCGGCCTTCGGCGCCAAACGCGCCGTGATGGAACGGCTGGCGCCGCTGGGCGCGGTGTACCAGGCCGGCACGCTCTCTGGCAACCCGGTTGCCACCGCCTGCGGCCTGGCCACTTTGCGCGAGATTAGCAAGCCCGGTTTTTTTGATGACCTGTCTGCCAAGACACTTTCGCTGGTGGATGGCCTTAAAGCCGCCGCTGCCGCAGAAGGCGTTGCGTTCAGTGCCGACTGTGAAGGCGGCATGTTCGGCTTCTTCCTACTCTCCGAATTGCCGCAGAACTACCCGCAGGTCATGAAGTCCGACGGCAAACGCTTCAACCAGCTGTTTCACGGCCTGCTCGAACGCGGCGTCTACATCGCGCCGGCGCTGTACGAGGCCGGCTTCGTCAGCGCAGCACATACCGATGAAGACATCTCAGCCACCGTGGCAGCGGCACGCGAGACTTTCAAGTCGATGTAAATTGGTAAGCTGCGAGTCCGCGCAAGGCGGGCGGCGGGGTTTTCGGACCCCGCTCGCAATCGACACACCCGCCTTTGGTTACGGGTTTACCGGCCCTAAGTCAGCCGTTTCAAGTCAAGGACCAAGACCGCAAGAATAGGCGGGGTTACAGGCATGCGCTGAGACTGGGGTATCGACCATAATATGCGTTAGAAAATTAACAAAAGAATTTGCCCTACCCTTTCCAACGTCTTATTCCCCCGCCTGAAGCTGACAGGCGATAGGATGAAAAATCCCGGACAGAACTATGACCTCAATTTCCAATAACCCCAGTTTGCTGACCCAAGACATGGACGGCGAAGTCGTCATCTTGGAAGTCGAGTCAGGTCGCTATTTCAGCATGGACCCAGTTGGATCACGTATCTGGAATCTGCTCGCAGAACTTGGCGACACCGACCGCGTTGTCGAGCAGATGTCTTCCGAATATGCGGTGGACAAGGCCACTTTGCGCCGCGATATCGACGACCTTGTCGGCCGCCTGGCCCAAGCCGGTTTGTTGACCGTGAACGTAGCCGGCGCGTGAGCGGTTTCCTGGCGCTGCTGGGCCTGGACGGCGGGGCGGTGGCGCCTGCCTTGCTGGCCGACTTGACCGAACGCATGGCCTTTCGCGGGCCTGATGGGCAGCACACCTGGCATGATGGCGTTATTGGCCTAAGCCATGCCTTGCTGGCCACCACCTTTGAGGCGGTGCGCGAGCAACAGCCCGCCTCCCTAGATGGTGAGGTCCGGTTGACCGGGGCGATCCGCCTCGATGGCCGGGACGACTTGCGCGCCGCCCTGCTGGGTGCGGGCTGTCAGCCCGCCGCCGATGCCACCGATCCGGACCTGCTGCTGCACGCCTACACCGCTTGGGGGGACGGCTGTCTGGACCGGATCATCGGCGATTTCGCCTTCGTGCTTTGGGACGGTCGCCGCCGCCGATTGTTGGCGGCGCGGGACCACTTCGGCGTGGCGCAATTGTTTTGGGCACGGGTGGGGGATATTCTGATCCTGGGGAACACCTTGCAGGCCTTTCTGGCCTATCCGGGGATATCGGACGAACTGGACGAGGCCGCTGTATCGGATTGGGCGGTGTTCGGCATGTACCTGGACTCGGAGGCCACCGGCTACCGTCAGATACACCGGGTCGGCCATGGTCAAAAGCTGACCCTCGACGATGGCGCGTTTCGGATCGCGCCCTACTGGACACCGGTTGACTCCGAGGACTGGACTCGGCCACGGCGGGATGAGGATTACGCGGAGGAGTTCCTTCACCTGTTTGATCTGGCCGTGGCGGACCGTTTGCGCACGGACAGGGCCGGTTGCCACTTGAGTGGCGGTCTGGACTCCTCGGCCATCGCCGCGTCGGCCAGCTTGGTCCAGGATAGGCGAGGCGGCCCTCGCGATTTGCGCGTCTATACCTTGATGAATCGCGGTCTGGCGATGGATCAAGAGGGCGAATACGCAGCGCTGGTGGCACGGCGTTATGGGCTGGTCCATGAATTCTTCTACAACGAGGACATGATGGCCCAGGCCCCGGAGGCGACACCGGCATGGCTGCCGCCCGAGCCGGGACCTGTTTTTGGCTTGCAATGCGACTCCCCGCTGACGCGGACCGCCAGCTTCGCCCGCAACATGTTGGCCGGCTTCGGCGGCGATGCCCTGCTCGAACGCCCTGCTTTCACCTGGGGCGGAATTCCCGGCGCCCTCCGGACCGGGGAGTTCCGTTGGTTGCTGCAAGCCGGCAGGCAACGGCTGCGCCATGCGATGCGGCCAGCGGCTGCGAATTGGCGTCCACCCGGCTGGCTGGAAGCCAAGCGGGCCGAGCCCCTCGCCGATCGTTTGCGGCGGTCACTGGCGCAAGGCAGCCGCCGGGATCGTCTCGGTCTTTTTCAGGCGCCGCTCTGGCGCGCCATCTTCGCCTGGTCGGACGCCGGCTATCATGGTCTGCCTGTGGTCACCAGCTTTCCCTTTTTTGATCGCCGGCTGTTCGACTTCATGGCCGCCGTGCCTCCCGGCTCGCGAGGTTGGGACAAGCCCTTGCTGCGCCAGGCCATGGTGAGCCGCTTGCCTGCCGAACTGCTGTCCCGTCCCAAGACACCGTTGCCGGGCAATCCCTATCTGGAACTCAAGAAATCTGCGGGCATCGCGGCCTGGGAGTGGTCGCTGTTGCGTGACCCGGCCGTATTGCCCTGGCTGGACCCCACTTGGTCGAAGCGTCTGGAAAGTATGCCGCGAGCCGAGCAGGCCGAAGCATGGTGCAGGCCGCGCATGCCGCCCCTGGAACTCGCCTATTGGTTAGCGTGGCGGAGGATGAGCCAGCTGGCCTGAGCGCACAGACAGACACTGATAAAGTGCCACTCTCTTACACCCCACCGAGCCGAGACTACATTATGGAAAAAATCCGGAACACGTTCCCCGCGACCACCGCCGGGCGGGGTCTGGTCACCCCCGGTCCCGCGGTGAATTCTTGAGTATGTCGGTCTACTACGGCACCCAGTCGGGCGCCCCAGAGCATCATTACGCGCTGCATGGCCTGACCCTGGCGTGCCCCTTGCGGGTGCCGGGATGCTCCCCGGCCTCGGTACCGGGCGCCGAAACGGTGCAAGTTCGTTACTCGCGGGAAACCCGGCTGGAGAGCTTACCTTCCAGCGCCTTCCCGGGTTGGGCACAACTTTCTCTTTCCTCCGCCTATGACCCCCGGCATGATCGAGGGGTGGTCGTTTCCTCGCGCGCCGATCACGTTGGTGTCTGGCACCTGCTGAGCTTCCGCCACGCCGTGCCGGCAGAGTTCCTGATTTATCCCGGACTGGACCGCATCGACATCCGTTGGGGCCGGTTCCCCGCCGAGTCGGCTCCGGACAGCTTGCCTCAGGATCTGGCCTCCTTGTTGCTGGGGCCGGTGTGGGGCGTGCTGATCCGACTGCGGGGACGCCTGAGCCTGCATGCCGGCGCGGTGTCCATGGCGGGACGCGCCCTGCTCTTCGCCGGCCCGAGCGGGGCGGGCAAGTCCACCCTGCTGGCGGCCTTCGCCGCCGGCGGAACGCCGGTGCTGGCGGACGATCAGGTGGTGCCCAGTTCAGGGACGGCGAGCATGACCATCGACTCAGGCCAGACCCAGCCCCGCCTGCATCCCGAGACCTTGGCGCATTTCGGCCTGGCGGCGGCGGCGCCGGTGTTTTCCATCGGCGACAAGCGCTATGCGGAGTTGGCTCACGTGCCTCTAGACGCCGCAGTCGACGGTGGAGTGCCGGTGGCCGCTTTGATCCTGCTGGCGCCACGCAACAGCCCGGACACTGAGATCGGGTTGGACCTGCTGTCGCCAGTACACTGCCTGAACCTGCTTTGGGAGAATCTCTACCCGGCTTTCCTGCCAGTGCGGTCAGGGGAACGGGCTGGTTTGTTCATGGCCCTGGGCGAACTGGCACGCCGGGTGCCTTGCTATCGTTTGCGGCGACCGGACAATCTGGCCCGATTGCCGGAGGTGTGCGCGGCCTTGAGCCGGCTGATTCGTTGAAGCCCTCGAAAAACGAGGCTTCAAGGCCGCAGGTAGTCCCGCCGGGGAAAGGACCTACCAGTTGGACCGAGAGCAATCGCAGTCGCTCGCTGCGGCCGCGCGGCGCTTCTGATAGACTTCGAGCGAATTTATTCTTAACGAGGATGCCATGATGCAAGAAACACAAGCCCCCCAAGTAATAACTCAATCCCCCCAAGCAGTCGACAAGCTGGGCTACTCCACGCCGGTACTGCGCGACCACGGCTTGGTGAGTGACCTGACCAAGACTAACT
>CAIVLG010000049.1 GCA_903906695.1 uncultured beta proteobacterium | reverse complement strand
GTCTCAGGCGTGACGCGAGTGCGAGAGCGGACCTGCCGCCCTACAATGAACAACAAGTCAAAGGCCCATGAAAATTCTCTTATCGAATGACGACGGCTTCCAGGCACCGGGTCTGGCTGCTTTGTACCAGGCACTGAAAGACGTGGCCGAAGTCGAAGTCATCGCGCCGGAGCAAAACAACAGCGCCAAATCGAATGCATTGACACTGCATTCGCCGCTTTACGTCAATCGTGGCAGCAATGGTTTTCGATACATCAACGGCACCCCCGCCGACTGCGTGCATATCGCGTTGACCGGGTTGCTGGGCTACCGGCCAGATCTGGTGTTGTCGGGTATCAATGATGGTGCCAACATGGGCGACGATACGATTTATTCCGGCACCGTCGGGGCGGCGATGGAGGGCTATCTGTTTGGCGTGCCGGCTATCGCATTTTCGCAAGTGGAGAAGAAATGGGCACATCTGGATGCGGCGGCACGCAAGGCGCGCGATCTGGTGTTGCAGATGTCCAGCCACAAGCTGATTGGCAGCGCTCCCTGGTTGCTCAACATCAACATTCCCAATTTGCCGTTTGACGAATTGGGCCACGTCAAATTGTGCCGCCTCGGTCGCCGTCACGCGGCGGAAGCTGTCATCACGCAGACCAATCCGCGCGGCGATACCATGTACTGGATTGGCGCTGCCGGCCCGAGCAAGGATGACGCCGAGGGCACGGACTTTCATGCGACCGCACAAGGTCATGTTTCGATGACGCCGCTGAAGGTCGATCTGACCGACCACGATTCGCTGGGCTATTGGGCCCAGACCGCTGCCAGACTGAGCGAGCAGGACAAGAACCGGGTATGAAAAGGCGCCCGTCCTTTCCGGCCCGAATCGCTTTCTCCAGCGAGCGACGGGACGCGCCACAACCTGCATCGAGCGCCCCGGCTGCGCACGGACATGGACTCGACTCGATCGCGGTGCGCTTGAACATGGTACGCGGACTCTCGAAGCAGGGCATCCAGGACCCGATGGTGCTGTCGGCCATGCAAAGCATCGAGCGGCACCGTTTCGTCGACAGTGCCTTGGTCAATCAGGCCTACGAGGACACCAGCCTGCCGATCGGACTGGGCCAGACCATCTCCAAGCCCGGCGTCGTGGCACGCATGCTGGAACTGCTGCGCAATGGCTCCAGTGGCAAGTTGGGACGTGTGCTGGAAATTGGTACTGGCTGCGGCTATCAGGCGGCAGTCCTGAGCATGTTAGCCAGCGAGGTTTACAGCATCGAGCGCCTGCGCGGTTTGCATGAAAAAGCGCGTGAAAATTTGCGATCACTGCGATTGGCCAACCTGCATCTTTTACTCGGTGACGGCATGCTGGGCTATGCCAGGGGGGCGCCGTACGCGGCGATCATCGCTGCCGCCGGTGGTGAGGCCGTACCGCAGGCCTGGGTGGACCAGCTCGCTATCGGTGGGCGGCTGGTAGCGCCGGTTGTAACCGGCTCTGGCCCGGCCGGGCAGCAGGCCTTGCTGGTGCTCGATAAAAGCACGCAGGGCGTGCGACAGTCAGTGCTCGAAGCAGTTCATTTCGTCCCCTTAAAATCGGGCGTTGCATGAGGGGAGGTCTTATGTCTGGTTTGCGTATTCATCTGGGTTTGGCGTTGACTGCAGTCTTGTTGGCTGGACTGCTGGCCGGTTGCGCCTCCAAAGCAGTCAATCGCGCCCCGGTTGAAGACCGTGGTGCGGTGGCTGCGCCTGGCAAGCCAGCGGCGGCAACTCCCGCGCCGATCGCTTCTGAGCCGGTGGCTCCGCCGGTCAAACCCCTGCCAGGAGCAGACAACGCAGGAAAGCCTGGCTACTACACGGTCAAACCCGGCGATACGTTGATCCGGATTGGCCTGGACCACGGACAGGGCGCGAAGGACATTGCGCGCTGGAACGGTATTGAGAATCCGAACCGCATCGAAGTCGGTCAGGTCCTGCGCATTGAGCCGCCGCCTGCCAGTGGCGCGGTCACGAAACCGGTGCTGGCCGGCAGCGCCAATCCGGTCGCGAGCGCGCCGGCACGAACGGCCAGCGCCGACAAGCCAGCGGCGCCCGCGAGTGCTCCGGCGGCGGCCCCGGCGAGCGCCGCGCCAGCCACTGGCGACGACGAACTCAGCTGGGTTTGGCCGACCGCCGGCGTCGTGTTGACCGGATTTGATGAGGTCAAGAACAAGGGGCTCGATATTGCCGGCGCGGCCGGGGAGCCGGTGCTGGCGGCGGCGGACGGGCGCGTGGTCTATGTCGGAGCCGGTTTGCGCGGTTACGGCAACCTGATCATCCTGAAACACAACAACACCTATCTGACGGCCTATGCCCACAACCAGACCTTGCTGGTCAAAGAAGATCAGTCGGTGCGCAAGGGGCAGAAGATTGCTGAAATGGGCAACAGCGATGCGGACCGGGTCAAGCTGCATTTCGAGGTGCGCCGCCAGGGCAAGCCGGTCGATCCAGCCAAGTACCTGCCAGCTCGCTAGGTGGACGCTGCAAGCGGGATGTCTACGCCGGTCGAGTGGCTGTCGGTTGAATCACTCGACCTGGAAGCGCAGGGCGTTGCGCACCGCGGCGATGGCAAGGTGGTGTTCATCGAGGGTGCTCTGCCGTTCGAACGGGTGACGGTCAACGTCCATCGCAGCAAGAACAATTGGGAGCAGGGCACTTTGAGCGCCATTGGGCGCGAGTCAGCGCAGCGAGTCGATCCTGGTTGCCCGCATTTCGGGCTGCACACAGGCGCTTGTGGCGGCTGCAAGATGCAGCATCTGCATGTGGCGGCCCAGGTGGCGGTCAAGCAGCGCGTGATGGAAGACAACCTGTGGCATCTGGGCAAGGTCAGGGCCGACACTGTCTTGCGGCCAATCGAAGGGCCGGCTTGGGGCTATCGATACCGGGCCCGCCTGTCGGTTCGATATGTGCGCAAGAAGGGCGCTGTACTGATCGGTTTTCATGAGCGCAAGAGCCGTTATGTGGCCGACATGAAACAGTGCCCGGTACTGCCGGACCAGGTGAGTCGCTTGCTGCTGCCTCTGCGTGAGCTGATCGCTTCGTTGGACGCGCGTGAAACCTGTCCGCAGATTGAACTGGCCTGCGGTGATCGCGAGATCGCGCTGGTGCTGCGTCATCTTGACGCCCTGAGTCGGGACGATCTGCAGCGGCTGCGCGTCTTTGCACAATTACATTCGCCGGTTCAGTGGTGGCTGCAGCCCAAGGGGCCGGAGACGGTACATCTCCTCGACGAGGGCGCGGCGGAGCTGAACTATGAGTTGCCCGAGTTCGGAGTGCGCATGCCGTTCAAGCCGACCGATTTCACTCAGGTCAATCCGCAGATCAACCGGGTCCTGGTGTCGCGTGCCTTGCGTCTGCTTGATGTGCGCAAGAGTGAACGCGTGGTCGACTGGTTTTGCGGTCTGGGCAATTTCACGTTGCCAATTGCAACGCAGGCGCGTGAGGTGCTCGGCATCGAGGGCAGCGCGACTCTGGTGGCGCGTTCATTTGAAAACTACCGCTTGAATCAGACGATGCAGAGTGCTTGCAGAACGCTGGCGTTTACTGATTTTGTTGCAAGAAACCTGTTTGAGATGACACCCGAGCTGTTGATTCAGGATGGTGTGGCCGACAAATGGCTGGTCGATCCGCCGCGGGAGGGCGCCTTTGCGCTGGTGCAGGCGCTGGCCGAATTGCATCAGCAGAAGCTTGATCCGGAGGGTTGTCCGCCCACGGCTGGTGCCAGCGGATGGTTGCCGCCGAAACGAATCGTCTATGTGAGTTGCAACCCGGCTACGCTGGCGCGCGACGCAGGTCTGTTGGTGCATCGGGCCGGCTACCGCTGTTCCGCGGCTGGCATCGTGAACATGTTTCCGCATACGGCGCATGTTGAAAGTCTGGCGGTGTTTGACCTGCAGCCTTGAAGCCAAACACCTGCGCTGATCGTGGCGGCAGAGATTGGGACGTGGGCTCCCGCCTCATGCTGTCAAATGCCCAGAAAATCGGCGGGAACCCAGGTCCCAATCCCTGCGGGTGGCATCGCTGGTTCACGTGGCAAGTTGGGCATACTGCCGGAAGGCAGCACTGCAGCGATGAAGACGCTCACCACAGGCAGCTTTCTAGTAGTCCAATCTCTCAAGGTCAAATTCCTGCACCATCATCAGCGCGTCGGAAGTAGGAATTCCCTTTTAAGCAACGTCATAAATGTTTAACTAGCCGCTATACATTCCGACAGGAATAATAGTGCCGGACGGCTCCTGCAAAATTGTCGCCAGTTTAAGACGTTTGATTGAAGACCTTGATCATGGTTTCGTGTGAGCGAGCCCGTTGGCAGGTCAATTGAAAAAAGGCAAAGTTGGCGAAAGCCGGTGACGCAATGCTTCCGGGCTTCAACTTCCACTTGATGGGGTTATGCCAGCGGGGCCGCCGGGATGTAGTCATCGAACGACTCAAATCAGGTTTGCGTTGCCTTTGATCGAATAGTCATCAAGAGGTGATCGTATGAATCAGATTTTCGCGGCGAGAGAAATGGAAATCGTTATCCCATGACTCCAGGCGCAAATAAGCCAGCATCTTTGAAGGTTTCGTTGTCATGCTGAAAGAGCGGCACTTTCAGTATTTCTTGCTGCTTGTCGGTTTGTTCTTGTGCTGCGGCTGGATTAGCACGGCATGTGCCGATGAGATAGCAACGCCTTCGGCGACAAAAACGCTGGTCGCTGCCGCAAGGCTCGTCCGTGAAAAAATTGTGAACGACATCGACGGGTCCCCTGTAAACCAGTGCACCTACAGCCACAAAGGAAAGAAGGTAGCCACTCGGATTCCTTTGTCGCTAAATTGCCCCCCTGTCTTTCCGCAACGGCAGTGATGATGGAGCCAACATCCTGGCAGCCAATCAACGGTGAACGTCTCAAGTTCATGCGCCACGCCGCAGGGTTTGACATCCAGAAGTTCGCCAAGATCAATGCCATCTCGGTCGCGCAGTTGAAACTGCTTGAAGAAGGTGGGGACCGTTCTCACTTCTATTCACCCGCCATCAAGGCCAGCGTTGGCAGAAAACTGCTAAGACGCCTGGGGGACAATAACGCACCGGGTGTGTCAGAGCAAGCGCCGCAAACTGCAACAGGCCAGGCCCATGCCTCGGCCGACCAAATGCACCCCAGGGTCACTCCAGATGAAGCCAGGAAACTCGAAACATTGCGAAACCTGGACAAGGTGGCCGCCGACAGTGTGCGCGACCTGCGAGTGCGCCCGTCCGAAAGATCTGTAGGGGCAGTCAGTTCGTTCAAGCGCAGGAATTCTTACGTTCTGAGTCTATTGGCCGTCGCCGTGCTGGTGCCGATAGGCAATGCAAATTTCGACGATTCCTTGCAATGGGCGGCCTCTGTGTTGCAGCCCCCGACCGGACAAGCAACCGCTGAAGCCGAGGTCAAAAGGATAACACCTGCGGAGGCCATTTTGATCCCCGCGGCCGTGCCTGCGCCCGGGACCGATTCCAGTCAGGTCGACGCTCCGGTTGCAACGCCAGCACCAGTTTCAATTGAGCCTGCCGCCGAACCGGCTCCTCGTGTTGCCCCAGTGGCAGTGCAAGATCAGCGATCCAAATGCCACTGGAGTGACCAGGAAATCAAACTTCAACCGCTGGTGGTCAGAACCGAGGGCAACTACGTTCATTTCGTTGCCAGCGGTGATGTACGGGTTTGTGTTCTCGACGGTCAACAGAAAACGTCAGTGTTGTCACTGAAAGCCGGCGATGCCAAGAGTGTCCGAGGGGCAGCACCTTGGCACGTCTACAGCCGCAACATGTCGGAGCTGAAGGTGTTTTTTCAGGGATACCACGTTCCCGTGCCAGATTCAAAGATAACTCAAATTAGCTTGATGGAGCGGTAGTCGCCAGGATTCATTGAAAGGCCCTATATGACAGTAACAAACGAAGACCGGGCGCTTCTTCGAGCCATCACGGTTGACACGTTGGAGGCAATAGAAGCGAAATATTCTGGGAAAGACAAGGGCGCTGAAGCTACCCGACTCAAGCGCGCTCTGCTGACAAGTGGTTTTGCCCAAAAAGAGTATGCAGAGGCGCTAGACTTCAATGCCACAGAAAAGGAGTTGGTAGCAAAATTGCTTGATAAAGCCTTCGCCTGATAGACGCAGTTAGCGCGATGAAGATTCCTCCGACTGTGCGGCTCTTATGCAGCGATTGCTGTCTGTCGCGACGGTCCGCTTCAGCGGTAAGTCAATTACATGCTTTGATGTTTCACTCGGTCGCCGGTGCTCAAGCCGGTCTCACTTGGTGCAGTTGAGTTTGCACGAGTCAATGATTAACCTTCACTGTGCCGGTTAAGTATGACAGGCTGTGTCGAGCGAAGGACACAGCCTATTTCACGGCATGTTCCAGATTGATGAAAGGCGTTGCGTTTCCGCTAACCTGCGGTAGCTTTCCATCCCATTTGGCAATGGCCGCACGTTCGTTCTCGATCCGGCGCAGCGCCAACAACTCGGGCGTTATTTGCAGCCGTTGTAGGGCCAGAGATTCGGCCTCTGCCTTCGCTCCCACCACC
>CAIVLG010000048.1 GCA_903906695.1 uncultured beta proteobacterium | reverse complement strand
CGCATCGGTAACCGTCAAAGTGCGCTTCGTCGCGGGACCTTCTGGTTATAATCCCGACCCTCGGCGCTTTAGCTCAGTCGGTTAGAGCGATGGAATCATAATCCACAGGTCCGCGGTTCGAATCCGTGAAGCGCCACCAGACAACCATTATGGGACATAGAAAGCCTGCTACTTAAAACATAGCAGGCTATTTTCTTGGCGCTCCAAAAAACAATCTGTAGGCAATCTGTAGGCAACTTGCCCAAATCGGAAATTCAGCAAAGGCTTTAAGTGGGCAGAGCCGAAGCCCCGCCTCGCGATGCCAATCACACAGCAGTGACCCGCACTTCCTCCCGCGCCTTCCCCCGGTAGCAGCTCAGGTCGAGACCTTTCAGCGCTGGGACCTTCTTGTAGTCGATGTTCCCCGCCTTCCAGTATCTGGTCAAGCTGACGCCTCCGCCCTGCTCACGCGGATGTTGTGCCAGAGCCACCAACTGGTCCCTTGCCGTCGCCAGCGCCGCATCAGCCACGTCCGTGGCTCGCTTCGCCTCAGCAAACGCATGTGCCGCTGCCGTCCATGCCGCATCGCTGCGCTGAACCGTGTCAGCATCAGTGAGTGGTGGTGTAACAATTCAATCAGTTGTGGAGATTCCTTTTGAGATAAGTAGCGCTGAGCGGATCTGATGCGCCAAGGGCCTGCAGCAGGTTTGCGCTCGCTACTGTGTCGGTGCTGTCAAGCCCAACCTTACCGCGATGGGAGACTGCGTAGTCCTTGCGATCTATGGAGGCCACGTCTGCCCGGGCCAGGCACGACAGCAGCTCACGGGCAGTCAGACCCATTGGGCTCAGCAGTGGCTCGCCGTCCTCCTTAGTTTCATCTATCCATTCGAGTGCTCCTGCCAGCGAGGTGAACAGATCGACACCGCGTGCGCTGCTTGAGTCAATTGGGTCACCTTTGCGAAGGTGGTAAAAGAAATCCGGCTGCCCATTGGCACGACACAGGGTCCACACGTGCAGCTTCGCAGCAGTCAGCACAAATGGATGCCACTCCCCACGCTCGATGTGCCAGATGCCGTTGGGGCCTGCTGCTGAAATATGCGGCACGAGCAGGAGATCGGAAGTAGTCAGCCAATCCAGTTCATGGGCCGGAACGACGGTCTTGCCCAGAAGAACCTTGGCTCCGCCGATGGCGAAACAGGTCTTGGTGAATTCCGATCGCAGATACGGCTTGTTCCACGCAATGGTGCGCAGATAGGCGATCACCTGTGGGATCAGGAGTTGCGTCTTGGCCCCACAGTACCCGTGGACGACATCCAAGAAGGCCTGTTCGTCCTCGCTCAGCGGGTCAAGCCCGACTTGGTTACCGAAGGGCGTAAACGTCCAGCGGATGATCTCCATCTCGCGCAGATGCAGCAGATGATCAAGGTCTTTGGAGTCGCAGCGAAATTGCTGCGGGCGAAGTGGGATGTAATGTTGAGACATGAGATGTTTCTCCAATGAGGGGGTTGTGAAGGGAAACCCTGTTCCAGACCTGGAACAAGGGTTGGGGTGTCACGCCGAGGTGTCAGCGTGGCGCTTGCTTGGCACTACTAGCCCTCTTCGTGCGTCCTTAGGACACGAAGGGGACAAAGAGCAACCAGGATGAATGGGCAGCAGGCTCCAACAGCCCGATGAGCTAGCGCGCAGGCTTGCCAATGCACTCAGACGCAAAGTGAAGCCAATACAAGGCAGACAGGCACAGCCGCGCCAGACCGGACAGGCCATGGCAACACGGCGAGCCCCAGCGCGCCGTTGTCGTGGAATTCATTCGGTTGAATGCAAAGAAGATGTCCGATGCAGCCGCTGTACTCAGCGGCTGCTGGTGGAGTGAAGAGACTCCTTATTGCCAGCCAGGAAAGTGAATCCGAACTCGGGGTAGTCTTTCTTGCCTAGGGGAGAGGAGCCTCACGCCCCCGAATGCGACGTTTTTTATCGAGAAATGAAAAATTTTTTGAAATTTGAAAATCAGCGGCTTTTTTGCGGACTCGGTGCCAAAGAAACCTCGGGAAAGCCGCCAACGCATCCCACACCTGCGCCTCAACCGCCTCGGAATCTGGTGCTTCCGACTCACCATGGACGGACAGACCCGGCAAAAGTCTCTAGGCACCAAGGACCGGGCCTTGGCTATCATGCTGGCATCCAAGCTCAACTGGGAATTGTCCATGACCAAGCGCAGCGCTGAACCCAACGTCGCCGACATTATCAAGGCCTTCAAGAAGGACGGACGCGAGTTCGATGCCGAGTTCCCCGATGGCACCAAGCTCACCGGCATTAAGACCGACGGCGAGCCACGCGTGTTTCATAAGCTGAGCACGCCTCAGCTTGGATATGACGCGCTCCGTGTTGGTCACTGCGTAGCCACCAGCACCAGCCAAAAAAAACCCAGCGGCAAAAGCTGGGTTGAATCTCTTGCGAGCCGCGCTAAAGGGAGGAAAGCACGGGGGCGCGATGCCCAGTTTCACGATATCACCAATAGGAAAACCCTCTCGTAAACGAGGATACCGGGATGGTGCGACCATGTTGGCGTGCCTATCAAATCAACCTACCTAATCCCCCTATTGCTCGCGCTGTCGAGTTGCTCTATGCCGGGCGCCGAGCACGACCTTGAAGCCTGCAAGGCCGAAAGCCAAAATATTCTTGTTCATGAACATGAAAGAACAGGAGCTCAGCGCGCTTGCATGAGCAAAAAGGGCTATGCCTATGTTGATTCTGCCGCGTGCAAAGCGTTTCAAACGTTGAACTCTTACGACACCATGTGTTTTAGACGAGGCTGATTGATGACCGAGCGAAGCTGGACGGGTGGCGCGTGGGTTGAATTGTGCGAACAATGGTAGCGGGCCAACAAGGCCGACAATGCCGATAAGGGCGGTCAATCTGAATGGCTGCGAATCTTCTGCATCAGGGCGCTTGTGGAATAGCCATCAACAAAGGGCAGCGCCAGGCTCCGCCCGCCGCAGGACTCGACAAGACGCGCCTCGGCGAGGCGTGACATGTCGTAGTCCCCACCCTTGACCAGAATGTCAGGCTCGATCTGGGCGACCAGTTGCAGCGGCGTGTCTTCATCAAACCAGGTCACCAGACTGGTGCTGGCCAGCGCAGCCAAGACTAAAGCTCTGTCGTTTTCGTTATTGAGGGGCCGGTCCGGTCCTTTGCCAAGCCGTCGGGCCGAGGCATCTGTATTCAGCGCGACCAGCAAACTGGCACCCAGGGCTCGTGCCTGTGCCAGGTACATGACGTGACCACGGTGCAGCAAGTCAAAGACACCATTGGTGAACACCAGCGGTCGGACCAATCTGGCAATCCGGCTTGAGACCTCGCTTCGAAGGCAAATCTTGTCCGTGAGAACTTCAATGGCGGCCAGATTAGTCACGGCATCCAGGCAGATTCGAGCCGTGGTTAAACCGGTCGCGTATCCGAAAAGCTGGGACGCTGCATCAGTTTGTCCTGCAATTTGTGCAAGTTGGGATAGTCGCTGCTCCAGCCGATCTCGGGAAACCGGAAGTCCAGGTAACCCAGAACGCAACCTACGGCTATATCAGCCAGACTCAGGTGAATTCCGGCACAGTACGGCTTGTCGCCCAAACCTGTACTCATGGCTTTCAGGGATGAATGAATCTTGCCAACTTGACGATCGATCCAGGCCCGGCTGCGCTCGGTCGGCGCGCGCCCCGGCCAGGTGGCTTCGAGCCGCGCCAGAATCGCCGCATCAAGCACGCCATCGGCGAGTGCTTCCCAGGTCTTGATCTCGGCGCGCTCGCGGCCAACAGAGGGGATCAGTTTGCCAACCGGGGACAGGGTATCCAGGTATTCGACGATCACACGCGAATCAAAAAGCGCTTCACCACCCTCCATGACCAGACACGGCACCTTGCCGAGCGGGTTGGTTTCTGTAATCGTGGACTCGGCGGCCCAAACATCCTCCGACAAGAAGACAAAGTCGAGTTTCTTTTCGACCATCACAATGCGAACTTTTCGCACGTAAGGACTGGTGTTCGATCCGATTAATTTCATGGGAAGTACAGTATTGCGTTGGCTTTGATTCTATACAGGAGCCCGAAGGCAAAGAAAACGCCCGGCTTCAAGTTGTGGTGTACATCCTACAATCCGGCCATGAATTTTTCTGCAATCTCAGCCCTGTCTCCGCTCGATGGCCGCTATGCCGCCAAACTCGCCAAACTTCGCGCCGTGATGAGCGAGCAGGGCTACATGCAGCGCCGCGTTCAAGTCGAAGTGGCATGGTTGATTGCCCTGAGCGACTGCGGTTTTGCCGAGTTCAAAGCGCTGTCACCCGGTGCACGCACTTATCTGCTCGGTTTGGTCAAGAACTTCTCGGAAACTGACTGTGAGGCCATCAAAGCCATCGAAAAAGTGACCAACCACGACGTCAAGGCGGTTGAGTACTGGATCAAATCCAGGTTCGAGGGACGTCCTGAATTGCTTGCCGCTCAGGAGTTCGTTCACTTCGCCTGCACCAGCGAGGACATCAACAACACCAGTCACGCGTTGCAACTGAAAGCCGGGCGCGATCAGATCCTGCTGCCAGCGCTGGACACAATCATCCAAAAACTGCGCGACATGGCACGCGCGTTCGCCGATGTCGCTATGCTGAGCCGCACCCACGGCCAGACCGCCAGCCCGACAACGGTGGGCAAGGAAATTGCCAACATCGTGGTACGACTCTTGGCTGTTCGCGAAAGAATTTCCGCTGTCAAGATGCTGGCCAAAATGAATGGGGCGGTGGGCAACTACAACGCCCATCTATCTGCTTGGCCTGAATTCGATTGGGAAGCCTTCAGCCGCAAAGTGGTTGAAACCCCCGAACCGCTGGGTCTGGGGCTGACGTTCCAGCCCTACAGCATACAGATCGAGCCACATGACTACATGGCTGAGTTGTTCGATGCCGTGGCTCGTGCCAACACCATTTTGATAGACTGGTCACGCGACGTCTGGGGTTACGTTTCTCTTGGGTATTTCAAGCAAAAAGTGCGCGAAGGTGAAGTCGGTTCATCGACCATGCCGCACAAGGTGAATCCGATTGACTTTGAGAACGCGGAAGGCAATCTTGGTCTGGCCAACGCATTGCTCAGACACCTGAGCGAGAAACTGCCGATCAGCCGCTGGCAGCGCGATCTGACCGATAGCACGGTTCTGCGTAACATGGGCGTGGCGCTTGGATACGCCGTGCTGGCCTACCAGTCGTTGGCCACCGGCCTGAACAAGCTTGAGTTGAACAACGCCGCGATCGCCGCGGATCTCGATGCCTCATGGGAAGTGCTGGCCGAGCCGATCCAGACCGTGATGCGCCGCTTTGGCTTGCCTAATCCCTATGAGCAACTCAAGGAGTTCACGCGCGGAGAACGGATGACACGCGAGTTGATGCGGGGGTTCATCGCCGGTCTTGATCTGCCACCGCAAGATAAGCAGCGTCTGCTGGACATGACACCTGCCAGCTATACCGGCAAAGCTGCGGAACTGGCAAAAAGACTCTGATGGCCCTCAAATCAACGGTGTTCAAGGCCAATCTGCAGATCGCCGACATTGACCATTCGTATTACGCAGACCACGCACTGACATTGGCACGCCATCCGAGCGAAACCGACGAGCGCATGATGGTGCGTCTGTGTGCCTTGGCGCTGCAGGCTCACAAGTTGCAGTCGGTCTGCAGTGGCGACGGCACACTGAGCTTTGGCGCGGGTCTGTCTGACCCAGACGAGCCAGACGCGTGGCTGCGCGATTTCACCGGAAAGACTCGCGTCTGGATCGAAGTCGGCCAACCCGATGACAAGCCGCTGCTGAAAGCCTGTGGCAAAGCTGATGAGGTGATTTTGTACTGCTTCAACCACGCTGCCGAGGTCTGGTGGCAAGGCATTGCAACGAAGCTGTCTCGATCACAAAACCTGAGTGTGTTGCGGCTGCCAAGCAGCGCCGCACAAGCGCTGATCCCGATGGCCCAGCGCAGCATGCAACTGCAGGCCACGATTCAGGAAGGCGTGCTGATGCTGGGCGACGGCAGACTCAACCTCGACATTGAGCCGCTGCGCTGGAAGTAGCGCGTTAGTTCGCAGCTGGCGGAGAGTTGATCTCAGGCCGCCTGCGGTGCTATCCTTGCGGCATGAAGATTCTTGTCAATTGGATGCTGAGCGCCGCCGCCCTGCTAGCCGTTGCCTACCTCTATAGCGGTGTCCAGGTGAACAACTACAGTGCAGCACTGATCGCAGCCCTGGTGATCGGTCTATTCAACATGATTTTGCGTCCGGTGCTGGTGGTACTGACGCTGCCGGTCACGATTATTTCCCTCGGCCTTTTTCTGTTCGTCATCAACGCCCTGATGTTCTGGGCCGCCGCCGAGGTGCTCGATGGCTTCTATGTGCGCGGCTTCGGGGCCGCTCTGCTGGGGTCGCTGATCTACTCTGCGTTCGGCATTGTGATTGATTCAGCGCTCGAGCGCCTGTTCCTTAGACACTAGTTCCAACTGGCGCCTGCGGGTATCGATGATGGACGATTCAATGTAGTCCATGGCAGCTCTGTCTGCATCGGCAACGTTGCCCTGGCGCACCAGTTCCTGCGCTGCCTTCAATCGATCAAGCGCGGCCGCGTAATCCAGTCGTGCCACCTGACTCTCGGCGTCAGCGCGTATGGAACGCAGGGTCTGGCCTTGTGCCGCATAGACGCTGGCCAGCAACTGCCAAGCCTGTGCGTCACGAGGGTGCGCAAGCACCCAGACTTGCAGACCCTGTGCCGCTTGCGCAGCGTATGCGCCTTGGCCTCGCTGCCCGGCAAGCTGGGCCCGCAGGAACAACTCGGGTCGGCGCTGTCTTGGCGTAGCGGCGCCAGCAGGCACTGCAGCGGGTGCGTCGCCGTCGAGCTGCGCCGCGGCACGTTCAAAAAAACCGGCAGCCAATGCCAGCTCAATCTCCAGTAGCCGCGACAAGCGCGCAGCACCCAGATCGGATCGCACCAACTCGGCGAGCCTTCCAAGTTCGTCCTGTGCTTCGGAAAACTCGCGCAATTGAATCGCGGCCAGGGCGCCGCCATATAAGGCCCCGGCGCGCCGAGGCAGCGACAGATTCGTCAATTGCTTGCCCTGCCCCTCAGCAGCAATGGCACGCAAGGCATCCACACCCGGATTGGACAAAACCCGCGCGCGGGCCGCGATCATGGCATGCTCGACGGTCGGCGTAGCGGCGTTGCTGACCGCTGTCTGCTGGGGCTGACGTGCCTGCATATCAGCAATCCGTTCGGTGGTAAGGGGATGGCTGCGCAGGTAAGGGTAGGCTCCGTTGTCGTTCAGCCGCGAGGCCTGCTGCAGCTTGTCGAACATCGAAACGAAGCCCTGCCCATCGAAGCCAGCCTGCGTCATCACGCCAAAGCCAACGCGGTCCGCTTCCCGTTCCATATCACGGGAAAAATTAAGCTGACTCTGGGCGGCCACCGCTTGCCCTCCGACCATTAGGGCATTGGCCGCATCCGGACTCTTGCTGGCCGCCAAGGCGCCCAATATCATGGCGCCAATCATCCAGGGTGTCATTTGACTTTGTTTTGTCATCATGCGCGTAATGTGCCGCTGCGTGATATGGCTAAGCTCATGGCCCAGAACCGAGGCCAATTCGTCGCGGCTGTCAACCACGGCTATCAGGCCGAGATGGACGCCCAAATAGCCGCCTGGCAGAGCAAAGGCGTTCACCGTACGGTCGCGCCCGAGCAGAATTTCCCAGGCAAACCGCTCATAAATCTCGATCGATAGATCGCCACGCAAGCGTGCCGCCGCCAGCAAGGACTGCCAGATATCCTGCATATAGTCAGACAGCACCGGGTCATCGATGTAGTCCGGGTCACGGTAAATTTCTCGGGCAATGCGATCACCCAGGCGCCTCTCCGCGCTGCTACTCATCTGACTGCCATCGCCGAGCGTCGGGAGTTGGATGCTGTCTGATCTGGCCAGCGGGCTTGTGACCACGGCCCCACCCTGCTGCGCGTGCAAAGTTGCCGGAGCAGTAGCGGCGATCAACAATGCCGCAAGCAAATACTGCGCTTTGCATGCGATGCTCGAAGCCCTAGATGTTGTCATGAAAGAGGTGACAATGAATTGCGCCAGTGTAGACGGCCATGCATCGTATGATGCCGGACTGATATATATGCCATGTAAATTTTGCAAGCGCCGTGCAACACTTCAACTGTAGCGAAATTCCTCATGAGTTCTCTCACCCATTTTGACGCCCAGGGTCAGGCCCACATGGTGGACGTCGCT
>CAIVLG010000047.1 GCA_903906695.1 uncultured beta proteobacterium | reverse complement strand
CGAGTCTGCCATGCGGGGCCGCACCACGCTGGTCATCGCACACCGTCTGGCGACGGTTCAAAAAGCTGACCTGATCGTGGTGCTCGATCATGGCCGTCTGGTGGAGCAAGGCACGCACAGCGAACTGGTGGCGCGCGGCGGGGTCTACGCCGGGCTGGCAGCCCTTCAGTTCAACGCCTGAATCGGTTTAATTCAAGCCAGGTGCCGCAGTTCGCGCAGCGCCACGGATACCGGCGCCAGGTCGGCGCCCTGCGTGCTGATGTCCTTGAGCAAGCGGCACAGGCGTTCAATCGCGGCGCCATGTTGCGCGCGCCACTCCGGTATGGCTTCCTGCTTTGAAAGCAGACCGCGCGTGATCTGGCCGGCAATCGAGTAGACGTCGTCACGCGCGCTGGCACGTGCCTGCGTTTGCCACAAGGTCTCGGTCGGCAGCCGGTTGATCTGCGCCCGCCAGCCCGTCAGACCCAACTCGGCGTCAATCGCAAAATAGGCTCGCGCCGCCTGCTCCAATCCGGTCTTGGCATGGTCGGCCAGATCGACCAGATCGAGGGCAGGAAAAATGAAATCGAGCGCTGTCAAATTCTCTGCCAGGCCCGCTTCCACGCCGGCCTCGACCAGTTTGCGCGTCGCCTGCTGCCAACTGACGTTGGCCGAAGGTGGCAGCCAGTCTGCCAGATGCTGACGCAACTCAAGCGCCGCCGGTTGGTAGCGCTGGATCAACGTCGGCAAATCGGTACGGTGGGCGCGAACCCGCAGCATCCAGCGCGATGCACGCTGCGCGATGCTGGTCAGCCGGGTCAACAGATCAAGCTGCAGTCCGGAATCGACTTGGTAGTCCAGGGCATCAATCTGATCCCACAGCGGCTCAAGCCGGAATATTTCGCGTGCCAGCGTAAAGGCGCGAATCACATCGGCCGCCGTGGCCCCCGCCTCCGAAGCGATAAAGTTGACAAAAGTGGCCCCGGTTCGATTGACCACGGTGTTGGTCATGAAGGTCGCGATGATCTCGCGCTTGAGCGGGTGGCGGGCGATGGCGGCGGCGAACTTCTCGCCCAGGGCTTTCGGGAAGTAGGCGTCGAGAACACGCTTGAAGTAGGGGTCGTCCGGCAAATCACTGGCCACCAATTCGTCAAACACCGACATCTTGGCATAGGCCAGCAAGACCGCATTCTCGGGCGCGGTGAGCCCGCTCTTGTGCGCCTTGCGCAAGGCAATTTCCGCATCCGTCGGAAGGAATTCGATGGCACGATCGAGATGTCCATAGCGCTCCAGCCATTGCATCAGGCGTTGCTGACCGTCCAGCAATTGAAGTCGCTGATGATCAGCAATGTCCAGCGCCTGGGTCTGGTAGTAGTTGTCGGTCAGCACCAGCAGGCCGACTTCGTCGGTCATCGATGCCAGCAGGTCGTTGCGCTGCTTGAGGGTCAGGTCGCCCGACTCCACCACGCTGCCCAGCAGGATCTTGATGTTGACCTCGTGATCCGAGCAATCCACGCCGGCCGAGTTGTCGATCGCATCGGTGTAGATCAAGCCGCCTTTTTGCGCGAACTCGATGCGGCCATTTTGTGTGCAACCGAGGTTGCCGCCTTCGGCCAGCACCTTGCAGCGAAGCTCATCACCATTGACACGGAAGGCATCACCTGCCTTGTCTCCAACCTGGGCATGCGACTCGAAGCTCGCCTTGACATAGGTGCCGATGCCACCGTTGTAGAGCAGATCCACCGGGGCCTTCAGGATCGCGCGCAGCAACTCGACCGGCGTCAGCTCCTCAGTCTCGATGCCGATGGCCGCGCGTGCCTCGGGGCTCAAGGTGATCGATTTCGCAGCACGCGAGAAAACGCCGCCGCCCGCCGATATCAGCGTCTTGTCGTAGTCGTCCCAGCTTGAGCGCGGCAGGTTGAACAAGCGCTGGCGCTCGGCATACGACCGCGCCACATCGGGCGAGGGATCAATGAAGATGTGCCGATGGTCGAACGCCACCAGCAGTCTGATGTGCTCGGACAGCAGCATGCCGTTGCCGAACACGTCACCTGACATATCGCCAATGCCGACCACGCTGAACGCTGTGGTCTGCGTGTTCACGGACAAGCCACGGAAGTGCCGCTTGACAGACTCCCAGGCACCGCGCGCCGTGATGCCCATCTTCTTGTGGTCATAGCCAACCGAGCCGCCCGAAGCAAAGGCGTCGCCGAGCCAGAAGCCATAGTCGGCGGAAACGCTGTTGGCGATGTCGGAAAAGGTGGCCGTGCCCTTGTCGGCCGCAAGCACCAGATAGGGATCATCGGCGTCATGACGCACGACATGGTCCGGTGGCACGACAGCGCCTTTCACGAGGTTGTCGGTGAGGTCGAGCAGGCCCGACAGGAACAGCTTGTAGCAGGCCACGCCCTCGGCCATATAGGCTTCACGTTCGCTCGCAGGCGGCGCATTCTTGAGCACAAAGCCGCCCTTGGAGCCGACCGGCACGATGACCGTGTTCTTGACGTGCTGGGCCTTGACCAGACCCAGAATTTCGGTGCGAAAGTCTTCGCGCCGATCCGACCAGCGAATGCCGCCGCGCGCCACTTTGCCATTGCGCAGGTGAATCGCTTCGAATCGCGGCGAATAAACCCAGATTTCAAACAGTGGTTTTGGCTCGGGCACACCGGGAAGGCGACGCGGGTCGAACTTGAAACTCAGGTAGGCCTTGTGCCCACCGCTGGCCGTTCTTTGCCACGCGTTGGTGCGCAAGGTCGACAGCACGGCCGAAAAGAACTGACGCAGAATCCGGTCTTCGTCCAGGCTCACGACCGCGTGCAGATCGGCTTCGATCGACTGCATCAAGCGCTGTTGCTCTGGCTCGCGCTCGGCCGTCGCAGCCGCTGACGCGGGTTCAAAGCGGGCCGTGAAGAGCTCGAAAATGACTTGCGCAATCGAGGCATTTCGGTTCAGTGCGTCTTCGATATAACGCTGACTGAAGGCAAAGCCCAACTGCCTGAAGTAGCGGGTGTAAGCGCGCAGCACGGCGATGGCGCGCGCGTCCAGAGTCGTGCTCAGGACCAGCTTATTAAGGTCGTCGCTTTCGACCTCGGCGCGCCAGGCGTGGCAGAACAGGGCTTCAAAGCGGGTCTTCACGCTCGCCAGATCGGTAGCTGGGGGCAACTGCAAGCCAAGATCGTGAATCCACAAGGCAGCGTCGCCGGAGCCGATGCGGTACGGGCGTTCATCGAGGACGCGGGCACCCATGCACTCCAGTACCGGCAAGGAATCCGACAGCGCCACTTTGGCGGTGTTGTAAATCTTGAAACGCAGCAGTCCGGCGCTCGCATCGAGCGGTCGATAGAGCTTGACCGCAAGCGGCGTAGTGCCCGACAGGGCGGCCAGCATGTCGGCATCCTCTGCCGCCACAGCAGCAGCGAAATCTTCGCGGTAGGCGGTCGGAAAAGCGTCGGCAAAGCGGCGTGCCAGCGCGAGCCCCTGCCCCTCACCATGGGCGCGCAGCAATTCGGCGCTGCAGTCATCCTCCCAACGCTGAGCCAGTCTCGCCACGCGGCCCTCCAGCGCCGGCAGATTGACCCCCTGCGGTGCGCTCGCCCTGGCACGCACCAGATAATGAATGCGGGCCATCGGGCTGTCGGTCAGCATCGGCGTGAACTCGATCGACTGCCCGTCCAGCGAGTCCATCAGCTCGGCGCCGATCTTGATACGCAACTCGGTATTGAAACGTTCGCGCGGCACGAACACCTGGGCCGAGGTGAAACGGCCAAACGGGTCCCGGCGCAGGAAAACACGGGTGCGCTGGCGCTCCTGCAGGCGCAGGATACCGACCGCATGCTCGGTCAGAGTGGCAGTGTCAATCTGGAAAAGCTCATCGCGCGGATAGACATCCAGAATCGACTGTAGTGACTTGGCAGCGTGACTGTCGGGCACGACACCCGCGTGGCTCATGACATGCGCCACGCGACGCCGCACCTTCGGAATCTCTGCAACCGCGGCTGAGTAGGCACTCGATGTGTACAAACCCAGAAAACGTGTTTCACCCGCCACCTTGCCGGTCTCATCAAAGCGTTTGACGCCGATGTAATCGAGCCAGGCTGGACGGTGCACCGTCGCCCGTGTCATGGCTTTGGTCACCAGCACCAGTTCGTTCGAGTCGACCAGACCCAGCGCCTCGCCTGGTAGGGGCGTCTGAGCCGTGCCCACCGGACCGCGCAGAATTCCCAGGCCCGAATCCGGTCGGGCGATCAAGCTGACAGCGCCGGCTTCGCGCTTCAGATCGTAGTCGCGCGCGCCGAGAAAGGTGAAATGGCGCTCCTGCAGCCAATGCAGAAAAGCAATGCCTTCCTGTAGGCTGTCGGAGGGAAGCGCTGAGCTGCCGGCCGCCTCGGCGACGCTCTGGACCCGCTCCATCATGGCGTGCCAATCGCGCACCGCAGCGCGCACGTCGCCCAGCACCCGACGCAGTTCCTCTGCCAACTCACGCTGCTCGGCAACACCGACGATACGATCGCACTCGACCAGAATGAGCGACTCGATGCCGGCATCCTGGCCACTCGCAGCGCCGCTGGCGACATGGCTGGCACTGCTTATCTTTCCAGCATCATCGCGCTCGACGCTCAGCAGCGGATGAACAATCCAGTGCGCCGTGCGGTTGCTGCGATTGATGGCCATGGTCACTGAGTCGACCAGAAACGGCATGTCTTCGTGCACGATTTGCACCACGCTGTGCTCACTGACAAAGCCGTCTTCAGCCAGCGTCGGATTGAACACCCGCAGCATGGCGTTGCGGGCGGCATGCGGCGTGTCGAGCAGGCGCCAATGGGCATTGGCAATGGCGTACAGGGTGGCGGGGCCACGCGCTGCCGTCTCGTCAGGGTCCGTGTTCTCAAAATAGGCGCTGATGAAACTGGCTTGCCGATTGGCCTCGACTCCGCCATGCTGCTGCATATAGGACAGCAATTCGGTCAGGTGGGAAGTAGTCATGTCTGATCCTTTGAGCCTGATCGGCTCACTGCAATTGACCCTTGAGCGCCTGCGGCATCGGCAGTTGCATCACGGCGATGCCCTCCTCCAGCAGCGACTCGGTCTCGGCCATCGAGGCCTGACCGCGAATGCCACGTTCTTTGGCTTCACCGTAATGGATCTTGCGCGCCTCTTCGGCAAACTGCTCGCCCACATCGTCGGTGGCCTCCACTATCCTTCGGGCCAAGGTCATCCAGGCGGTTTGCAGCGCCTGGCCAACCCCGGCCACCGAAGCCACTTCGGGTGACTGCGAAATCCCGCTCGCGGCACTGCCCAAATTGAGACGCGGCGCGCTCGGCCTTTTTGAAATTGAGGCGTCGCCACAGAACGGACACTCGATCACCGCGCGCTCGCGCTGCGCCAGAAAATCCTCTTCGGAAGCAAACCAGCCTTCGAAGACGTGGCCGTCGAGACACTCCAGATCAAGGACTTTCATGGCACCATTATGCGGCGATCTGCGCTGCCACAGGCGCTTGCCATTTGAGTTCCCAGCTGCCGCACAAGACGTTTTGCAGCCAGAGTGCGGCGGCGACGGTCTTGCCGTCGGTGACCTCGCCATCAGCACACCATTTCAGCAACTGCGTCGGGCTGGCAGTGAACACTTCCAGAAACTCGCCCTGATCAAGTTGCCTCTGGCCCGCCGTCAGGCCGCGCGCAAACCAGATCTCAATGAACTCGGTGGAATAGGAAACAACCGGGTGTATCAGCCCGGCGCGCGCCCACTCGGTCGCGCGGTAACCGGTCTCTTCTTGCAGTTCGCGCTGGGCGCAAAGCTGAGTGCCTTCGCCGGGGTCGAGCTTGCCTGCAGGAAACTCAATCATCACCTGCCCCACAGGGTAGCGAAACTGGCGCTCGAGCACAATCTGGGTCTGGCCTGCCGCATCAATCAGCAGCGGAACAATCATCACGGCGCCGGGATGCACAACGTATTCGCGAGCGGCTACCGCGCCATCAGGCAGCTTCACGGTGTCGCGAAAGGCGTGCAGCAGAGCGCCCTTGACCAATTCCCTGCTGCTGACTTTTTGTTCGATCAGATGGTTGTCATCCATCGATGAAAAATACCCCAATGTCAGGTGCTCAGCATCTGAACGATCGCATTCGCGCACAGAGCCATCAAGCCGCCCGGTATCAGGCCAAGCAGCAGCACCAGTGCACCATTGACGGACAGAACCGCACGCACATCAAGTGGTGCGGTGATGGCGCCGATGCTTGTGGGTTCGTCAAAGTACATGACCTTGACCACGCGCAGGTAATAGAAGGCGCCGATCAGGGACATCATGACCGCAAACACGGCAAGGCCGATATAGAAGACTTGACCCGACACCACCAGCGCCTGCAGGACCGAAAGTTTGGCATAGAAACCAACCATCGGCGGGATGCCCGCCAGAGAAAACAGACAGATCGCCATGATCGCCGCGTAGAGCGGACTGCGCTGGTTCAAGCCCGCGAAATCAGCGATCTCTTCGCTCTCAAAACCTTCACGCGTGAGCAGCAGGATCACGCCAAAGCTGGCCAGCGTGGTCAGCACATAGGTGACGACGTAGAACATGGCCGAGCTGTAGGCGTTAGCCGCCGACAGCAGATTGGCATGGCCGTTGATGACGCCCGACAGCACACCAAGCAGCACGAAACCCATATGCGAAATGGTGGAGAACGCCAGCATGCGCTTCAGATTGGTCTGCGCAATGGCAGCCAGATTACCAACCAGCATTGAGGCCACCGACAGCAACACCAACATCTGTTGCCAGTCGAAGGCCAGTGGCAACATGCCTTCGACCAGCAAGCGCATGATGATGGCGAACGCCGCCAGTTTGGGGGCTCCGCCTATCATCAAGGTGATCACCGTTGGCGCGCCCTGATAGACATCGGGAATCCACATGTGAAAGGGAACGACACCGAGTTTGAATGCCAGTCCGGCGACCACAAACACCAGGCCAAACACCAGCACTTGGTAGTTGACCTGCCCGGATCGGATCGCCCTGAAAACCGCGTTCACGTCGAGCGAACCGGTGGCACCGTACATCATGGACATGCCATACAGCAGGAAGCCGGAGGCCAGCGCACCGAGCACAAAATATTTCATTGCCGCTTCGATTGCCGTTGCGTTGTCACGCCGTAGCGCCACCAGTGCATAGCTGGCCAGCGTCAGCAGTTCCAGACCCAGGTAAATCACCAGAAAATTGTTGCCCGACATCATGACGAACATGCCGAGTAAGGCAAACATGCTCAGACTGAACAACTCACCGCCGCGCAACATGCCGCGATCTGCTGCATAGGGTCTGCCATAGACCAAGGTCACCATCACGGCCACGGTAGCAAAGCATTTCAACCAGTTGCCCATCTGGTCACTCACCACCATGTTGCCAAAACCGTAGAGCGTGGTCCCCGCGCTGGCGTAACTGGCCTGCAGCGCGGCCACCACAGCCAATGTCAGCAGGGTCAGAAAATAGGTGCCATTGCGACGGGGCGACTTGACGCCAAGATCGACCAGCGCAACCGCGCAGGCCATGACGAGCAGGATAATTTCCGGGTAAACCGAGATCCAACTGAGTTTATCGATCATTTTCTGTTTCTCTATTCAATTTGACCCATTCAGACTGATCAATTCAGCTTGGACTGCGCCACGTGCTTGAGCAATTCAGTCACTGAAGCGTCCATGACGTCGGTAAACGGCTTCGGATAGATACCCATGTAAAGCACCGCCACGGCCAGCAGCGCCATCACCAGGAACTCGCGGCTGCTGATATCCAGCAAGGCCTTGACCTTCGCGTTGCCGACCGGCCCGAGGTAGACCCGCTTGAACATCCACAGGGTGTAGGCAGCACCGAAGATGAGTGCGCTGGCCGCCGCAAAACCGATCCAAAAATTGGCTTTGACAGCCCCAAGAATCACCATCCACTCACCGACAAAACCGGCGGTTCCCGGCAAACCGCAATTGGCCATCGCAAAGAAGAGGGCAAACGCGGTGAACTTCGGCATGGTGTTGACAACGCCACCATAACTGGCAATCTCGCGCGAATGGACCCGGTCGTAAAGAACCCCGATCGAGAGGAACATCGCGGCTGATACGAAGCCATGCGCGATCATTTGCACCAGGCCACCCGATACGCCCAGACCGTTGAAAATGAAGAAGCCAAGTGTCACAAAACCCATGTGCGCCACCGATGAATAGGCCACCAGTTTCTTCATGTCTTTCTGCACCATCGCCACCAGGCCAACATAGACGACTGCAATCAGCGACAACGCAATGATCAGCCAGGCCCACTGGCGCGCTGCATCGGGCGCGATTGGCATCGAAAAGCGCAGAAAACCGTAGGCGCCGAGCTTCAGCATGATGGCCGCCAGCACCGCAGAACCGCCGGTTGGCGCCTCGACGTGCACGTCAGGCAACCAAGTGTGCACCGGCCACATCGGTACCTTGACGGCAAAGGCGGCAAAGAAGGCGAAGAACAGCAGGGTCTGCGTCGTGCCGGTGAGAGGCAGTCGGTGCCACAAGGCCAGATCAAAACTGCCACCCGACTGTGTGTATAGGAAAATCAGGGCAACCAGCATCAGCAGCGAACCGAGCAAGGTGTAGAGGAAGAACTTGAAGGCCGCATAGATCTTGTTCGGTCCGCCCCAGATACCAATGATGAGGTACATCGGAATCAGTGTGGCCTCGAAGAAGACGTAGAACAGCATACCATCGATGGCGCAAAAGACCCCGATCATCAGGCCGCTGAGGATGAGGAAGGCGCCCATGTACTGGTTGACGCGCTTGGTGATGACCTCCCAACCGGCGATCACGATCACTACATTGATGAAGGCCGTTAGCAGCACAAACCAGAGCGAAATACCGTCCACACCCAAGTGATAGTTGACATTAAAGCGTGCGATCCAAGGCGCCTTCTCGACAAACTGCATCGCCGCCGTGCCAAGCTTGAAGCCGTCATACAGCGGCAGGGTCACAAGGAAGCTGACCAGCGATCCAATCAGCGCGACCCAGCGCACCGAGCGCGCCTGATCGTCACGACCGAGTGCCAGCAGCACAACACCAAAGGCAATCGGTGTCCAAATAGCCAGGCTCAACAATCCCATTTTTCTTATCCTAAAGTCACTATTTCAGCCATACGAAATACGTCATCAGCACAAAGACACCCAAGATCATGGCCAGTGCATAGTGGTACAGATAACCCGACTGCAGGCGGCGCACCGTGGAGGAGACCCAGCCGACCACTTTCCAGGAGCCATTCACCAGCGCACCGTCGATCAGCGCTTCGTCGCCTCCCTTCCACAAACCGGTACCCAGGGCCCGGGCGCCACGCGCCAGCACGTTTTCATTGAACCAGTCAAGGTAATACTTGTTCTCAAGCAAGGTGTAAATCGGCTGCACGCGGCTCTTGATCGCTGCCGGCAGAGCAGGATTGATCAGGTACATGTAGAAGGCGGTCGCGACGCCTGCCAGCGCGAGCCAGAACGGCAGCGAAGTCAGGGCATGCAAGGCCATTTGCACCGGACCATGGAAAGCTTTGGCCATTTCTTCCAGGCCGGCGTGTTTCTCGGCGTCAATAAAGATGGCACCCTTGAAGAACTCGCCATAAAGCATCGGTTCTATGGTCATGAAGCCGATCACGACCGAAGGAATCGCCAGCAGGACCAGCGGCACCGTCACCACCCACGGCGACTCGTGCGGCGCGTGATGCTCGTCATGGTGGCCATGGCCATGATGCGCATCCGGATTCTGGTCAAAGCGTTCCTTGCCATGGAACACCAGAAAATACATACGGAACGAATAGAACGCAGTGACGAAAACGCCGGCCAGCACGGCGAAGGTGGCAAAGCCGGCGCCCGGCAAATGGCTCTCCTGAACCACTTCAATAATGCTGTCCTTGGAATAGAAGCCAGCGAACAGCGGCGTGCCGATCAGGGCCAGCGAGCCCAGCAGGGAAGTGATCCAGGTGATCGGCATGTACTTGCGCAGTCCGCCCATCCAGCGAATGTCCTGGTTGTGATGCACGCCCATGATGACCGAGCCGGCAGCAAGAAACAGCAGCGCCTTGAAGAAGGCGTGCGTCATCAGGTGAAACACCGCCACTGAATAAGCCGATGCGCCGAGCGCCACCGTCATGTAGCCGAGCTGCGACAGCGTCGAATACGCCACCACGCGCTTGATGTCATTCTGGATGATGCCAAGAAAGCCCATGAACAATGCAGTGATGGCACCGATCACCAGTACGAAATTCAAGGCCGTCTCGCTCAATTCGAACAACGGTGACATGCGCGTCACCATGAAGATGCCGGCGGTCACCATCGTGGCCGCATGAATCAGGGCCGAAATCGGCGTCGGGCCTTCCATCGAATCGGGCAACCAGACGTGCAACGGAAACTGGGCTGACTTGCCCATGGCGCCGATGAACAGACAAATGCAGACCACCGTGATCAACATCCAGTCGGTGCCCGGAAAGCTCAATTTGGCCAGTTCATCGGCCTTGGCAAACGCTTCGCCGTAATTGAGCGTGCCGGCAAAGGCAGCGATCAGGCCGATTCCAAGGATGAAGCCGAAGTCGCCGACACGATTGACCAGGAAGGCCTTCATGTTGGCAAAGATCGCCGTCGGCTTGTTGAACCAGAAGCCGATCAGCAAATAGGATACCAAGCCCACTGCCTCCCAGCCAAAAAACAGTTGCAGGAAGTTGTTGCTCATGACCAGCATCAGCATCGAGAAGGTGAAAAGCGAGATATAGGCGAAGAAGCGGTTGTAGCCCTCATCTTCTTCCATATAACCAACGGTGTAGAGATGCACCATCAGGGAGACGAAAGTCACCACGCACATCATCATCGCCGTCAATCCATCAACCAGGAAGCCGATCTCCATCTTCAGGCCGCCAGCCACCATCCAGGTGTAGATGGTTTCATTGAAACGGGCACCATCGATCGCCACGCTTTGAAGCGTCACGCAGGACAACACGAACGACAGCAGCACACCCAGTATGCAAAGCGAGTGCGACATACGCCGACCGATCCAGTTACCACCAAATTTGGTCCCCAGAAAACCGGCAGCGACAGCACCCACCAACGGCGCCAATGGCACCGCGAGAAGCGTCGAGATAGAAAGGGTTTGACTCATCTTATTAACCCTTAAGCGTATTGAGTTCGTCCACGTTAATGCTGGAACGGCTACGGAACAAAAGCACCAGGATCGCCAGACCGATGGCCGATTCGGCAGCCGCAACGGTCAGAATGAAAAACACGAATATCTGACCATGCATATCACCCAGGTAATGAGAGAACGCGACGAAATTCGTATTCACGGCCAGCAGCATCAGTTCAATCGCCATCAGCAAGACAATCAGGTTCTTGCGATTCAGAAAAATACCGATCACGGACAGCGCAAACAGGAGGGCCCCGAGCGATAGAAAGTGTCCAAGAGTCAGGGTCATACTTTGTTCTCCGCGGTTATGCTGGCGCTGGCGTCGTCGAGCGGCGCCACCTGGGTGGCAGCCATCTTGATCACGCTCATGCGGTCTTTGGCCTTGACCCGCACCTGCTCGGAAGGACTGACGTGCTTGCTATCCTTGCGCTGGCGCAAGGCCAGCGCAATCGCCGCAATCATGGCAACCAGCAGGATCGCCGCCGCAATTTCAAGCGGATAGAGATACTGGGTATACAGAAGCTTGCCCAACTCCCGGGTATTCGATAGCTCGACGCCGGCCTGACCCAGGCCAGTCGCTGCGTGCGGTTCCTCGCTGACCCGGAAACCGCCGATCAGCACCGCCGCCATCTCCAGCGCAATCAGCACGCCAACGACTGCCGCCAGCGGAAAATGCTTCCAAAAACCTTCTCTGGCGCTGTCGACATTGATGTCGAGCATCATCACAACAAACAGGAACAACACCATCACGGCACCGACGTAGACCAGCACCAAAGTAATGGCCAGGAATTCGGCCTTGAGCAAAAGCCAGATGGCAGAGGCCTGAAAGAATGCCAGCACCAGATACAGCACGGCATGCACCGGGTTGCGCGCAGTGATCACCCGAAAGGCCGCTATCAGCAGCACAATCGAGAAGAAATAGAAGAGACCGGTCTTGACGTCCATGTAGCGTTACTTTTTCGATGGTCTTAGGGTTGGTAGTGCGGTGTTGACCGCTATCTGAATTTGGCGTCGGCTGCTCTGGCAGCCGCAATCTGGCTTTCGTAGCGGTCACCCACCGCGAGCAGCATGTCTTTGGTGAAATACAAGTCGCCAGGCGCTTCACCGTGATACTCGAACACGGCGGTCTCGACGATCGAGTCGACCGGACAACTCTCCTCGCAAAACCCGCAATAAATGCATTTGTTGAAGTCGATGTCGTAGCGTGTGGTGCGACGCGAGCCATCGGCGCGAACTTCCGATTCGATCGTAATCGCCATCGCCGGACAGACGGCTTCACACAGCTTGCAGGCGATACAGCGTTCTTCTCCGTTTTCGTAGCGGCGCAAGGCGTGCAGGCCCCGAAAGCGCGGCGACAGCGGCGTCTTTTCTTCGGGATACTCGAGCGTGATCTTGCTGCTAAAGGCGTACTTGCCGGTCAGCGCCAGGCCCTTGAACAACTCGCGCAGCATGAAACTGGACAGGAAATCCTTCAACGAGAAAGAACTCCCGTTCGAGACGGCAACAGAACTAGTGCTTGGGGTAGACATAGACAACTCGAATCAATTCCAAATGTTCCAGGGGGTCTGCATCCACAACCCGACAACCACCAACCAGACCAGTGTCACGGGAATAAAAATCTTCCAGCCCAGATGCATGATCTGGTCATACCGGTAGCGCGGGAAAGAGACCCGCACCCAGACGAACATGGTGACCACGGCAAAGGATTTGAGCCCGAGCCAGATCCATCCCGGAATCCAGTTGAAGACGACACTGTCGATCGGCGACAGCCAGCCGCCGAGAAACATGATCGTGCACAGAACCGACACCAGCCAGATGTTGGCGTACTCTGCCATCTGGAACATGGCCCATGACATGCCCGAGTACTCCACCATGTGGCCAGCGACGATTTCAGACTCGCCCTCCACCACGTCAAATGGAAGCCGATTGGTTTCGGCAAGACCAGAAACAAAATAGACGACAAAGATAGGCAGTAGCGACAACCAGTTCCAGGACAGGAAGTTCAAACCGATATGGGAGAAGTAGCCCTTGCCTTGCCCGGCGACGATGTCGGTCAGATTCAGACTGGCCGACACCATGAGCACCACGACCAGACAGAAACCCATGGCGATTTCGTAGCTCACCATCTGGGACGAGGCACGCAAGGCACCCAGGAACGGGTACTTCGAATTCGATGACCAACCCGAGATGATCACGCCATACACTTCCATCGACGTGATTGCCATCAGAAACAGCAAACCCGCGTTGATATTGGCACAGGCGATTTCGGGACTGAACGGAACAACGACCCAGGCCACCATGGCGGGCATCACTGTCATCACCGGACCCAGATAAAAGAGAACTTTGTCAGCCGCCGCCGGCCGCAGCACTTCCTTGGTCATCAACTTGAGCGCATCGGCAATCGGCTGCAACAAACCCCAGGGTCCAACCCGGTTCGGACCCATGCGGACTTGCGCCCAGCCCAGCAGCCGACGTTCCCACAGCGTGGTGTACGTGACAAGCCCCATCACCAGCATCAAGACCAGCACAACTTTGAGCAGCGCCCACACAACCGGCCAGGCAATGCCAGTCCACCAGGGCGCGTCCAGCAGGCCCTGACCGAGGGCAAATAGGGTGTCAATCATGCCGTCACCTCCTGCGCAGCATTGTTTCGTTGGGCGTCCGCCGTGCGTTGCAGACTCGCAGCGCGGCGCAGCAAGCCATCGAGTGCATAAATATCCGCCACTACCGGGGCTGGTACAGCCGGTTGCAGATCGATCACAGCCTGCGTCCTGTTACTCAGGATCCGCAGCGGCAGAACGGCTTCACCATCAGGCGGCAGCCCACAGACCTGCCTCAGCACATCCTGCGAGGATTCGAAATCAAAGCCTGCGACATCAAGCAAGTTCGCCAGCACGCGCAACACCTTCCAGGCCGGCCGCGTTTCGCCCAGCGGCTTGACCACAGCGTGAAAACTCTGGACGCGGCCTTCCGCATTGACAAAGGTGCCTGAGGTTTCGGTGAACGGCGCAATCGGCAGTAAAACATCGCTGAAAGCCATGTTTGCCTTGAACGGACTCAGTGTCACGACCATCTTCGCTTTCGAGAGCGAATCAATAGCCGCTCGGCCCGCCGACGAATCGTATTCGGGCTCGTTGTTCAGCAGTAAAACCGCCTTCAGGCCACCGCCCAACATTTGCGCCGCGTTCTTGCCATCCGGACCGGGCAATGCGCCCGCAAACTGTGCACCGACGGTGTTCGCAGCTTCGGTCAGGTAGCCCACGCTGGCGCCGGTGTGATCGGCAATCCAGTTGGCCAGCGCCAGCAAGCTCGACGCCCGGGCATGATGCGCCGCCGCATTGCCCAGCAAAACCGCTTTGCGCTCACCTGCGAGCAAGGACTTGGCAATCTCTTTGGCACTGCCGCTGGCCTGACCCAGCACCGGCGCTGCGACACCTTTTTCAAGTGCGACCGCCGCGGCAACGTCGGCCAAAGCCTGTACCCAGCTCGCGTCAGCACACAACAGTGAATTGGCGACCGGCATGGCCCAATCCGGGGTGACCGAGCCTATTGCATTGACTTCACAGCCTTTGCGCACAGCCTGCCGGATTCTTTGTGCAAACAGGGGATGGTCCTTGCGCAGGTTCGAACCAACCACCAAAACACTTTGCAGCTGGGATAGCGAGGCAATCGACGTGCCAAGGTAGCGTATCCCTTCAACGGCGGCGAACTCCGCATTGCGCAAACGGTAATCGACATTCTGACTACCCAAGCCGTTCACCAGCGAACCTGCCAAAAATAATTCCTCGATCGTGCTGTGCGGACTGACCAGCGCCCCAATGCTCGAAGCGCCATGATCTTTCCTGATTTCCTTCAAGCCCTTGACGACGTAATCGAGCGCAGTCTGCCAATCGACCGAAATCCAGGCGCCGCCTTGCTTAAGCATCGGCGTTGTGAGGCGCTCCTCGCTGTTCAGAGCCTCGTAGGAAAAGCGATCTCGGTCGGCGATCCAGCATTCGTTAACAGCCTCGTTCTCCAGCGGCACCACACGCATGACTCGGTTGTTCTTGACCTGCACAATCAGGTTGGCACCGGTCGAGTCGTGCGGGCTGATCGACTTGCGGCGCGACAACTCCCAGGTACGCGCGCTGTAGCGGAACGGCTTGCTGGTCAAGGCACCCACCGGGCAGATGTCGATCATGTTGCCGGAAAGTTCCGAGTCGACAGACTGACCAACGAAGGTCTCGATTTCGGCATGTTCGCCGCGATGCGTCATACCCAATTCCATGACGCCCGCAATCTCCTGCCCAAAACGAACGCAACGTGTGCAGTGAATACAGCGTGTCATCTCCTGCATTGAAATCAGGGGGCCCACATCCTTCACTGCCACAACGCGCTTCTCTTCCTCGTAACGTGACGCGCCGGCGCCATAGCCTACAGCCAGATCCTGCAACTGACACTCGCCGCCCTGATCGCAAATCGGGCAATCCAGCGGATGGTTGATCAGCAGGAATTCCATCACCGACTTTTGTGCATTGACCGCCTTATCGCTCTTGGTGCGCACCACCATGCCCGACGCCACGGTGGTAGCGCAGGCCGGCATCGGCTTGGGCATCTTCTCCACATCGACCAGGCACATACGGCAACTCGCCGCGATGCTGAGCTTCTTGTGATAGCAGAAATGCGGAATGTAGGTACCCGCCTGGTTGGCAGCCTGAATGATCGTGCTGCCTTCGACAACGTCGATCTTCTTGCCGTCGAGTTCAATTTCAATCATGTTCTTGTGCTCGCTCAGACGCCTATTCAGACGTACAGCGGGACCATGCAGGTCTTATGCTCTACGTGATACTCAAATTCAGACCGGTAATGCTTGAGCATGGCCCGCACCGGCATCGCTGCCGCATCGCCGAGCGCGCAAATGGTCCGGCCCATGATGTTTTCGGCGACGTTGTCCAGCAGGTCCATGTCCTCGGGTCGACCCTGGCCGTTTTCGATGCGGTCCACAACGCGGTATAGCCAACCGGTGCCCTCCCGGCACGGCGTGCACTGCCCGCAGGACTCGTGCATGTAGAAATAACTCAGGCGTTGCAAACTCTTGACCATGCAGCGACTGTCATCCATGACGATGAGCGCACCAGATCCCAGCATGGAACCCGCTTTGGCGATCGAGTCATAGTCCATCGTGCAGTCCATCATGAGAGACGCCGGCAGCACTGGCGTAGACGAGCCTCCCGGAATCACTGCCTTGAGCTGGCGACCCTTGCGCACGCCACCAGCGAGTTCCAGCAACTTCGGGAACGGCGTGCCCATCGGAATTTCATAATTGCCCGGCAGTTCAACATCACCGCTAACCGAATAAATCTTGGTGCCGCCATTGTTAGGCTTGCCGCACTCCAGATAGGCTTTGCCGCCATGGTTGATGATCCAAGGTACGGCAGAAAAGGTTTCGGTGTTGTTGATATTGGTCGGCTTGCCATACAAACCATAGCTAGGCGGGAACGGCGGTTTGTAACGAGGCTGTCCTTTCTTGCCCTCGACAGACTCCAGCAGAGCGGTTTCCTCGCCACAAACATAGGCCCCGAAACCATGAAACGCGTGCAGTTGAAAACTGAAACCACTGTCCAGAATGTTGCTGCCGAGAAAGCCCGCCGCGCGTGCCTCCTCCAGCGCCTCCTCGAAACGCTCGTAAATCTGGAAAATTTCGCCGTGAATGTAGTTGTAGCCGGTGCCTATACCCATGGCGTAAGCGGCGATCAACATGCCCTCAATCACGATATGCGGGTTGAATTGCAGAATTTCGCGGTCCTTGCAGGTGCCGGGCTCGCCTTCGTCCGAATTGCACATCAGGAACTTTGGCCCGGCGTACTGGCGCGGCATGAAGCTCCATTTCAGTCCGGTCGGAAAACCGGCGCCGCCGCGCCCACGCAGACCAGACTCCTTGACTGTCGCGATGACTTGATCGGGCGTCAAACCAGCGCCACCGTCCTTGCCAAGAACCTTGCGAAGAGCCTGATAGCCGCCGCGCGCCTGGTAGTCCTGCAGCCGCCAGTTACGCCCGTCGAGTCCGGCCAGAATCTGCGGGCTGATGTGGCGCCCATGGAAACAGGTCTGCGCACCGCTGGATTGGAACTGGGCCAGGATATTTTCGAGCGCCATTATTTATTCCCCTGGGCGCGCAGGCCGTCGACCAGTTGATCGAGTTTGTCGTCACTCATGAAACTGCACATGTGGCGGTCATTGACCAGCAGTACGGGGGAGTCGGCACAAGCGCCCAGGCACTCGCACTGCTGCAATGTGAACAAGCCGTCAGCCGTCGTCTGGCCCATGTTGATATCGAGCTTCCGTTCAAGATACTTGAGTGCTCTTCCACCATCGCGCAACTGGCAAGGCAAATTAGTGCAGACATTGAGTTTGTACTTGCCCACCGGATGCTGGTTGTACATGTTGTAGAAGGCCGTCACCTCGTGCACTGCAATCGGTGACATACCCAGATAGTCAGCCACCAGTTCTTCGCTCTCGGCACTGACGTAACCGAGTTCCTGCTGAACGATGGCCAGACAGGCCATGACGGCCGACTGCTTCTGGTCAGCCGGGTATTTGGCGACTTCTGCCGCAAAGCGCGCTCTTGATTCTTCGGAAATCATCGATCAACTTCCCCAAACACAATATCCAACGAACCAATAATGGCCACCGCGTCGCCAATCATGTGACCGCGCCCCATTTCACCGAGTGCGGACAGGTGCACGAACGCCGGCGGACGAATCTTCATGCGATAGGGCTTGTTGGCGCCATCGCTGACCATGTAGATGGCAAATTCGCCCTTCGGATGCTCAATGGCGGCATAGGCTTCGCCCTCGGGCACCGGAAAACCTTCGCTGAAGAGCTTGAAGTGGTGAATCAATTCCTCCATGCTCGACTTCATGGCCTCACGACTCGGTGGCGCAATCTTGTGGTTGTCGGTTATCACGGGCCCCGGGTTGACTCGCAACCAATCGACGCACTGCTTGATGATCCGGTTCGACTGCTTCATCTCCTCCATGCGGACGAGATAACGGTCATAGTTGTCACCAGTTTTGCCGACCGGAATATCAAAGTCCAAGCGGTCGTAAATCTCATAAGGCTGCTTCTTGCGAAGGTCCCAGGCAACGCCGGATCCGCGCAACATCGGACCGGAGAAACCCAGATTCAAGGCCCGCTCCGGCGTCACAACGCCGATCCCGACGGTCCGCTGTTTCCAGATACGGTTGTCGGTCAACAGCGTGTGGTACTCGGCCAGGCAGTTGGGAAAGCGCTGCGTAAAATCGTCGATGAAGTCGAGCAGGCTGCCATCGCGGGCGCGATTGAGCTGGGCCGTCGACTTGACGCTGCGAATCTTGTTGGGCTGATGACGTGCCATGGTGTCAGGCAAGTCTCGATAGACGCCGCCCGGACGGAAATAAGCCGCATGCAAACGCGCGCCACTGACTGCCTCGTACATGTCAAGCAGATCTTCCCGCTCGCGAAAGGCGTACAGCATGACGGTCATCGCGCCGCAATCCAGCGCGCCAGCACCGACACACAACAAATGGTTCAGCAGGCGCGTGATCTCGCTGAACATGACGCGGATGTACTTGGCACGCAATGGCACTTCCAGGCCAAGCATCTTTTCAAGCACCAAACAATAGGCGCTCTCATTGCACATCATCGACATGTAGTCGAGTCGGTCCATGTAGGGCAAGGCCTGGATATAAGTCTTGCTTTCGGCCAATTTTTCGGTTGCGCGATGGAGCAAGCCGATATGGGGGTCGGCGCGTTGAATCACCTCGCCGTCAAGTTCCAGCACCAGGCGCAGAACGCCATGCGCGGCCGGATGTTGAGGTCCGAAGTTGAGGGTGTAGTTTTTGATTTCAGCCATGGACAATGGGCCTAATGCCGGCCTCCGTAATCTTCTTCACGGATGACACGTGGCGTAATTTCCCGTGGCTCAATCGTGACAGGCTGGTAAACGACGCGCCCGAGTTCGGCGTCGTAACGCATCTCGACGTGGCCCGAAACTGGAAAATCCTTGCGGAACGGATGGCCGATAAAGCCATAGTCGGTCAGAATGCGCCGCAAGTCAGGGTGTCCTTCGAAGACAATTCCAAACAGGTCGAAGGCCTCCCGTTCAAACCAGTTGACAGAGCCCCAAAGCCCAGTCAATGACGCCAGCAGCGGGAAGTTGTCGTCGGGCGCGAAAACTTTGAGGCGCACGCGCTGATTCAGGCCGACTGACAACAGATGCGAAACGACACAATAGCGCAAACCGCTTTGCGCTTGATCCCTGTAGGTGGAATAGTCCACTCCGCAAAGATCCATCAACTGCTCAAAGCGGCAATTCGGGTCATCACGCAGAATCTGTGCGGCCTGAAGATAGTGCTCCGCCTCCACCTCGATGGTGAGTTCACCCAAACGAAGCGCACTGCTCTTGAGCAAGCCGCCCAATGCAGCCTCGACACTGGCCTTGGTAGTCTGCGGGTTTACAGCATAGGTCGTCATCGCCATCCCCTCAGGTACGCGCAATGGTTTGAGTACGGCGAATCTTGTACTGCAACTGAATGATGCCGTACAACAAAGCCTCCGCCGTGGGCGGACAGCCCGGCACATAGATATCCACCGGCACAACGCGATCGCATCCGCGCACCACCGAGTAGCTGTAATGGTAATAGCCTCCGCCATTGGCACAGGAACCCATGGAAAGCACCCAGCGCGGCTCACTCATCTGGTCATAAACCTTGCGAAACGCAGGCGCCATCTTGTTGCACAGCGTGCCCGCCACGATGATCAGATCGGCCTGACGCGGACTGGCGCGAAAGACCTCGGCACCGAACCGGCTGATGTCATAGCGTGCCGCCGCAGACTGCATCATCTCGACCGCACAACAGGCCAGTCCAAACGTCATCGGCCAGATGGAGCCGGTTTTTGCCCAGTTCATCACCGAGTCGTAACTCGTCGTGACAAAACCCTCTTTCAATACGCCTTCAATCATTGCCTTATTCCCAGTCAAGGGCCCCTTTTTTCCATTCGTAAACGAAGCCGACAACGAGAATGGCCAGAAATACCATGACTGCCCAAAATCCAAGCGCACCAATGTCCTTTAGCGACACCGCCCAGGGAAACAGGAACGCGATTTCAAGGTCGAAAAGAATGAACAGAATGGCCACCAAATAGTAGCGCACATCAAACTTCATGCGTGCATCTTCGAAGGCTTCAAAGCCGCATTCATAGGGGGAATTTTTCGCAGGGTAAGGTCGATTGGGTCCGAGGATGTAGCCCAGCACCTGGGGTGCGATGCCAACTCCCAGGCCGACAAACACGAACAGGAGAATTGGCAGATACTGATCGAGATTCATCTGACGATTTTGACCCAAGTTTTGGCTTGCTGCTTTGATCCACATCAAGCGTGTCTATCTGGTGCCTTCGGCGAGACTCGAACTCGCACAGCTTTCGCCACTACCCCCTCAAGATAGCGTGTCTACCAATTTCACCACGAAGGCGGCTTTCTGATGTCCGGATCGCCTGGAACAACCCCGCGGTTGTGGCTCTCAAGACAGCGCGAGTTTACCCCGAAATTATCGGGATTCCCGCAAGCACAAGAGCAACGGTGACAGTAATTATTTGGAAGGAATTTGCGCCGCACCCGAGGCCGGGACAACAGGCGCTGACGCGGCAAGAACCGGTACCGTCACGCTGGCGCTTTCTAGCACGCTGCCGGAGCTCGCGGCCGGGCGCACCGACCCGAAATAGGCGAGCAGCAGAGTACAAACAAAAAACACGGTGGCTAATACGGCGGTCGTGCGCGACAAGAAATTGGCACTGCCGCTGGCCCCAAACAAGCTGCCCGAACTGCCGCTGCCAAAAGCAGCTCCCATGTCGGCTCCCTTGCCGTGCTGCACCAGAATCAGACCGATCATGGCGACTGCGGCAATCATCTGGACCGCAAGAAGAAGGGATAGAAAAATGCTCATTGACACAACTCCTGAATATGCAATCGTCGACGCTTCAATGGACCGAAGCGATAATTGACAAGAAATCCGCCGCCTTCAGCGACGCGCCGCCAACCAGGCCGCCATCGATGTCGGGCTGCGCCAGCAATTGCGCCGCATTGGCCGCATTCATGCTGCCGCCGTAAAGAATTTGAATGCGATCGGCCAGTGGCGACGCCGCGTTGAGCTGCGCCCGCAGCACCGCATGAACCTGCTGCGCTTGGTCGGTAGTGGCCGTTTTTCCGGTTCCAATCGCCCACACGGGCTCGTAGGCCACCACGATCTCGCTGATGCAATGGCCGTTGCTGTGAATGACCGCTGCCAGCTGACGCCGGACCACGTCCTCGGTCCTGCCCGCCTCGCGTTCGGCCAGGGTTTCACCGACGCATACGATTGGCGTGACACCGCCGGCCAGCGCGCGCTGCGCCTTCAGTGCCACGGCGGCGTCGCTCTCCAGGTGATATTGACGTCGCTCCGAGTGGCCCACCAACGCATAGCGCACGCCAAACTCGCGCAGCATAGCGCTTGAAATTTCACCCGTGAAGGCGCCAAGCTCGTGCTCGGACACGTCCTGCGAACCCAGATCGATGCTGCTTGCGCTCAACAGAGTTTGGCATTGAGCCAGATAGATCGCAGGTACGCACAAGGCGACCTGACATGCTGGCGTTTGCAGGCCGGCCAACAGAGTCTTGATCAGAGCTTCGTTGGCGGCCAGACTGCCGTTCATTTTCCAGTTGCCTGCAATCAACTTCTTCTTCATGCCGAACCCCAGGTCAAAACAATCTTCCCGATATGCAAATTGGACTCCATCAAGGCATGCGCCTGCGCCGCGTCGGACGCCGCGTAAGTCCTGTAAATGACGGGCCTGATACTGCCAGACTCGATCAATGGCCAGACATTCTTCAGACAGGCTTGCACGATCGCCTGCTTGAAAGCGATCGGTCTGGGTCGCAGCGTCGAACCCGTCACGGTGAGTCGTCGCCGCAAAATCAGACCGGCGTTGATCTCACTCTTGATGCCACCCTGCACCGCGATGATGACCAAGCGACCGTCTTCACTTAAGCACTCAACTTCCCTGGCCACATAAGCGCCTGCAACCATATCGAGAATCACATCAACGCCCTGCCCCAGCGTCAAGCGCATGACCTCCGCCCGAAAATCGTGCGTCTTGTAATTGATGCCATGGTCGGCGCCCAGCGCCACACACGCAGCACATTTCTCATCGCTGCCGGCCGTCGCAATGACCCGCACACCCATTGCTTTGGCCAACTGGATCGCGGTCACGCCAATGCCGCTACTGCCGCCCTGCACCAGCAGCGTCTCGCCCTTTTGCAGTCGGGCACGGTCGAACAGATTGCTCCAGACCGTAAAAAAGGTCTCTGGCAGTGAGGCTGCCTCGACATCGCTCAGCCCCTTGGGTATTGGCAGACACTGGCCCACGGGCGCAACGCAGAACTCGGCGTAGCCGCCCCCTGCAACCAGGGCACAGACACGATCACCGAGTTTGAAGCCGGCGTCAGCCAGTTCACCGGCAGCGCCCTGCTCAATCACGCCAGCGACCTCCAGGCCTGGAATGTCGGAGGCGCCCGGTGGCACCGGATAATGCCCCAGGCGCTGCAACACATCGGGTCGATTGACGCCACTGGCCGAGACGCGAATCAGCAACTCGCCAGCGCCCGGTGCCGGCATTGGACGCTCACCCTGATGCAGTACTTCAGGCCCCCCAAAAGCGGTGATCTCAATCGCTTTCATGCTGGTCTCAAGTTCACTGCCAGTGTCGGTTTTCAAGCTTGCTGATCCGAGCCATTCTGTGAGGGGCGATCAAGCAACACCTTCATCGACAATTTGATGCGGCCTTTCTCGTCGGTTTCCATGACTTTGACGCGCACGATCTGGCCTTCAGTCAGGTAGTCGGAGACTTTCTCGACGCGCTCATGTGCGATCTGGCTGATGTGCAGCAAGCCATCCTTGCCGGGCAGCAGATTGACCAATGCACCGAAGTCAAGGATCTTGGTGATCGGACCTTCGTAGATCTTGCCAATTTCAACTTCCGCCGTAATCTGCTCGATACGGCGCTTGGCTTCTTCGGCCTTGGCCGGGTCCGCCGACGCAATCGTGATGGTGCCGTCTTCCTCGATATTGATCTGCGTGCCAGTCTCTTCAGTCAGCGCACGAATGACCGCACCACCCTTGCCGATCACATCGCGAATCTTCTCGGGATTGATCTTCATGGTGAACAGACGCGGCGCGAAATTGGAGACTTCTGTCTTCGCCTCGGCCATCGCTTCCTGCATCTTGCCCAGGATGTGCATGCGTGCTTCCTTGGCCTGCGCCAGTGCGACCTGCATGATCTCTTTGGTAATGCCCTGGATCTTGATGTCCATCTGCAGTGCGGTGATGCCGTTGGTGGTGCCGGCAACCTTGAAATCCATGTCACCTAGGTGATCTTCGTCGCCAAGTATGTCGGTCAGAACCGCAAAACGGTTTTCTTCCTTGATCAGCCCCATGGCGATGCCCGCGACATGCGCCTTGACCGGTACGCCGGCGTCCATTAGCGACAGGCAACCGCCGCAAACCGATGCCATCGAAGAAGAGCCATTCGATTCGGTAATCTCCGATACCACACGCATGGTGTAGGGAAAATCTTCCTTGCTTGGCAGGACGGCCACCAAAGCACGCTTGGCCAGACGGCCATGGCCGATTTCGCGCCGCTTGGGGGTGCCGACACGACCGGTCTCGCCGGTGGCGAACGGAGGCATGTTGTAGTGCAGCATGAACCGTTCTTCGTAGTCGCCGGACAGCGCATCGATGCGTTGTGCGTCGCGCTCCGTACCCAGAGTCGTCACCACCAGTGCTTGGGTTTCGCCACGTGTAAACAGGGCCGAGCCATGTGTGCGCGGCAGTACCGAATTGCGGATTTCGATCGGTCGCACGGTGCGTGTATCACGGCCGTCGATGCGTGGCTCGCCGGCCAGAATCTGGCCGCGAACAAGGCGCGCCTCGATGTCGAACAGCATGCCTTCGACCTTGACGGCGTCGAACACCACAGCGTCCGCCTTCAATGCACTCATCACGTCGGCATAGGCGGCGCGACAGGCCTGCGTGCGCGCCTGCTTGTTGCGAATCTGGTAGGCCGCGGCCAGTTTGTCATTGGCCAATGCGCCGACCTTGGCAATCAGGGGCTCATCCTTGGCGGGCGCTTTCCAGTCCCACACTGGTTTGCCAGCATCGCGCACCAGTTCATGGATCGCATTGATCGCGATATTGCCTTGCTCATGACCGTAAACAACAGCCCCCAGCATGATTTCCTCAGACAGTTGCTTGGCCTCCGACTCGACCATCAACACAGCCGCTTCGGTACCCGCCACCACCAGTTCCAGCACCGACTCTTTGCGCGCGGTTTGTCCGGGATTGAGCACATACTCGCCATTGATGTAGCCGACACGGGCAGCGCCGATCGGGCCGCTGAACGGGATGCCGCTGACCGACAGCGCAGCGCTGGTAGCAATCATGGCAGCGATGTCTGCATCGACCTCGGGGTTCAGCGACAGCGTGTGCACAACCACATGCACTTCATTGAAAAAACCTTCCGGAAACAGGGGCCGGATGGGGCGATCGATCAAACGACTGGTCAACGTTTCAAACTCGCTGGGGCGCCCTTCCCGCTTGAAGAAACTGCCGGGAATCTTGCCGGCCGCGTAGGTCTTTTCAAGGTAGTCGACGGTCAGCGGAAAGAAGTCCTGACCGGCCTTTCCTTCGGTCTTGCCAACCACAGTGGCCAACACCACCGTGCCTTCCATATCCAGCAGCACGGCACCGTTGGCCTGACGCGCAATTTCGCCGGTTTCCATGGTTACCTTGTGCTGACCCCATTGAAAGGTCTTGCTTACTTTGTTGAAAATACTCATCTATTTCTCCTGGTCAATTCGGGAAGTGCAGGCCACTTCGCCAGAGCCCGGATTCGGCGTCACAGAACACGATGCCATTCCAGAGAAACTCTTGTTTGAATTGCTCTGGAATGACACAGCTTCGCTCCGTTCTTGCCTGCTCCGAAGTAAAAAACGCCTGAGCTAGTAACCTAACTCAGGCGCTCATCATTCAGTCGACGCTTACTTGCGTAAACCCAGTTTGGTAATCAAGGCGGTATAGCGGTCGGCGTCTTTGGACTTCAGATAGTCCAACAACTTGCGGCGGCGGCTCACCATGCGCAACAAGCCACGGCGACCATGGTGGTCTTTCGCGTGGGTCTTGAAGTGGGGAGTGAGTTCGTTAATACGGGCGGTCAGCAGCGCGACTTGAACTTCGGGGCTGCCTGTGTCACCGGCCTGGCGAGCGTTGTCCTTGACAACAGCTGCCTTGATACTGGATGCGATCATGTTATTTCCTGTGTGATTGAGAACTTGCGTCAGGCGCTGGAACTGCCCCTGACGTGCGCTTGTACAGTGTGCAAAGCGTGTGGATTATAGCCACTTTCGCAGCCGCTCGACGCCTTGCACCAGACGCTGCGTGTCCTTCGAAGCAAAGCACCAACGCAGCCAGCCACGTGCCTCGGAACCGAAGGCATCGCCCGGCGCCAGTCCCAAGCCAGCTTCCAGCACCAACCGTTTAGCGCTTAGCAGCGAATCGTCCAGGCCCGGCAGCCTGAAAAATGCGTACATGCCGCCGCGCGGCGACGCTACTTCAACCCCTGCGATGGCCTGCAAAAGGGGAACCAAGGTGTCACGGCAAACTTTCAGGTGGCGCACGACCTGGGGCGTCACCTCGTCGCTTCGCTCCAACGCCACCAGAGCCGCCCGCTGCGTGAAGACGCTGGCGCATGAGGTGTTGAACTCAATCAATTTGCCCATGTGTGGTGTCATCATCGCCGGCATCACCAGCCATCCCAGACGCCAGCCCGTCATCAGAAAGCTCTTGGAAAAACTCTGCACCACAACCAGTCGATCATCGGGCGCAGCAACATCCAGAAAACTGGGCGCGCAAGCGTTTACCGAAGGCTCGAAGTAAAGCCGCTCGTACACTTCATCCGCCAATATCCAGGTACCCGTGGCACGGCAATGGTCCAGTATCGTCTGCTGCTCAGTTCTGCTGAGCGTCCAGCCGGTCGGATTGTTCGGCGCATTGATGATCAAGACCCTGGTGGCCGACGTGACGACCGTCAGCAGTGCACTCATATCGAGAGTCCACACACCATCGACCGGCCGCAGGGCGACACATTTGACGCGTGCTCCCATGATCGCCGGTTGCGCTGTCAGATTGGGCCAAACCGGTGTTACTGCGACCACTTCGTCGCCTGCATCCACCAACTGCTGCACCGCCAGCATCAGGGCATTGACACCGCCGCTGGTAACGGCAACACGATCGACGCCGATCCGACCGTGACGCGCACTCATGTAGCTCGCTATGGCTTCGCGCAACTCAGGCAGCCCCAAGTTGTGCGAATAGAAGGTCTCACCGCGCAGCAGAGACTCGATTGCAGCCTGTCGAATGAAATCGGGAGTGGACTCATCGCTTTCGCCAAACCAGAATGCCAACACATCGCTGCGGCCTAATCCTGCATTGGCGACTTCACGAATTTTGGATTCTTCAAGGTTCTGGATGACTTTTCGCATAGCGGGACAAACTCGGCCTAGGTTGATGACTTTACAGCGCCCTGGTCACGGCAGGTATGGTGGGCACTGAATGGTGCGGACACCGGTCAGAGTGCGAAGAAGTAGCGCCACAAACGCCAATTTCAAGGCCTTGCCGAAAAGAATAAACATCACAACACTTCTCTTGAAAACGCCTGCTTCGCAAGCAGATTGAAGTCAGGCGGCGCTTCATGTTGAACGTCGCGCAGTGTAATAGGAGTTACCCCATGTTATTTGCCACCACCCCTCTCGGCTTTCGCCATTCTGTTTATTCGCCGGCTGTTCGTTCACTTGAACGATTCCTGACTGAAATACCATGCGCAGGGCAGCAAAAGTCTTGCACGATCTCCCAGGACGAAAAGTTTTACACGCTGAGCTTCGATGTTCCCGGCATCGCCAAAGAACAGTTGAATATTGGCATCGAAGGCGGCATTGTTCGCATCGAGAGCAAGCAAGACTCTGCGCGCCAGTACAAAGTCGCCTACGAATTGCCGCAGAGCATTGACGTCGGCAGCAGCGAGGCCAAGTTGGAAAACGGTGTGCTGACGCTCAAACTCGGCAAACAGCCTCCGGCAAGCCGGGTTAATGCTTTGACCATCAACTGATTCCAATGTCCTCCAGAGGCCAGCGTGGTTTGACGTCGAAGGCATACTCCAGGCTGGCAGCCTGCTGGCCCGATTGCAGCCGCATAGCGGCCGCCATCGCAATCATGGCACCGTTGTCGGTGCACAGCTGCAATTCCGGATAGTGCACGCGCACCCGCGCTGCTGCGCAGGCTGCGTCGAGGTGCTCTCGCAAAACGCGGTTGGCGCCGACACCACCCGCCACCACCAGCCGGGTCAACCCGGTTTGCGACACTGCCGTCAACGCCTTCTTCACCAGCACATCGACGATCGCTGCCTGGGTCGCGGCCGCAAGATCGGACAACACCTTTGCGGGTAAGGCTTCAACGGCACAGCTCGCGCCAAGCGCAAGCTTCTTGGCTTGCATCATGACGGCCGTCTTCAGACCCGCGAACGAAAAATCAAGATCGCCGCTTTTCAGCAAGGGCCGCGGCAAATTGAAGGCTGAAGGATCGCCCTGCTCGGCCAGACGCGCCAAGGCCGGCCCACCCGGATAGGCCAGACCCAGCAACTTGGCTGATTTGTCAAAGGCTTCACCAGCGGCATCATCGATTGTCTCGCCCAGCAGCGAATAGCGTCCAACCCCGTCCACCTGCATCAATTGCGTGTGCCCGCCGGACACCAGCAATGCGACAAACGGGAACTGAGGTGGGTCTCTGCTCAAGAACGGTGACAACAAATGGCCTTCGAGGTGGTGCACACCAAGCACCGGCCTGCCCAACGCTGCCGCCAGCGCACAGGCAACACCCGATCCAACCAGCAAGGCTCCCGCCAGACCCGGGCCACGCGTGAATGCCAGCACATCGACCTCGGCCAAATCCCGTCGGGCATCGGCCAACACCTGCTTCGTCAATGGCAAGACGCGGCGAATATGGTCGCGACTGGCCAACTCGGGCACCACCCCGCCGTAAGCGCTGTGCATCTCAACCTGACTATGAAGCGCATGTGCCAGCAGAACGGGCAGTTGCCCAGCACGCGTTTCAACCAGCGCCACACCAGTCTCGTCGCATGAAGATTCAAAGCCCAACACCAAGGTCCCATTCTTCATGAGCATGGAGTTTAGGGGATGCTTCCCCCGCGAAACAAAGGTCAAGTCATTGCGGCTTTGGCAGACCGACCCCGAAGATGGAATAATTGAAGCCTTAACGCACAAGGAATTGGACTATGACGGACACTCAACAACGCATTGACGAACTGGTTAAATCAAATCCGGTCGTTCTGTTCATGAAAGGCAGCGCCAGCTTTCCTCAATGCGGTTTTTCAGGGCGTGCAATTCAGATCCTGGAGGCCTGCGGCGTTGATCTGAAGACGGTGAAGACACTGAACGTGCTTGAAGACGATGCCATTCGCTCCGGCATCAAGCAGTACAGCAATTGGCCCACCATTCCTCAGCTCTACATCAGAGGCGAGTTCATTGGTGGCTCTGACATCATGATGGAGATGTTCGAAAGCGGGGAGTTGAAGAAGCTGTTCAGTTGAGGGAGGTATCAAGTTTCCCATTGCTTCTTGGCACCGAGTACAGCGTTCGGGTATGGGGCTTTGCCGCGCGATCCGTTGTAGCGCCCCAATGCCAGAAACAAATCACCTTGTTCCCGGTCCAGATAGTGACGCAGGATGACACAGCCAAAGCGGAGGTTGACCTGCATTTGCGTAAGTTTGCTTGCATCACCATCGCCAATCAGGCGCATCCAGAATGGCATTACCTGCATGTAGCCGCGCGCGCCTGCACTGGACACAGCAAATTTGCGGAAACCGCTTTCCACCTGAATCAGGCCTAGTACAAGTGCGGTGTCTAGACCGGCGCGCTTGCTGTCATACCAAACATTTTCCAAGAACTCCTGCCGCTCCCTGAGAGTGATGAGATCAGTCTTGCGACGCTTCAGGCGGTCACTCATGGTCCCTAGCCAGCGCAAATAGCGCACACGCGATGCGGTGTCGGCAAATTCCTCTTGCCGAGGTGGTGCATCGTAGGCAATCTGAGCGCTCAAGGCTGATCGCACCGAATCCACCAGCGGCTCCTCGATCTGCGCGCCGGCCATCGACGGCTCGTGATACAGCAGGGCCAACCCCGTCAACATCGACAAGGACGCCGTTCTCCTTGAAAGCATGGCGACCGATGTCAGGCTTTGATCCTGGAAAGAACGAAATTCAGGATTTCATTCACTGAAACCGCAGTCGCTGCAGCAGCACGACGATGCTGGTACTCGACCTCTCCCGCTTTCAGGCCGCGATCGCCAATGGTGACCCGATGCGGCACGCCGATCAGTTCCCAGTCGGCAAACATGGCGCCTGGACGCTCACCTCGATCATCCAATATCACGTCAACACCCGCCGACAGCAGTTCGTCGTAGAGTTTGTCCGAAGCAGCTTTGACGTCGGGAAATCGCTCCGGTGTGATCGGACACAGGACCACCGTAAAGGGCGCCAGTGCGTCGGGCCAGATGATGCCGCGCTCGTCGTGATTCTGCTCGATCGCCGCAGCGGGCAGACGCGTGATGCCGATGCCGTAGCAGCCCATCTCCATGAACTGCGGCTTGCCGTTGATGTCCAGAAAAGTGGCATTCATCGCCTTGCTGTATTTGGTGCCAAGGTAGAACACATGGCCGATCTCGATGCCGCGCTCGATCGCGAGGGCACCTCGTCCGTCTGGTGAGCGATCACCCTCCACCACGTTACGCAAGTCAGCCACCTGTGGCGGCTCTGGCAGGTCACGTCCCCAGTTGACGCCCCTGATGTGGAATCCCTCCTGATTGGCGCCGCAAATCCAGTCGCTCATGAGAGCGACCTCGCAGTCCGCCACGATGTGTACCGGCTTCTTCAATCCGATCGGACCCAAATAGCCTGGCTGGCAGCCAAAGTGATCTTCAATTTCAGGCACGGTGGCAAAACGGTAGTTGGCAAGGCCGGCAAGTTTGCCAACCTTGATTTCATTCATGTCGTGGTCGCCGCGCAGAAGAAGAAGCCAGATTTCGGTCCTGGCAATCTCACCGGCGGCATTGGTGCTGTCGGTCGCCAACACCAGTGATTTGACGGTCGTCTGCAACGGTACAGCCAGCATTTCAGCGACCGCGGCACAGGTACTTTTGTCCGGTGTGGCCGTCCTGACAAGCATCTGGGTCGGAGCTAATCGATGTCCCCACGGGGCCAGCGCTTCGGCCTTTTCCATGTTGGCGGCGTAGTCGCTGCCGGGGCAATACACGATGGCATCTTCTCCGGTGGCGGCAATCACCTGAAACTCCTCGCTCAGATCGCCTCCAATGGCACCGCTGTCGGCAGCCACCGCGCGATAATTCAATCCAAAGCGGTCAAAAATGCGACGGTAGGCCGTGGCCATCACCTGGTAACTCGTCTTGGCGCTGGCTTGGTCACGGTCGAAGCTGTAAGCGTCTTTCATGATGAACTCCCGACCGCGCATCAAACCAAACCTCGGACGGCGTTCATCCCGAAACTTGGTCTGAATCTGGTAGAAGTTTTTTGGCAACTGTTTGTAACTCCTGATCTCCTGGCGCGCGATGTCTGTGACGACCTCCTCACTGGTCGGCTGAATCACAAAGTCCCGATCGTGACGGTCCTTGACGCGCAGCAACTCAGGTCCGTTGGTCTCGAAACGTCCTGTCTCTTGCCAGAGTTCGGCCGGCTGCACCACCGGCATGCTCAGTTCCACGGCACCGGCACGATTCATCTCCTCGCGCACGATCGCCTCGATTTTCCGAACGATACGCAGGCCCAAGGGCATCAGCGTGTAAATGCCGGCACCCAGTTTCTTGATCATGCCGGCACGCATCATCAGTCTTTGGCTGACGACTTCGGCGTCTGCGGGAGCTTCCTTGAGCGTGGAAATGAAAAATTGTGAGGCTTTCATGGCAGGACTTTGAGAAAACTAAGGGCTGCGCCTCTTGATCCATGGCGCTTGCTGTGCATAATGGACGCAGTTTAAGAATTGGGGTTTGATTATGCTTGACCGGGACGGCTTTCGGCCCAACGTCGGCATCATCCTGCTCAACCAGAAGAACCAGGTGTTCTGGGGCAAGCGAATACGTACCCACTCGTGGCAGTTTCCGCAGGGTGGCATTGATCGGGGAGAAACCCCTGAACAGGCCATGGTCCGTGAACTGCACGAAGAGGTGGGGCTCCATCGGGAGCATATTCGCATATTGGCCCGGACCCGGGATTGGTTGCGCTACGAGGTGCCAGACAGATATATTCGCCGCGATGCGCGTGGCCATTACAAAGGCCAGAAACAGATCTGGTTCCTGCTTCAGTTGCTCGGTAACGACTGGGATTTGAACCTGCGCGCCACCGACCACCCGGAATTTGACGCCTGGCGCTGGAACGACTATTGGGTTCCACTGGACGTGGTGGTCGAATTCAAACGTGGCGTCTACGAAATGGCCTTGACCGAACTGGCACGCCATTTGCCGCGTAACGAATACCGAAACCGGTTCCTGCGCCAAGGCATGCGGCCGCTCGAACAAGAACTGCTGCAAGAACGCGAAAGCGGACCAGAAGGCAGTTTTGCTGTGTCACCGGGTGCCACGTTCGAACATGACCCCCAGACCGGACCGCCCTCTGACGCGCCACAGGAAACGCATGGAAATCTCTAAACTTGCAGCTGTGCTGCTGGCACTCGCAGCGCTCGGCGTTGCTGCTCAGTCCGCCAACGACTCCGGCTGGAAGGAGTCCCAGACACCAGCGCCACCGGCCTTCGACGTGAAACGCCTGATTCCGATCGAGATGCCGAAATACGTCTCCTTGAAGTTCGGTGTTGATCCGCAAACGCTGGCCATCACAACGGACGGCATCGTCCGCTATGTGGTCGTGGCCATCAGCCCGACAGGGTCGATCAGCGCAATGTACGAAGGGATTCGATGCTCGAAGGGCGAAGTCAAGACTTATGCCCGCTCCTCCGCCGGCGCAAAGTGGTCAGTGCTCGCAGACCCGCAGTGGCAGAGTCTCGACAATCTTCCGTCGAAGCATGCACTTGCGCTGGCCAGGCAAGGGCTATGCGAGGGCCGGTCAGTCGCAGCCGCCTCCCTGCCGGAGTTGATCAGGGCACTGACACCTTCAATTCAAGACCGCTTCTGACGCTTAACGGGTCAATACCAGATTGTCCCTGTGCACCATTTCCGCTTCCGCCGTATATCCCAGCAGCCTTTCAAATTCAGTGGACGGGCGGCGACAAATCAGGCGCGCCTCGGCACTGGCGTAATTGGCCAGTCCGCGTGCCACTTCCAACCCGTCCGCATTACGAATGGCAATCACGTCACCGCGTGAAAAATCTCCGTCGACAGCCGTCATGCCAATTGGCAAGAGACTCTTGCCTTCGTCTCTAAGCTTGGACACGGCCCCGGCGTCCACGGTGACAGAGCCGCGCATTTGAAGATGATCGGCAATCCACTGTTTGCGCGCCTGCTTCTTTTGGGTCTGAGCCAACAGCAGCGTCCCAATGGCCTCACCTCGACCCAATCGCAGCAGCACATCGGGCTCACGCCCCCAGGCTATCACCGTCGACGCACCCGAGCCTGCAGCCCTTTTTGCTGCCAATATCTTGGTGATCATGCCCCCACGTCCCAGACTCGATCCGGCGCCAGCCGCCATCAGTTCCAGGGACGGATCACCGGCCTTCGCCTCATGAACCAGCTTTGCACCCGGGTCCTTGCGCGGATCGGAATCGAACAGACCTTGTTGATCGGTCAGGATCACCAGGGCGTCGGCTTCGACCAGGTTGGCCACCAACGCACCGAGGGTGTCGTTGTCACCAAACTTGATTTCGTCATTGACGACAGTATCGTTCTCATTGATCACCGGCACGACGCCGAGCTTGAGCAGGGTTAACAAGGTGGAGCGCGCATTGAGGTAGCGTTCCCGGTCCGCGAGATCGGCGTGCGTCAGCAGAACCTGGGCACTGCGCAAACCACTCGCACGCAATTTGCTCTCGTACATTTGGGCCAAACCCATCTGACCGACAGCGGCAGCGGCCTGCAGTTCGTGAATCTCCTGCGGACGATGGGACCAACCCAGGCGCTTCATGCCCTCGGCGATGGCACCGCTGGAGACCATGATGATCTCACGACGCTCCTGCACCAGCATCGACATCTGGCGGCACCATTCACTTATGGCCGCTTCGTCAAGTCCGCGCCCCTCATCGGTCACCAGGCTGGACCCAACTTTGATAACGATGCGTCTGGCATCACGCAATATCAGAGAAGCATTCATGCGGCAAATGCTGTCAAGGCAGTATCCGGATTCATTCCGAATCGGGGGCAAAACGCGGGTCCACCGCTTCGGGTGTCTGTTCGGAACGCTGCACTGCCTTGATATGTTGATAAATGGTCTTGACCATGGCTTCACAGCCTTCGTGCGTCAGCGCCGAAATTTCAAATACCGGGCCCTTGAACTTCAGCCGCCTGACAAAGTCCTTGACAAGGGTAGCCCGCTCATCCGCCGGCACCATATCCAACTTGTTGAGGACCAGCCAGCGTGGCTTGGCATACAAGGCCGGGTCGTATTTCTTGAGTTCATTCACAATCGCTTTGGCCTGCGCAACAATATCAACGCCATCATCAAACGGCGCCATATCGATTACATGGAGCAGAAGGCGGGTGCGCTGCAGATGCCGCAGAAAGAGATGCCCGAGTCCAGCCCCTTCAGACGCGCCTTCAATCAAGCCCGGCAGATCGGCCACCACAAAGCTTTGCTCCGGACCGACCCGCACCACACCCAAATTCGGATGCAGCGTCGTGAAAGGATAGTCGGCAATGCGTGGCCGGGCATTGGAAATAGCGGTGATCAGCGTCGATTTGCCAGCGTTGGGCATGCCCAGCAAACCGACATCGGCGAGCACCTTGAGTTCAAGCTTGAGATTACGTTTTTCGCCAGGCCAGCCCGGCGTTTTTTGCCGCGGTGCGCGGTTGATGGCGCTCTTGAAGCGCATGTTGCCAAAGCCACCATCACCGCCCTTGGCAATGGTGATGACTTCACCCGGCGTCAGCAACTCGAACAGCACATCACCAGATTCCGCATCGGTAATGATGGTGCCCACCGGCATCTTCAGCGTGATGTCGTCGCCAGCGGCTCCGAACATGTCCGAACCCATGCCGTGCTCACCGCGCTTGGCGTCATAGCGCCTTGAAAAACGAAAATCCACCAAAGTATTTAGATTGGGGTCCGCCACCGCAAAGACGTGACCGCCACGTCCACCGTCGCCGCCATTGGGGCCACCAAACTCCTTGTACTTCTCATGCCGAAACGAGACGCAGCCAGCACCTCCGTCTCCGGCCGAGACGTCAATAAAGGCTTCGTCAACGAACTTCATGATTTCAAAACGAAAAACCCCGCGCAACGCGCAGGGTCTCGGCTGGAAATATCGCGCAAATCAAGCCGCGGTAACGCTCACCGTCTGCTTGTTCAATGCGCCTTTGGTGGCAAACGACACATTGCCGTCCACCAGTGCGAACAAAGTGTGATCCTTGCCGATGCCCACGTTGGTGCCAGGATGGAACTGGGTGCCACGCTGGCGAACAATGATCGCTCCGGCGCTGATCAGCTCACCACCGAATTTTTTCACGCCGAGCATTTTGGGCATCGAATCGCGCCCATTTCGCGTTGAGCCGCCGCCTTTTTTCTGTGCCATGATCTTCCTTGGTTAGTCCCGCAGGATTTCAGGAGGCAATCGCACCAACCAGCAGTTCCGTGAACTGTTGGCGATGCCCTTGACGCTTCTGATAATGCTTGCGACGGCGCATTTTGAAAATGCTGACCTTGTCGTGCTTGCCGTGAGCCACTACCGTGACACTCACCGTCGCGCCGGACACCAAGGGAGTACCCACCTTCAGTTCGGCGCCGTTTCCGACTGCCAAAACCTGGTCGAACACAATCTCTTGGCCTACGTCCGCAGCAATCTGTTCTACTTTAATTTTTTCGCCGGCAGCAACCCGATATTGCTTGCCGCCGGTTTTTATGACCGCGTACATGTTGACCTCTTCATATTAGCTCTGGGAACGGATTTTCACAGAGCGCGGTACTATACCATGGCGCCACCTTGGCGAGCTGTGCACGCATCTGAGCCAATTTCAATGCTTTCGGTTTTCTATAATCGCGCCACACAACCGCCCCATTTCCTTGCAATCCGATTCATCCAGCACCGCAACAACCCTGTCCATCATCGCGAAAGACATGCGTGAAGTGGATCTGGTGATCGCCCGCCGCCTCGACTCAGGCGTTCCGCTGATTGGCCAGGTTTCACGCTATATCATCGCAGCAGGTGGCAAACGCCTGCGCCCCGCCCTGCTGCTGCTGACATGTGGAGCCCTGGGCTATCAGGGCGAGCAGCGCTTCAACCTGGCTGCCGTGGTGGAGTTCATCCATACCGCAACCCTGTTGCACGACGATGTCGTGGACGACTCGGCATTGCGCCGCGGCAACGCCACGGCCAACGAAACCTTCGGTAACCCGGCGAGCGTGCTGGTCGGAGATTTTCTCTACTCTCGCGCCTTCCAGATGATGGTCGACGCCCGCAACATGCGGATCATGGAAGTGTTGGCCGACGCCACCAACGTCATCGCCGAAGGTGAAGTGCTGCAGTTGATGAACATGCATAACGCCGCGCTCGACGAGGGCGGATACATCCAGGTCATCCGATCCAAGACCGCCAAACTGTTTGAGGCCAGCGCCCGAGTTGGCGCCATTCTCGCTGACCGTGCGCCCGAGTTGGAGACGCTTTGTGCCGACTATGGTCAAGCCATCGGCACCGCGTTCCAGGTGATTGACGACGTGCTTGACTACACCGGCGAAGCGGCTGTGATGGGGAAGAACGTGGGCGACGATCTGCGCGAAGGCAAGGCGACGCTGCCCCTGATCGCAGCCATGCAACGCGGAACACCTGAGCAACGCAACATCGTCAGGACTGCGATTGAAACTGGCGGAGTATCGATGCTGGATCAGGTCGTCGACATCGTCAAATCAACCGGCGCACTGGATGTGGCGCGGCTGGCGGCAACGCAGGAAGCGCAGCGCGCGATCGCGGCCGCCCGGCTGTTTCCGCCGGGTCCGCACACCGACTGTTTGATACAATTAGCTGCTCAATTGCTCGAGCGTCAATACTGAATCCGCAGGCGCGCGGCAGCATGAATTTCGGAATGTAGCGCAGCCTGGTAGCGCACTTCGTTCGGGACGAAGGGGTCGGAGGTTCGAATCCTCTCATTCCGACCAAATTTCTTCAATGAAATCAATGGTTTAGAGAAAACTGTCGCAGGCCCCACCTGCGAAAATAAGCGAAAAGGAGCGAATTGCTCCATTTTTGCGACAGTTGGGTCTGCGCCCGGTTTCGCTCCCCTGCTCCTTTCTTCGTTCAAGGCACTGCATGTGGCGCCCCACCGCGCGTGTTCTGCCGAGTCGGTTACTGAGACTTTCACTTTTTTTTGAAGTGACTTTAGACAGTCCGGTCCCAAAGTTTTATTGATTGCCTACACGGGTTCTCAGTAACTTTTTGGAGAACCACCCGTGGCCACTATTACCAACCGTTCAGCCTTCATCGTCAGCGTCGCCCGTCACTCAGCCCTCGCACGCACCTTTGCCCACGACGCCCTGGCCGACATCACAGCGTACGTCAAGGAACTCGGCGAGCAAGGCTTCAAGCCATCCATCAAACAGCTCGAGGACCAGATGCACGTGCGCATTCGCCGCGTGGGCTATCCCGAGCAGACCCTGACCTTCAAGTCAGCCGAGCTGGCCGACGGCTTCGTAAAGAAAGTCGAGTCTGACCAAGCTCAAGGACTTTTCATCGACTACAGCGCCGCAACCAAAGTTTCGTTTGCCTCCCTGATTCAGAGGTACATCACCGAGGTCTGCCCAACACTCAAGGGTGGCGGCGAAACCACCATCTACATGTTGAACGCCTTGCTTGATGACAGCACCAACGGACTGAAGAAGCGCATTGAAATGCGCAAACAGGAAATGCTGGCCACCGGCAAGGCCGTGACCAAGCTCAACGCCAACCGGGAACCCATGGGTGCACTGGAGTGGGTCCAGTTACCGCTGAGTCAAATCAAGTCCGAGCACGTTGAGGACTTCATCGCTGACCGGGTTCAGTATGTCGAACCGTCCAGCGTCGACCGCCAACTCGACCTGATGTCAGCCATCTTCAACCTTGCCACAACCTCCTGGGGCTACCACCTGGAGCGCAACCCCATGACCGGTGTGCGCCGCCCGCGCTACTTCAACGAACGCGACCGCCGCCTGCAAGACGGGGAGGAAGTCCGTCTGCTGGACGCCGCGCGCCGCGAGGACCAACTTCGCTCGATGGAGCTGAAGGTCAAAGAGCTCGTGGCAGCAGAACTGGCGCGCGCTGCGCAGCTGCCGACGCACTACGCCCGCAATGAAGCCCGTAAAGGGGCGTACGAGGCAGCGCGGCGCCAGGCCATCGCGGAAGGTTTTACGCGCGTTCCTTTCTACGAGGCATTTGTCCAGTTCCAGATTGCGACGGCGGCGCGCCGCGGCGAAACCATGGGCCTGTTTTGGGAACGGCTGGACTTCACCAAGAAGTCGGCGTTTCTGCCCACTTCCAAGAACGGTCGACCACGGCATCTGGCCGTTCGTCAGGACATCCTTGACCTCATCAAGCAGTTGCCACGCAGTTCCGACTTGGTGTTTGACATGGGCCTTGCGGAACTGGTCAACGCCTGGAAGCGGATATGCGAGCAAGCCGGCTTGGAGGACCTGCACATTCACGACTTACGCCACGAAGGCATCAGCCGCGCCGCCGAGTCTGGTTTGTTCCCGACCGTCATTGACCTGCAGGCCTATAGCGGACACAGAGACGTGCGCAGTTTGTCCCGGTATGCTCACTTGAACCCCACAGTACTTGCCAACCGACTTGAGCAAGCTGAAGAAAGGCGACTCGAAGGCCTGGACCACAAAGGCCGTGCAAGGCTCAAGACAAGCGAGCTGCATTGGCTCGGCAACGTGCCAAGCGATAGCACCGATGCCAATGTTGCACCTCAGCCTGCACCGGCAAGCGAGTCGAGTGCGCCAGAGAGTGCGCCCGAAGCTGGCAACGTCGTGTTGTTCAAACCGCGCTTCTCCCGTGCGGCAGTATGAGCACTCTGCCCCCTCACCATTTGTTGCGACATACAGTAGTGGCATAGCGCACGCTCAGTCAGGGGGCGCCACGCAGCCCCTGCGATAGCGACATTCAGTGGCGTTGACACGGCCAATGTCAGCCAGGAAGCGGCGACCTTTGTAGGTCGCCGCTTTTTTTCGTAAGTCATCCAGTGAAGTACCGGGACGCGATGCACTCCCGGGGAGCGCTGAAGTTAAAGTGGTTGGAGTGGGAGCCAGACATCGGCTGATTGCGTCGGTCGTACCAGCGCAAGAAACAGCGCCCCTTTCATGGGGCGCTGGATAAATCAGGTGCTTGCAGAGTCACTCAAAATAGTCCGGTCCGCTTCGTTGCATTTGAATTCAACCCTCCGAGCTTGGCTTGTGCCTCGGCGTGGCCAGCGGCAGCGTCGTGCAATGCCATCAGCCACTTATAGTTTGCCCCGTTAGACGGGTCTCCGGGACTCAACTGGTGATACAAAAAGGCAACAAAAAGTTGAACCGCAGGCGCAGCTTTCTCGAGTTCAGTCGGGACAAACGCGCCGATATGCGGGTCCTGACGAAGGCGCTCGATTTCGAGCTGAACCCGCTCGCGCAATGTCCTCTTGGCCGGCCAGACGAAGTCCTGTAAGGCCAGGCCACCTGACAAAGCAAGTACCAGCACGGTTGGCAGGCCCAGGTATCGAGCCGCTTTCTCGAGAACCGAACGACCCGCGCGACTGATAGTGGCTTCGCCGCGCCGCCATTGCGAGAGTCGTTCGTAAGTCACGCCAAGCGCTTTGGCCAGACTTGCCAGCGTCTCTCCTCTCTTTGTTGATGTTGCGACCAGAAAGCGCGGAGTCGGACTCGGTCTGGCAATCTGCAAAGCCATTGTGGAAGCACACCGGGGAAAGATAGTGGCCGCCAATGCGGCGGGAGGTGGTGCAGAATTCACTGTCACTTTGCCTCGCGGCACACCACCTGGTCTCGAATGAATCTTCAAATTAATAGTTGTTCAATCTGAACCAACAATCATTCAAATGTCTGCACCTGTTGCCATATTGATTGAGGATGAACCACAAATTCGGAAATTTGTGCGCCAGGCACTGGAGGCCGAAGGATGGACTGTCTATGAGGCGGAAACGGTTAAGCGTGGACAGTTGGAAGCGGGTACCCGTAAGCCGGATTTGTTGATTGTTGACCTCGGATTGCCTGATGGAGACGGGCTTGATGTCATTCGGGACGTTCGAGCTTGGTCCAACGTTGCCATCGTTGTTCTTTCAGCACGTTCGGACGAGTCCGACAAGATTGCGGCGCTGGATGCTGGGGCCGATGATTACCTGACGAAACCGTTTGGTGTAGGGGAACTGCTGGCGCGCGTTCGGGCCAATCTGCGCCGCCCACGGTCAGGGTCGGGTAAACACTCATCAGCAGCTACAAACGAGTCAGACCCAACATTTCGATTTGGTCCGGTCGAGGTAGACCGGCAGGCAAGGGTTGTTCGTCGAGACGGTGTCGAAATGCACTTGACGCCGATTGAATACAGGCTGCTCTCAGCGCTCATAGCCAACACTGGCAGGGTGATGACACATAAACAATTACTGAAGGAGGTCTGGGGACCCTCACACACGGAGCAGAGCCATTACTTGAGAATCTACATGGGGCACCTGCGGCAAAAACTTGAGAAGGACCCGGCTCAACCAGAGCATCTCGTTACAGAGACAGCTGTGGGCTACCGACTGCTGCGTTGAGCTGCCTTTGTCAAGGATGGTCAGGCGTTCCGTATAAGCGTGGACGCATCAGTGGCATTGAAATTGACTTTAAAGTCAATCGTAGCTACAACAGTCGTTATGACCTCCACCGGCTCCCTTAGCGTCCAACTCCTTCAGCAGGTGCTCAAAGCTGCTCAAGCACGCGGAGTCGACCAAGCTTGCTTGGCGGAAGAGGCAGGGCTCAAGCCCGAGACCATCTCGCGCGCAAAAAAACGCGTCGGCATGGAACTGAACACTATCGCACGCCTTGCATCCGTCGTTGGCTTGCAGGTTGTCCTGCAGCCGGTGCCAGTGCCGGCGAAGACGGATGAAACGCAGCATGCGCCAACCGTAAGCGCCTCGCCGCTTTCGAAGGCGCGCTTCGGGTTGGCGTGGTCCAATCCTGGTGCGCAGGAAGGGCCGTTGCTCCGCAAAGCGCTTCTGCAAGGCCGCTTCGATGCGATTCTCGAAGCAGCCGCGCACGACGGCGTGCCTTTCGTT
>CAIVLG010000046.1 GCA_903906695.1 uncultured beta proteobacterium | reverse complement strand
CTTTGACGCGAGTACCGGCAAACGCGTCACAGCCCACAGCGGTCATCCCGGACTCGATCCGGGATCCATGGATTGCGGATCGAGTCCACAATGACAAACGAGGGCGCGCAATGACGCCACCCCCATGGCCCTACCCGCGCTGGATCGCGCACCGCGGCGCTGGCACACTGGCGCCGGAAAACACCCTGGCCGCCTTCCGCACGGGCGCCAGCCACGGCTACCGCATGTTCGAGTGCGACGTCAAGCTCAGTGCCGACGGTGTGCCCTTCCTGCTGCATGACGCGACGCTGGAGCGCACCAGCAACGGCCCTGGACAAATCGGAGCGGGTGCCAGCAGTGTCGCTGGCGATCACCCGTGGACGGCACTGTCACAACTCGACGCCGGCAGCTGGCATTCGCGTGCATTCGCGGGCGAGCCGCTGCCCAGCTTTCAGAACATCGCAGGCTATTGCCTGCGCAACGGCTTCTTTCTGGACATCGAGATCAAGCCGACACCCGGGCTTGAGCGCCGGACCGGTGAAGTGGTGGCAGAACACGCCGCCCGACTCTGGCAGGGCGCCTCCGTGCCACCTTTGTTGACATCCTTTCGACCCGAAGCCCTGCAAGCCGCCCACGACGCACAGCCGTTGCTGCCACGTGGTCTGCTGCTCAGTTCGCTCTGGAGCGGCTGGCTGGAAGCTGCCCAGTCACTGGGCTGTGCCGCGCTAATCTGCAATCACGCCCTCTGGGACAAGGCCACCGTAGGCCAAGTCAAGAACGCTGGCCTGCGCTGCCTGAGTTACACGGTGAACGACGAATGGGCCGCAGAGCGCTTGCTTGAATTGGGGACTGACGGCATCGTCACCGACCGGGTCGATCTGTTTTCACCTTCGCGCTAACCCCAGCCACGCAGCATGAACCACTGACCGGTGCCACAGATCAAGGTCATGCCGGCGTATGTCGCCATCTTGCCGTCCCGGCCGAAGTACCACAGTCCGACTGCCAACACCAGAGTACCGAGCACAAAATTCGCCGCTGCCTGTGCCCAAAGCGCTGGAGCGAATCCCCTTCTCTTCCAAAATATCCGACCCGCCAAAGGCATCAATACTGCCACCCAAAACGCGGGCGCCATGAAATTCAGGGCATGATTCAGGAGAGCAAGGGCTGTCATCGGTGGCTGATTTTATAATCGGGCCATGGCAGTCTGGGCTCTAGGCATTAATCACACGACCGCGCCGCTGGATCTGCGCGGCCGTTTTGCCTTCGCCATCGATCAGGTGGAGCCCACTTTGCACGCCTTGCGCGAGTCGCTCTCGCGCCGACCCGAGGCCGCCCTGATCTCGACCTGCAATCGCACTGAAATCTACTGTGCCGGTGACAAACCGGAACTGGAGCACACGCTGGACTGGCTGGCGCACAGTGGCGGTGTTGCCCCTTCGCTGCTGCGGGCCCACTCCTACACCATGGAGGATAGTCTGGCCGCGCGTCATGCTTTTCGGGTCGCCAGTGGACTCGACTCGATGGTGCTGGGCGAGCCACAGATTCTGGGACAAATCAAGGATGCCGTTCGCGCTGCGGAGTCGGCAGGGGCATTGGGCACCACCTTGAGCCAGTTGTTCCAACGCTCGTTTGCTGTCGCCAAGGAGGTTCGCACATCGACCGAGATTGGCGCCCATTCGATCAGCATGGCGGCTGCCGGTGTACGTCTGGCCGGACAGTTGTTCGAAGACCTTAGCCAGGTCAAGGTGCTGTTCGTGGGCGCTGGAGAAATGATCGAGTTGTGCGCGACCCACTTTGCCGCGAAGAATCCAAAAAGCCTGGCTATCGCCAACCGCACGCTGGAACGAGGCGAAAGGCTGGCCAGCCGTTTTGGCGGCGAAGTGATGCGGCTGGGCGATTTGCCGGATCGTCTGCACGAATTTGACGCCGTCGTCAGTTGTACCGCAAGTACCCTCCCCATCATTGGACTGGGCGCGGTGGAACGTGCACTGAAGCGACGCAAGCACCGCCCGATGTTCATGATTGATCTGGCGGTGCCGCGCGATATTGAAGTTGAGGTCAAGGCGCTGGAGGACATCTACCTTTATACCGTCGACGATCTGGCGGGTGTGGTGCAAACGGCGCAGGCGAACCGGCAGGCCGCCGTGGCGCAAGCCGAGGCCATTGTCGACGCGGGCGTGCAGAGTTTCATGCACTGGGTCGACCAACGCAGTTCGGTGCCCCTGATCCAGCAACTCAATGCCCAGGCAGACGAATGGCGCGCCGCCGAGTTGAATCGTGCGCGAAAACTGCTGGCCAAAGGCGAAGACGTGGAAGCGGTTCTGGAAGCTCTCTCCAAGGGTTTGACGCAAAAGATGCTGCATGGCGCGATGGCTGAACTTCGCGCCGGCGACAGTTCAGCCCGCGAGCGGGCCAGTTCTGCGATTCAGCACTTCTTTCTGCGTAAAGAACGTTAGCTGCGCTCATACGAATGCCGTCACTACGGCTTAGTCGTTGCGGGCCTTTGGTTTGTTCATTGCGGGCGTGACCCGCAATCCATGGATCCCGGATCGAGTCCGGGATGACATTCACAAACACCTCACCCGTCGCCCATGAAACCTTTTCTCCGTCAACAACTTGTCCGCTACGTCGATCGCCTGGGGGAGCTTGAATTCCTGCTGTCACGCGAAGACATCATGCGAGACATGAAGCAGTTCCTGGCGCTATCTCGCGAGCACACCGAAGTGGCGGCCGTTGCGGGCCGTTGGCAACGCTACTGCCAGCGCGAAGCCGATTTGTCTGCCGCGCAGGAACTACTGATCCAGGCTTCAACCGACCTTGAGATGACTGCCATGGCACAAGAAGAAATCGACGGGGCCAGCGCCGAGATTGAACAGCTTGACGTTGAGCTGCAGCGCATGTTGCTACCCAAAGATCCGGACGATGCACGCAACGCTTTTCTCGAGATTCGCGCCGGTACCGGTGGCGACGAATCGGCCTTGTTTGCCGGCGACCTGCTACGCATGTACACCCGCTTTTGCGAGCGCCGTGGCTGGAAGGTTGAAATCATCACTGAGTCGGCCAGTGAACTGGGTGGCTACAAGGAGGTCGTACTTCGAATTGAAGGAGACCACGTCTATGGCGCACTGAAATTCGAGTCAGGCGGCCACCGTGTGCAGCGCGTGCCGGTCACAGAGACTCAGGGCCGCATCCACACCAGCGCCTGTACCGTGGCGGTCCTGGCTGAACCCGACGAGGCAGTGGCAGTTCAGATCAACCCGGCCGACTTGCGCATCGACACCTACCGCGCCAGCGGTGCCGGTGGACAACACATCAATAAGACTGATTCGGCGGTGCGCATCACGCATATTCCAACCGGCATCGTGGCTGAATGTCAGGACGACCGCAGCCAGCATCGCAACAAGGCAAAGGCACTGCAGGTGCTGTCGGCGCGCATCCAGGAAAAGGACCGCTCGGAACGTGCCGCCAAGGATGCGGCAGAGCGCAAGAGTCTGATCGGCAGCGGCGAACGCAGCGACCGCATTCGGACCTACAACTTTCCACAGGGTCGCCTGACCGACCACCGCATCAACCTGACTTTGTATAAGCTGCTGACCATCATGGAGGGCGACTTGGAGGACGTGGTACAGGCCCTGCAGGCTTACGAAGCGGCGCAACAACTGGCGGCGCTGGAAGTTGGCGCGAACGTGTGAAGACACTCACGGTAGAGCAAACCTTGCGACGGGCCATGAGCCAAGGCCTGGACCGGCTCGATGCGCAGTTGCTGCTACTGAACGCGCTGGCCCTTCCCATGCACTCACGTGCCTGGCTGCTGAGCCACGACACCGATCCGCTGCTGCCATCGCATCAGGCCGAATTTGAGGCTGCTGTTCGACGTCGCCTGCAGGGCGAACCAGTGGCCTACATCACCGGCCACAAGGAGTTCTTCGGCCTGGATCTGATCGTAGATCCGCGCGTGCTAATTCCGCGGCCGGACACCGAAACGCTGGTGGAATGGGCACTCGAGGTATTACCTTTTGTTGGCGTTGGAACTGAATCGGTACAGGTTCTGGACCTTGGCACAGGCAGCGGCGCCATTGCACTGGCACTCAAGGCAAGCCGTCCCGACCTGAAAGTGCACGCCATCGACGCGAGCGAAGAAGCTCTCGCAGTGGCTCGCGAAAACGCCCAACGTCTACAACTCGAAGTGGACTTCCAGCAGGGTTCATGGCTGCATGGCATTGCGGACCTTTGCGACGTGATTGTCTCCAACCCGCCTTATATTGCCGTGCAGGATGCTCATCTGGACGCACTCAAACACGAGCCGCGTCTGGCGCTTATTTCTGGCCCGGACGGACTCGATGACATTCGCTGCATCGTCGAGCAGGCCTCAGCTCACCTGCGACCCAGGGGCTACTTGCTGCTGGAACACGGCTATGACCAGGCGATGCTGGTGCGGGAACTGCTGCAGGGTGCCGGTTTTGTCGACGTTCAATCAAAACACGACCTCAACGGACTTGAACGCTGCAGCGGAGGACGCCTTTCGCAGGACATGACTCGTTCTCGGCTTGGAATGACCGATAGACCGGCGACAAACGCCTTACCCGTCCTCGCTCCCATTTCAGACTGGGTCCAGCGCTGGTCTCACCTGCTTGCTTCACACGCCACGGTACTTGACATCGCCTGCGGCCACGGGCGGCATATGAAGTGGTTTGCGGACCGCGGTCATCCCGTCACCGGCATTGATCGCTCGGCCGAGGCGACAAAAGCAGCAGCAGCTTTTGGAACAGCCGTGTTGGCTGATATTGAAAATGGACCGTGGCCGCTGATGGATGGAAATCAGGCGCGGCAATATGCGGCGGTTATTGTCACCAACTACCTGTGGCGTCCACTGTTTCCACTGATCAGGGCAAGTATTGCGCCAGGCGGTCTGCTCATCTATGAGACTTTTTCGAAGGGACATGAGGGTATAGGAAGGCCAACCCGGCCCGACTTCCTGCTTCAACCAGCGGAATTGTTGACGGTTTTCAGGCAATTGAGAGTGATCGCCTTCGAAGAGGGGTGTCTTGAAGATCCTCCACGTGTGCTGCAGCGGATAGTCGCCGCACGCCCCAATTGCTGCGTTACAGAATCGGGCAAGCCCAAGAGTTACCCGCTCTAGTTAGAATGCGCTTCTACCGTTAACCACCACCCGGACATGACATCCCTAACCAGCCCAATCACAGGCAGCATCGTGGCGCTTGTCACACCCATGCACGAAGATGGCAGCGTGGACTACCCAGCGTTGCGAAAACTGATCGATTGGCACATCGGAGAGGGCACCGATTGCGTTGGCGTCGTCGGCACCACCGGCGAGTCACCCACGGTGAACGTGCAGGAGCATTGCGAAATCATCCGCGTTGCAGTCGAGCAAGCAAACGGGCGTATTCCCATCATGGCGGGCTGCGGTGCAAATTCCACAACAGAAGCGATCGAATTGGCACGGTTCGCGAAAGCAGTTGGCGCCGATTGCCAGTTACAGGTTGTTCCCTACTACAACAAACCGACGCAGGAAGGACAGTATCTGCATTTCAAAGCGATTGCGGAAGCAGTTGACCTCCCCATGGTGCTCTACAACGTGCCCGGCCGCTCAGTTGCGGACATGGCCCATGAAACGGTCATGCGTCTGGCCAAGGTCAACGGTATTGTTGGAATCAAGGAAGCAACTGGAAACATTGAACGGGCGCAGTGGCTGATCCGCGAGGCTCCGAAACATTTCTCCATCTACTCCGGCGATGACGGCACCGCCGTGGCACTGATGCTCTGCGGTGGTCAGGGTAACGTCAGCGTAACTGCCAATCTGGCGCCGCGCCTTATGCATCAACTGTGTGTGGCGGCAATCGCCGGCGACAGAAAGCGGGCAATGGAGATTCAATTCCAGTTGCTGCCTTTGCACAAATACTTGTTTGTGGAAGCCAACCCGATTCCGGTGAAATGGGCGATGGCGAGGTTGGAACTGTGCGGTGACACCATGCGTCTCCCCATGACGCCGTTAACTGCGACCAGCAAGCTCCTGTTGGAAGAAGCTTTGCATGCAAGCGGTCTGATCTGACAACGTGCGTCTGCCCTCCTTACTTATTACTTTGATGGACACTGGCGTGAATCATTTTTCCAAAGTTGCACTGCTAAGCCTGGTATTGACTCTGGCCGCGTGCTCGACGGTTATCGATACTGAAAAAGTTAACTATAAAAGCGCGGGCAAAGCGCCATCGTTGGAGGTGCCTCCCGATCTGACGCAACTCTCTCGCAACACCCGCTATGCTGTTCCGGGAGGATCAGTCACGGCGTCCAGTTTCCAGCAATCCCCAATCGCCCAACCGATGCCAACCGCCGTCGCCTCCTTGAGCGACGTACGCATAGAGCGGGCCGGTAGTCAAAGATGGCTCGTCGTCAATCGAACCGCAGATCGACTGTGGGAACCGATCCGGGAGTTCTGGCAAGAGAATGGATTTCTACTAATCCTGGACCAAGCCAATCTTGGCATTATGGAAACCGATTGGGCGGAGAACCGTGCCAAGTTGCCTCAAGACGTTATTCGCAGCACCATCGGCAAGGTATTTGACTCGCTTTATTCAACCGGAGAACGCGATAAATTTCGGACCCGCCTGGAACGCAATGCAAGCGGTGGAACTGAAATCTATATCAGCCACCGCGGCATGATCGAAGTTTACAGTTCCTCCAACAACAAGGACCTTGGTAACACCATATGGCAGCCTCGGGCCCCCGATCCGGAAATGGAAGCAGAGTTTTTGGGCCGTTTGATGATCAAGCTGGGGGCAACTCAGGAACAATCAAAAGCCGTTACGGCATCTGTCGACACCAAGAATAATGCGCGTACGGCTGTGGTCAATGGCCAATCAGTGGTCCAGATTGACGAAGGCTTTGACCGAGCCTGGCGCCGGGTGGGTCTATCGCTGGACCGCGCGAATTTCACGGTCGAAGATCGAGACCGCAGCCAAGGCATCTATTTTGTCCGCTATGTCGAGCCTTCCGCGGACAAAGCCGAGCCGAGCTTTCTAGCGTCAATCTTCAGCTCTTCGAAGGAAAATGCAAACCTTTTGAAGTACCGCGTGACCCTTGTCGGTCGGGGCGATTCAACTACCGTGTCGATCCTGAACGCCAGCGGAGTGCCTGATACCTCCGCCAATGCGCAGCGAATCCTCAAAGCGATTGCCGACGATCTCAAATGAAGGTCTGACCTTATGCTGACCAGTCAGTGTCAGCAGGAATAGGGTGTGGCCAATTGGAAATTTTTTCTTTCGCCCACAAAAAAGCCACCCAAAGGTGGCTTTTTTTCGCCAACAAAGTTGACCAAGAAGCAGTCTTACTTCTTCGGTGCAGCGCTAGCAGCTGCGGCAGGAGCAGCAGTCTCGGAAGCAGCGGGAGCTGCAGCGGCAGCGGGAGCTGCTGCCGAAGCGCCAGAAGCTGCAGCTTCAGGCGCCGGTGCAGCGGCGGGTGCCGGAGCGGGCGCTGGTGCGGCAGCAGGAGCGGGTGCGGGAGCAGGTGCTTCTTCTTTTTTTCCACAAGCAACCAGAGCGGCGGCGGCAATGACTGCGGCCAATACGAGCGTTTTTTTCATTTGAAAAATTACCTAGTGAGTTGATGAAACAATTTCCGGAAATTGTCAATGCAGGATGACTGCAACGACCAAGCAAAGGTGACTCGAGATCTCTTTGCTTAGCAGCGGATTATAAGGCAAGTCGCTGAGGATCTGGTAATCAGCACCGCACCGGTTTTCAATCATCTCGTTCCATACGTCTTCTTGGCATCGCGAGGCACGAAGACCTTTCCGCCGTTACCAGGCCTCACACTGGCCGGCCTTCCAAGCACTGGTTTGCGGGGACCAAAATCGCCTCGTGGCGCCAAGCTATCGTTACGCGCACTGGCAAATCGGTCATTGAAACCGCCTTTGCGTTCATAGTTGGCAACCTCGCGCCCGCCGCCACCAGGACTGGCACCAAAACCTTCAGAGCGATTACTCCCGCCAGTACTTTGATCATGAGGACGACGGGTGAAGCCAGTCCCACGGTTATCCCGGGCCGCAAAAACTGAGTTCGGGCGCGAATCGGGAAAACGCTGTCGCGGCTCCATCCCAGGAATGGTCTCGCCTTTGAATTGATGATGGTTATAGAACTCGATGTCCATAATTTTGCGACGATCACGGAACTCAGCGAAGGTCACGGCGAGGCCGTCACGCCCAGCGCGTCCGGTACGGCCAATTCGATGTGTGTAGTCTTCCGCCTTCATTGGCAAGCCAAAGTTGAAAACATGGCTGACGCTGGGCACGTCAATCCCGCGCGCTGCCACGTCGGTAGCCACCAGAATCTGAACCTGTCCCTGGCGCAGGGCCATCAGGCGGCGGTTGCGCAAACCCTGGCTTAGTGCCCCATGCAAGGCCACAGCGGAGAAACCGTCCTGCTGCAAATCGTTTGCCAATCCATCACATTCAATTTGAGTACTCGCAAATACAATAGCCTGATTGATAGTGCTGTCACGAAGCCAGTGATCAAGCAACTTGCGCTTGTGCTGAGCGTTGTCGGCCCAGAACAGCTTTTGATCGATGTTTTGGTGCCTTTCCTGCGGACTGTCAATTTGCAGACGCTGCGGCTGGCGCATCACACGTGAGGCCAGTTGCTGAATCCTCGGGGCAAAAGTGGCGCTGAACATCATGGTCTGCTTACGACCGATGGTCAATTGGTTTATTTCAGCCAGATCGTCTGAAAATCCGAGATCCAACATGCGATCGGCCTCGTCGACCACCAGGAACTGAACCTGGTCGAGTTTGATTTGCATGGAGCGTTGCAAATCCAGTAGCCGACCCGGCGTAGCGACCACAAGGTTGGCGTTTTGCAACTTGGCAATTTGCAGCTGATATGGCATGCCTCCCACAACGTTGGCGATACGCAGTCCGCGGCAATGCTGAACCAGATCGATGGCATCATGTGCCACCTGTTGAGCCAACTCACGCGTCGGGCAAACAATAAGGGCGCCCGGCACAGCCGCTGAGAAATTGCGAGGATTAGTGGGATCCTTGCGCTTGGCGCGCTTCGGTGGTGCATCGCCTCGCGCCACGGCTTGGGCGACGGCTTGTTCAAAATCGGCGCGATCCTTCGCCTCGACCCTTGCCTGCTCAGTCAGCAGGGTGTGCAAGACCGGCAACAGGAATGCGGCTGTCTTGCCGCTGCCGGTCTGACTCGATACCATCAAGTCGGTGAAGTGAGCAACTTTGTCAGTCGCATCATGACCCTGCATTGCCAGCGGAATGGTTCTTTGCTGTACTGCTGTGGGTTGAGAAAAGCCGAGGTCTTTCACCGCCCGGATCAACTCAGGGGCTAGGCCAAAAGTCAAGAAACCATTTAAGCATTCGGCTACAGCATCATTTTTTTCAGGCTGGTTGATTGGCATTTCTGCCGTTGCATCGATAGAATTTTCGACAAGCGAACTAGCGCCCGTCGCTTGAATAGCGTCAGTCATGAATTTACTCACACGCGAGCGCTGCAAATATGCAACCGCTCCGTCAATGGTTAAAAAACATCAACCATCAAACGGAACCTGCGCCGACTCAGATTGAGTTCGCCTGACGCCAGGGGGTCATTTCTTGCAAATTTGTGTCAGCAAATCTGCTTTGGACCGAGTGAATGAAGGGAGATGAACAAGATTGCACCGTTGGTTTGGGTGCAGGCGAGGATTGTCGCACAAAGTCGGGTTTCTACCTAATCGCCCACTTTAAGAAAGTGTTTTCGGTAATGTTGAAGCTCGTCGATTGACTCATGTACGTCGGCCAGTGCAGTATGCCGTTGTTGCTTCTTGAACGATGCATAGATATCTGGACGCCATCGCTTTGACAGTTCTTTGAGCGTGCTTACATCGAGATTTCGGTAATGAAGGAAAGCTTCCAATTTAGGCATGTACTTGACCAAGAAGCGTCGATCTTGGCCGACACTGTTGCCGCACAAGGGGGAGCTATTTTTCGGCACGTATCGGGTCAGAAAGGACATCAGTAGCAATTGAGCAGTCTCTTCACTCAATGTCGATACCTTCACCTTTTCAATCAAACCACTTTTGCCATGGGTACCTTTGTTCCATGCATCCATTTTGTCAAGCTGCTCATCGCTTTGATGTACCACCAGCACCGGGCCTTCAGTGCGGCATTCCAGATTGGAGCTCGTAATAACGACAGCGATTTCGAGAATCCGATCAAGTTCCGGATCAAGGCCGGTCATTTCACAATCAAGCCAAATCAGGTTCTGCTCCGATTTGTCGAGTGACTGCGCGGGAGAATCAAGGTTTTGCGTGATCATGGTCGGAATTGTCGCCGATGACCTAAACTCGAACGCCATGCATGATTCAATTCTCGATTTCGCCCCCTCATCGACATTCACTGTCAGCTTCGCGCTGGCCCTGATCGCGGGGGTCCTATTGAAGGTCTGGCTCACTGTCAGACAAATCAGGTACGTGGCACAGCACCGCAATCAGGTGCCCTCTGCATTCCAGTCGTCAATCACGCTGTCCAATCATCAGAAAGCTGCCGACTACACCACAGTCAAAGCGGAAATTGGCCTGCTGGAACTGACACTGGGCTCGACAGTTCTCCTGGCATGGACTCTGCTGGGCGGACTCTCTGCGCTCAACGTGACACTGCTCCAATGGTTGGGCGGTGGCATGCGACAGGAGATCGCACTGCTTGCCAGCTTTGTGCTGATCAACGGACTCATCGATTTGCCGTTGAACCTCTACCAGACCTTCGTCATTGAAGAGCGATTTGGATTCAACAAGATGACGATCAGGCTGTGGATCATTGATTTGATCAAATCGTGCGCGGTCGGGGTCATCATTGGACTGCCCATCGTCGCGCTTGTGTTGTGGCTGATGGCTGCTGCCGGTGACAGGTGGTGGCTAATGGCGTGGGGCGTCTGGAGCGGTTTCAATTTGCTCCTATTGTTGATCTACCCTTCTTATATTGCGCCGCTGTTCAACAAATTCCTACCGTTGAAAGATGAAATCCTGAAAGCTCGCGTGACAGCATTGATGCAGCGATGCGGATTCACTGCGAAGGGTCTCTTTGTGATGGACGGCAGCAAGCGCAGCGCGCACTCCAATGCTTACTTTACCGGCTTCGGGATGGCCAAGCGGGTGGTGTTCTATGACACGCTGCTGGCCAAACTTTCAGCCGATGAGGTGGATGCCGTGCTGGCACACGAACTGGGTCATTTCAAGCACGGGCATATCATCAAACGGATTGTTTCCATGCTCGCTCTGAGCTTGATCGGCTTTGCGTCGCTGGGATGGCTTGGGGCCCGACTTTGGTTCTACCAAGGTTTGGGAGTGCAGCCGAATCTGGACGCGCCAAACGATGGGCTGGCGCTGCTTCTGTTCCTCCTGGTGACGCCTGTCTTCAGCTTCTTCATGGCGCCTGTCCTATCCATATTCTCCCGTAAGCACGAGTTTGAGGCAGATGCCTACGCTGTTGCCCAAACCAGTGGCATGAACTTGGCCAGTGCGCTGCTCAAGTTATATCAAGACAATGCTTCAACCCTCACCCCTGATCCGGCGTATGTGAAGTTCTATTACTCGCACCCGCCGGCGACCGAGCGACTGGCGCGCATCATGGTTTGAACGCGGAATAGTCGAACGGGAAGCGATCACTTGATACAACACGATACGCTCAAACGCGGTCTGATTGTGGCCAACTATGGCCGTCATTTCCTGGTTGAAGCGCCTGACGGAAGCCGTCTGATTTGCCACTCGCGGGGCAAGAAGAGCCACGGACAGGTGGGTGACCGAGTTCTGTGGCAAGCCTCGCGCGACGAAGGTACGATAGAAAAGATTGAAAATCGCAGCAACGTGTTCTATCGCCAGGACCGAACTCGCACCAAGTCGTTTGCAGCGAATTTGGACACTATACTGATCTTGATCGCTGCCAAGCCGGAGTTTTCCTCACGTCAGCTGGCACGCGCCCTCATCGCAGCCGAGGCTGAGCACATCACACCCGTCATTGCAGTCAACAAGCGTGACTTGATCGAGCCCTTCGCACGCGCCTGGGAATGGCTGGAGCCCTATCGACGGATGAATTATTGCGTGCTGCCGCTATCACTCAAACAATCGTCCTCTGTCGATCGCGGCCTTCTTTTCAAACTGCTCGCTGGCAAAACGACTCTGGTGCTGGGTCCATCGGGTGCAGGCAAAAGCACTTTGATCAACTTGCTGGTGCCCGGCGCACTGGCGCAAACTGGCGAAGTCTCTCAAGCTTTGAACACTGGCAGACATACGACTACCAGCACCACCTGGTATTGGGTGGACGCCGAAAAAACAACCGCCCTGATCGACTCCCCAGGTTTTCAGGAATTTGGGCTGAACCACATCAATCCGGCCCAACTCGCGGCCTTGATGCCAGACCTGAAAGCCCATGCCACCCACTGCAAGTTTTATAACTGCAGCCATCTGCATGAACCAGGGTGCGGCGTACTGGCCGCTCTCCAATCCGTAACCAACGCTTGCGGCATCTGCACCAATCGCTACAAGATCTACCGTGATTTGTATATCGAGTTGAGCCAGACGGCAGAATATTGAGAGGCTACCCGATCAAACGAGCCATGGTCAAGAGCGCAAGCAGCACGAGCCACATGACCACTGTGCGCCAAACAAGGCCCACCACAACAGCAAGATGGGCAAATTCCGGTATCTGTCCGGCAAACGGCTCACTTTGTCGGTCTGCCCCCTGCAGTCGGATATTGACAGCGCCGGAGGTCGCAGCCAGAAGCAGGCCGTCATTGTCTCCTGCATAGCGTAGCTCGTAATTTCGCCAGCAATCAATCGCATCTTCGAAACTACCAACCACGGCGAAGCTAAGCGCGGTAATTCGACTGGGCACCCAGTCGATGACTGTCCAAACGTCTCCTGCGGTCTGCTTCAAAGCCTCGCTGACAGGTTGATAATGTGCCTTGCTCGTATGTTGCCAGTAGCGTGCCACAAATTCACTCAATCGGTATAGAACCGCGCCAGCGGGACCAAACCCAAAGGCAGCCAACAACGAGAACCAAAACAGGACACCGAAGACGTGGCGATGCGCGCAAAGAACTGAATATTCGATGACATGCCGCACAATTTCGCTGCGCGGCAATTCACTGGCTTCAATCTGCTTCCAGCTCACCAACAATTCCCGAGCCCGATCCTCATCAGCGTCAGCCAGCGCGTCCCTAATTTGTGTGAAATGAAAGCTGAACTGCCTGAACCCCAACGTGGCGTAGAGCACTGCCACACTCCATATCAACGCAACGGGCCACCCAATCAGAGTTTCAAGGACCCAGTAGATCGCCGACGCCGCCAGTGATGGTCCAGCGACCGCAAAACCCAAGGCCAGCCAGCCGTGAAATGACTTTCCGGCATCAAAATTGCGACTGCTCCAACGAACCCAAGTGCGAATGCCCGCATGCACCGGGTTGCTTCGACTCAGAGGTCGCGCTTGCTCAATCAGCAGAGCAATAAGCACAGAGATAAAGCTCATGCAGTCATCATAGCCGCATGCAGATCAGGCCGACAACATCCTGTAGAAGTTGCGCAGCATACCCGCGGTGGCACCCCAGATGAAACGTTGCTTGGCGTTATCCTGATACGGCATCGAAAACCATTCGCGCCGCACGCCCTCCCACTCAAAGGCGTGGCGCCGATGATTAGCAGGGTCCATCAAGAATTCCAGCGGCACTTCAAACACATCCGCAACTTCATGGCTGTTGGGAATCAACGAAAAAGCGGCGCGCACCAACGCCACCACCGGCGTCACGATGAAGGCCGATCCAGTCACATATTCAGGCAGCGTACCAAGTACCTGAACCATCGAAGAATCGAGCCCAAGCTCTTCCTGCGCCTCGCGCAAAGCCGTAGCAGTGGCGTTGATATCGTCTTCGTCGGCTTTGCCACCCGGGAACGCAATTTGCCCTGAGTGAGTCGAAAGCTGCATGGTGCGTTCGGTCAACAAGACAGTAGGCTGCTCTCGCATCACTATCGGTATCAGTACCGATGCCTGCACAGGCGGGCGATCCCAAGCATTCTTCTCAGCGAGAACCTCCGGTTCCCATGTCGGCGGGTTCGCGAACCGCCTGCGCAAGGCAAGCGGCTGCAACGATCCCAGTGCCACGGGTGGCAAATGCGAGTCGACATTGAGCACCGGGACTTGCCGCGGGTCGAAGTTTGGCAACTTGGACAGCGTGGTTTTGAGAGACCGGGACACCATGAAAGGTAAAAAAAGCCGCCACTAGCGCAAGCTGGGGCGGCAACTCAACAATGCTCGGCTATTCAGTGGCCAACTTACCTGCAGTCTTCTTCGCTGACAGTTTCTCTTTGATGCGAGCCGATTTGCCACTACGATCTCGCAGATAGTACAGCTTGGCACGACGAACATCGCCGCGACGCTTTATTTCGATGCTGGCGATCAGCGGACTATAAGTCTGAAACGTCCGTTCGACCCCTTCACCACTGGAGATCTTGCGTACGATGAAACCACTGTTGAGACCGCGATTGCGTTTGGCGATGACCACGCCTTCGTAGGCCTGCAAGCGCTTGCGTGTCCCTTCGACGACATTCACGTTCACAATCACAGTGTCACCCGTGGCAAATTCAGGAACAATCTTCCCGAGACGAGCAATTTCTTCCTGCTCAAGGGTTTGAATCAAATTCATGATGACCTCATATGATCTTGTTGGCACCAGTGTCCGGATTGACACAAAAGTCTCGTCGAAGTTGCGACGCAACGGCCAGCCAGAGGATCAGAAAAGGGTAGAGTATAGCTTGGTCATGTTCCACGCACCTGACCCAAACTCCCCGTAGCGGAGATAATCAACCCTTTCCACCAATTCATCTGGAGTTATTTTTCATGGCCAAAGAGTTCCGTACCGAAGCCGAGCGCAAGGCAACACCCCGTCCCGTGCCGCCCAAAGGCGTCTGCTTCACCGCACCGAAGGGACAACTGCGCAGTCTGGAGCGCGGCACTGCCACCAACAACAAGAAGAACCCGGGCAAGCGCTGCAAGAAGGGTGGTTGAACAACGGCCTTACCAAGGCAATGGGTCGGGTCCGATGACCTGAACGGGATACGCACCCAGACTTTTCATGGGCCAGCCGGTCTGAACTGGCGCAACTACATAGGCCGCGTCCACCCCAACATCCTCACAGGCTTGCCAGAAACCTTTGGTGACTTTGGGGGTGTTGGAAAATTTCACCTCAAAGGCGATTTTTCGCGATCCAATTTCCACGAGAAGGTCCAGTTCAGCACCCGCCGCAGTTCGATAAAAACTGGCTATGGCACCGTCCGGCAACTGGTTACAGATCTGCTCCATCACAAAGCCCTCCCAGGAAGCCCCGGTTGACGGGTTCCCAAACAAGTCATCCTGAATCCGAATGTTGAGCAAGTAGTGCAACAGTCCGGAGTCGCGTACGTAAACCTTGGGTGACTTGACCAAGCGTTTACCGAGATTGGCGTGGTACGGCTCGATGCGGCGCAGCATCAAGGTTTGAACCAGGTGATCCAGATAGCGCGCTGCTGTGGGTTGCGAGACCCCGAGCGACGCTGCAAGGGCTGAAGCGTTGAACAATTGGCCATGCAGGTGCGCGATCATGCGCCAAAACCGTCGCATCCGCTCCGGATCGAGCGCCAACCCCAATGCGGCTGGCAGATCGGTATTCAGAAAGTGCCTAACGAAGGCATCACGCCACTGCCACGAATCGCCATCACTGCCCGCCGTGTAGCTGCCAGGAAATCCGCCACGCAGCCACAGCGTCTGAATGTCGGAAAACCCGGCCATCACTTCGGGCAATAACAAGGGTGCCATGTCAATCAGTACCAGCCTGCCCGCCAGAGACTGCGACTGCTGCAACAACTTGAATGACGCAGAGCCGAGGATCAAGAAGCGGCCAGGCCGACGGTCAGCATCGATTTCACCGCGCAGGACAGAAAACAGTTCCGGCGCGTTCTGAATTTCATCGAGCACAACCAATCGGTTCCTGTTGGCCGCAAAGAACATTTCGGGCTCTTCAATCCGCGCCCGCGCCTGTGGCTGCTCCAGGTCCAGATACAAGGCATCTGGCTGCAATGCGGCAATTTGTCGCGCCAGCGTGGTCTTTCCGACCTGGCGAGCACCGAGGATGGCAACCGCCGGGCTCCAACCCAGCGCTTGCATCAAACTGTCTTCACAAATCCGCTTAAACATCCTTGCATTTTAAATATGACATGTTGAAATTGCAAGGATACTTTTCCTACTTTTTCCTACTTTTTCCTACTCAAGGCGATGCAACCAGGGCCAGCGTTGCTGGTACGACGACGCCTTTTGCTCGTAGAGGGCCCGGTGCGGTGTGAGCGGATTCATTGAAAGCACCCCGTCATAAAGGAACTGGAAGCCATTGGGCGCATAAACCTCGCGCGGATTGATGCCAACGCAGGTAGCTGGAATCAAAAAGCGATCGATGCCATCTTTGGCGCCAAGCAGTTTGGGGTAGGGGTGCCCAAAGTGTGCTTCGTACCATTGATGGACTCTGGCCTGATTGCAGAGTTCCACAGTGATGTTCAGGTCACTTAACAGTTCTTCTGCACGTTGCTGGACGACTTTCTCGGCCTCTTCCGAAAGGTCGGTTGGATCGTAGTAGAAGATGTCGTAATCCTTGATTCCAACATCAGGTTCCCGGTCTGAAATTCGGTTCCAAACTGTCTGGAACAGGCACCCGGCAACCAGCCAGCCATCGGGCAAGCCCAGCGCATCCCAGCGCTCAAGGATTTGCGCATTGTTCGGATTGCTCAGGATGTCTGAGCGGAACCTTTGATTCACCGAACTGTACTGAGTCGTTCCGCCATGCGGGTCTGCCAGCCTGGACCCGTTGCTTTCCAGCGATCAATAACGTCGGCAGGCAACCTGATGGACAGCAGCTTGCGCGGATTCGAAGAGACAGGACGGCCGCCCTTATTAACTCGGGCACGCGCGAGCATCTCATCATTGAGTTCGGGCAGTTCCTCGTATTCGACCTTGTTGACGACGTGGGCGTCGACTCGATCAAGGTCAGACTTCAAGTAACGATGCAATGCGGGTTTGTTCGCGTTCATTGGCCTTCCTCATACTGAATACATGGCGATCCGCGCCACGCGGCGTGTACCCGATGACAACCAACCGTCCTGACAATAAGCCGTAGCAGATGATTCTCTCTTCACCGTAATCTTTGCGCGCATCCTCCATCTCAAGGGTAACGCCCTCGAACACGATCTCGGCATCGGCAAAGTCCAAGCCCCGTTCGGCCAGCGCTCTCTCGCGCTTGGCTGAATCGAAGGTGATACGCATGGTGTTATTGTAGCTACAACAAGCGGCGCCTGCAACAGGTGCCAGCGTGACTTACTCGCGTAGGGGCATCCACATAAAGGCGTTTTGCGGCAGCGCGCTCACAGCCCCGACAGAAGCAGCCACACCACGTGAACCACCAGAGCGAGCAGCGGCAGCGACGCGACGACGAAGGATATGGTTCGCAAGGGCTGCCGGCCATCGAGATAGGCCCAGGAGTGAAGCCATCGCGCCACCGTGAAAATACTGAAGTACAGGACCGCCGGGCTGAGTGGGCCGCCAGCAAGCACATAGACCAAACCGAGCGTCAGAAACGGAACGATGCTCGCCTGAGCGTTGGCATGTGCCCGCAGAACTCTCGCTATCGCTGGCGGATCAACATCGGCCAAGCTTGCATTGAAGCGCGTGGTGTCTTCGGGATTTGGCGTTGACTTGATCTTGCTTCGCGCAGCACCGCTGTACGCCCAGAGAAACATGAGATTGCACGACAGGGCGACGCAGGCTAATGCATAAGCCACAAAGACAGGATTACCGAGCAAGTTCATTTTGGTTCCTTTCAATGACTCAGGCCACCTGCGTCATTCCCTTGGCGCGCGCAATATCACCCAAGGCGCGTGCTATTCCGGCTGTGTCCTCAGGAGTCTCGTCCAGCCATGCGTCCAGATAAGCTGCCATTTCCTCAGGGGTCCGGAGTTGTTCAGACACGTCATACGCAACCGTCTTCGTCCGGTTTGTAGGCGGCGCTATTGTTGGTAACCGCGCCGCGAGCTGCGCGCTCCTTGTCATGTTAAACAGCCTGGGGCCAATTGATTTGCACTTTTCGGCTACTGGCAAGACAGTCGCGCAGGTACAAGTTAATGAGACTCTGATACGGCACACCTGCCTCATCAGCCATGCCCTTGAAATACTGCACAACGTCTTCTGACAGTCGCATCGTGACGGGCTTCTTCAGCTTGGATGCGTATGGGT